>NZ_CP108101.1:4903298-5209754 GCF_036195325.1 Streptomyces sp. NBC_00234 | reverse complement strand
AACCGGTCGGCGGTCTCGGCCATCAGGCCGTCGACGGACGAGGGGTCGCGTACGTCGGCGGACGTGTAGCCGACGGACTCGCCGTACCGCTCGACGAGTTCACCGACCTGACCCTCGCCCCTGGCACCGCACATCACCTGCGCCCCCGCCGCGAGGAAGCCTTCGGCGAGGTGCCGTCCCAGACCGGCGGTACCACCGGTGACGACCGCCCGCATCCCGGCGAGAACCCCTCCACCACACGAGAGTTCAGCCGTCCCGTGCCCGGGAACCGGGACGCCGGTCACCCTCGGAATCGAATCAACACTCGGGATGCCCATCGGCCAACCTTCTGTCGTTCCACCTGATCAGCGGTCATCGTGCCACCGGGTTCACGGCGGCTCGCCGTCCTGCGCGTCCACGTCGGAGTGATTCCGGGGCGCCCGTCTCGCACAGTGGTACGAGGGAGAGGAAACGGCACGTCCGGGCGGGTGGCCACGGGGGTCCGTTCACCCGAATGAGGGCCGCTGACTTGGACGTTGGCGGTTCGGGAGCCGAGGATCCAACAGCCCCCAGACCCGTCGACGCTGTCGGCCACCGAACCACGGGAAGCCCTTCACCATGGATCTCACCAGCCCTGCCCCCGGCACCGCCCCGCTCGGCCGTCCGGCGGACACCGAGCCGTTCCCGTACGAGATCGCGGGCGCCCACGCGGATGTGGGAACCGTCATCGGCATGGACGCATGGGCGGAACGGACCCGCGTCCCGGACCGGCACCGGCCCGGCCACCACCTGGGCGGTGCGGCCATCACCAGACTGCTCGGCGTGCAGGGCAAGAGCTGGGACCCGGCACGCTTCGCGGGCGTCGAGTCGGTCGCCGCCGTCGCCCGGCAGGCCATGGACCACGCGGGCCTGACCCCCTCCGACATCACCGCGGTCGTCGTCGTCACCTGCACGCCCTACCAGGTGATGCTCGACCAGGACACCTTCGCGCTCATGCGGCAGCTGAACATCCCCGACCGCGTGCCGCCGGTCCAACTGGGCGCGGGCTGCGCGGGTCTGGCCCGCGCGGCGGCGGTCGTCTCGGCCATGCGAGCCGAACGCGCCCTGGTCGTCGCGTACAACATCACGAGCCTCGTGAGCACCGGCCCCGACGGCACCCTGCTTCCGCAGTACGCCGAGAACTCCGCCCACCCGCACGGCAAGAACATGTGGGCCTCCCCCGCCCTCTTCTCCGACGGAGTGGCGGCCCTGGTCCTGCGCCGCAGCGAGGAGGCCGACGGGGTGCTGCTCTACTCCCGCGACAGCCTGGCCTTCGACGGCGGCCCCGGCATCACCGACCCGCTGATCCACTTCCTCGGCGGCGGCGCCGCCCGGCCGGCCGGCACTCCCGGAGCCGACGAGCTCTCCGCGTACGGGATGAACTCGCCCGAGATCCGCCGGTACTACAGCGCCGGCATGAGGCTCAACCACCAGGCGCTGGAGTCGGCGCGGCCCGGCTACCTCAAGGAGGTCACGCGCCTGTACACGCACCAGGCCCATCCCTTCCTCGTCGACGCGTTCCTGGCCGAGACGGACATCCCCGCGGAGATGGCCCCGGGCAACGCCCGCGCCATCGGCAACACCGCCGCCCCGTCCACCCTCGCGCTGCTGCACGCCGACCAGGAGGCCGGGAGCCTGGCCGGCGGCGACCTGGTGTGCTTCTCGGTGGTCGGCTCGGGCCCGGAACGGGGCGCGTTCCTCGCACCGCTCGCGGTGCGCTGAGCGCTCCGGTCCCCGTCCCCGTCCCGGTTCCGTGGCCGTCACGGATCCATGACTTTCGGCAGTGCCGCACGGTCCGTCGCTTCCGTACCGTCACCTGCGTGAACGAGACCACGACCGAGAACGGGACCGCGCCCGCGCCCGTCGTAGACGGGACCGCGGCTCCGGCAGCCGCGACCGCCGGATTCCGCCACCTGCTGGACCCCGGCAACCTGCCGGCGGCGGCCACGGCGGCAACGGCCGCCCTGAGCGCGGTGAGCCCGTGGTGGGCCGTGCCGACAGTGATCACCGCGTTCCTGGCGGGACGGCAGCCGGGCAGGACGCGTCCGGCGGCACTGGTCCTGGTCGCGGTCCTGGCTGCCGGTGTGGTGGCCGTGGCCCTGGTGCCCTCGTGGCTCCCGCTGGGGAACCGGTTCGTGGGGGTGGTGGTCCTCGCCGTCATGCCGCCGTGGTTCGTGGGCCGGTTCCGGCGCCAGTACCAGAAGTTGGCCAGGGCCGGCTGGGAGCGGGCCGGGCACCTGGAGCGGGAGCGCCGACTCGTCGGCGAGCAGGCGAGGCTGCTCGAACGGGCCCGCATCGCGCAGGACATGCACGACATGCTCGGCCACGACCTCAGCCTGATCGCACTGTCGGCCGGGGCACTGCAGCTCTCCCCCGGCCTGGAGGACCACCACCGTCGGTCCGCACAGGAGATCAGGACCAGGGCCGCTGCCGCGGTGGAGCGCCTGGGCGAGGTGATCGGCGTCCTGCGCGAGGAGACGGACGGCGCGCCGACACGGCCCTCGGACACCGGCCTCGCGCAGCTGGTCGGCGAGGTGTCCGCGTCCGGTCTCGCGGTCGAACTGCGCGTCGATGGCGAGGGGGCGGACCTTCCGCCGGTGGTCGAACGGGCCGCGCACCGCGTGGTGCAGGAGGCGCTGACCAATGTGGCCAGACACGCGCCCAGCGCGACGGCCAGGATTCACGTCTCGCACACGGCGGCGGAGACGGAGGTCTCCGTGACGAACGGTCCCGGGCAGACCGTGTCCGCTCCTCGCTCCCACAGGGGCGGTCACGGCCTCGTCGGACTCGACGAGCGCGTGCGACTGGCCGGAGGCACGTTCGCGTACGGCCCCCGGGGCGACGGATTCGCGGTCGTGGCCCGGATTCCGCACGTACGCCCGGCGCAGTCCGCCGCCCCAGCGCCTCCCCGCGGGCACGAGGGCGGACTGCCGCCGGAGTACCGCCGTGCCCGACGGCGTGCCGGCCGCACCCTGGTCGTCGCGGTGATGCTGCCCCTGGTGACCGGCGCGGTGCTGACCGGGTGCTGATGGGGTGGGAGATGCTGACCGCCTCCCGGTCGGTGCTGGACCCGCGCGACTACGCCCGCCTGCGGGTGGGGCAGGATCGCTCCGAAGTGGAGCGTGTGCTGCCGGACCATCGGACGACTCCGCCTCCGGCCGCCACCGAACCCGAGGGACGGGGCATGACGTGCGAGTACTACGCGATGACGGCCGACCGGTTCGACGACCGGTCCGGAGACGCGTACCGGCTGTGCTTCCGGCGGGGCGTCCTGGTGTCCCTCGACGCCCTGACACCGTGAGCGGCCGATGATCCGGGTACTGATCGCCGACGACGAGCCGATGATCCGCGCGGGCGTACGGGCCGTACTGTCCACCGATCCGGGCATCGACATCGTCGCCGAGGCCGCCGACGGACAGGACGCGGTGGAGCTGGTCCGGCTCCACCGCCCCCAGGTCGCCGTGCTCGACATCCGTATGCCGAAGGTCAACGGCATCCAGGCGGCGGCCGAGATCCGCAGGACGGCACCGGCCACCGGTGTGATCATGCTGACGACCTTCGGGGAGGACGACTACATCCTCCAGGCACTGGGGGGCGGCGCCGCCGGATTCCTGATCAAGTCGGGCGAGCCCGAGGAACTGATCGCGGGGGTACGGGCGGTGGCCGACGGCGCCGCCTATCTGTCACCGAAGGTCGCGGCCCGGGTGGTCGCCCACCTCGCGTCGAGCGGGGCCAGCGCCCTGGCCGGCCGGCGGGAGGCCGCCCGGGAGCGGGTCGACGGGCTCACCTCCCGGGAGCGCGAAGTGCTGTCCTTCCTCGGCAGCGGCTTGTCCAACGGCCAGATCGCCCGTCGGCTGCATGTGGTCGAAGGCACGGTCAAGGCGCACGTCAGCTCCGTCCTGGCCCGCCTGGGAGTCGACAACCGGGCGGCTGCCGCCGTGGTCGCCCACGAGGCCGGTGTCGTTCCCCCACCGGCGGCCGGCCACCCGTGACGCCACCCGCACGACGAGCGGCAGCGCGGCGAGCAGCAGCGCGGCCACGACCGTGCCGCCGAGCGTGGCACCGGCGAGCACGTCGTGCGGGTAGTGCACTCCGACCAGGACCCGCAGCAGCGCGGCGGCTCCGGCCAACGGCAGCGTCACGGCGGCCAGACGGGGCCGCAGCAGGGCAAGCCCCACCGCGAGACCGACGGCAAGGGTGGCGTGGTTGCTGGGAAAGGACCAGTCCCCCACCTCCGGGCACTCCGCGAGCACCTCGACGCCGGACAGCACCCGGCAGGGCCGCTCCTGATCCACGACCAGTTTCAGCGCCTCGCTGAGCGCGTACGCGACGACGGTGCCGGCCCCGACGACGACGCTCCCGGCGACGCCCGCCACGTCCCTGCGGCGGCCCGAGGTCCAGCACACCAGGACGAGCAGCAGCCCCAGGATCACCAACGTCCCCTCGGTGGCCACCTCAAGAAGCGAACCGATCCACGCCGGACCATCGGCCACGGCTCCGGTCAGGGACCGGTAGACCGACACCGACCCCCCTTCGGTGACCTCGGTCGCCCCGGCCTGCCCGAGCCCGCCCGGGGACAGACGGACGACAACCACGGCCCCCGCCCCCAGGAGAGCCATGGAACCGAGGAGCCGGACACCCCCGGCGTTCCTTCGTGAGTGTTTTTCCATGGCCCCGAACGTAGGAGCGACGGCAGCGGGAAGCCCGAGCCGAACGGCAGGGCGGGAATGGGACGAAGGTCGGGGTTGACGTACGAAGCGGCCTGCCCCGGACAACGGCTGCGCAATGTCCATGTCCGAGCCCGCTGCTACGTTCCGCTCATGACCGCATCGGATGATCTGCTCCGCCGCATCGAGCAGGACCCCTCCCTCTCTGCCGCGCTCGCCTGGCCGGGCGATTTCGAGATCGACCGCCGGGACCCCGTCGAGGACCTCGTCCTTCCGACAGGAGCACCGCTGCTCCCCATAGCCGGCTGCGGCGCCGGCGGCACGTACTTCCTGTGCGGAGAGGCCGGAGCCGGGGAACGCCCTGTCCTGTACGCCGACTCCGAGGGCCGGGCCACCCTGATCGGCACCGACCTCGTCGAGGCCGTGACACTCCTCGTGGTGCTGCCGTGCTGGCGGGACCTGGCGAAGGGCTTCCCCGTCGACGCGCTGGGCTCGGAAGTCCGGGCCGACCACCCCGACTTCGACACCGAACGCGACGCCCTCCTGAACGCCCTCGGACTGGCCCCCACCTCCGAGGAGGAGGCCGCCACCCGACTGCGGGCGATCGCCGCGCGCACGGCCCCGCACTACGTACCGCGTGTCCCGGACGACGACTACCTGCCGTACGACCTCTACTTCGACGAGTGACCCCGGCCGGGCGGGGCTCCGGCCTGCGAAATCGAGGGTGGCCCTGCGACGTGGTCACAGTCGGCCATGGCGCGTGGCGCGGGCTCGGCGGCGCGCTGGGGGTCCTTGCGCCGCCACAGATCCACCACGGCGAGCGCCGTACGCTCCACCGCGAGAGCCAGAGCAACCGCCACGACACCCACCGCGGCCCATCCCACGTCGGGCAGCCAGAGCAGGGCCGAATCGATCGAGCCGCCGAGGGCCGCGGGCAGCACCCACCACAACAGCGCCGCCGACGTGAGCAACGCGGCAACCGACACACCCGTGTTCAGGACGATCCGGCGCCGGGAGCGGGCTCGGGACGCCTCCCGCCGTCGGGGCAGGAGACGCAGGGCCGGGGCGACCAAGCCGAGCGCCAGACCCCCGGCAAGTGCGGCCATCGCCCAGGGCAGGACGAAGGCGAGCGGATCGGCCGATGTCCGCTCCGGGGGTGCTCCGGACAGGATCCGGGCGGCCCCGAACGCGGCGTCGTGGAACTCCTGGGCGCGCAGCAGGTGGAAGGCGTTCTGCAGGACGATCACGGCCCGGTCCCTGTCGGGGAGCATGACGACCATGGCATCGTGGCCGGGCAGCGATCCGGACTTCCAGACCATGCGCTCGTTCGTGCCCTCGAGGGTGCCGACCGACCAGCCGAGTCCGAAGCGGTCGGCGTCGCTGTCCACCTGGCCGCGCTGGGTCTCCGCGATCCCCGGCGCCGAGAGCACCCGCCGCCCGTCCAGCTGCCCACCACCGAGTTGGGCCCTGACGAAGCGGGCCAAGTCCCTTGCGCTGCCGCCCACATGGGCGCCGGGGACGCCCGAGGTGTCGTACGGAGCTTCGAACGGCGCCGGCTTGCCGAACAAGAACCGGTGACCGGGCGGCACCTGCTCGCGGTCGAAGTCCCGCTCGGTCGCGACGGCATGCTCCATGCCGAGCGGGTCCAGAACGTTCTCGTGCACGTAGGCGCCGAACGGCCGCCCGGAAACCTCCTCGACCAACGCGCCGAGCACGGCGTATCCGGCGCTGGAGTAGGCGTAGGACTCGCCGGGCTCGGCAGCGGGAGCGATCCGCGCCAGATCACGGACCGCGTGAGAGAGGGCGCCCGGCGCGTTGTCGTAGCGGTCTCCGATCCGGGCGCTGGCGGAAGTGGGGATTCCACTGGTGTTGGTGAGCAACTGCCGGACCGTGATGCGGCCGGACACCTCGCGGTCGGCGAGCCTGAACCAGGGAAGGTACGTCCGCACCGGCGCGTCGAGCTCCACCCGGCCGGCCTCCACCAGTTGCATGACGGCGAGCCCGGTGACCGGCTTGGCCACCGACCCCCACAGGAACGGCGTATCCGACGTGACGGCCCGGCCCCGGCCGTCCTTGCCGAACCCCCGCTCGTGCACGACGCGACCGCCCTCGATCACGGCGAGCGCGGCACCGGGCGTGCCGGTCGCATCGAGCCGCTCCTCGACGAAGTCGTCGATCACCGGCCAAGTCCCGGCATCGACAGCACCCCCAGCACTCACGACGGCGCTCCCGGCGGCCGTAGCCGCGGGCGCGAATCCGTTCACCGCACTCGCGATCAGCACCACCCCCATGGCCGTCCCTAACCCCACGCGCCACCGTCGCAGCCTCGCTCGCGGCTTCATCCCCATGCCTACGGCCCCCTTCGCCCCTCAGCAGTTTTTACAATATGACCATACGGTAAAAAGATCTGGCAAGGCCCGAAGGCGGATACCCTGACGGCATGCCGAAGGTCGTCGATCACCAAGCCAGGCGCGTCCAGGTCGCCGACGCGGTCCAGCGGTTGATCACCGAGCGGGGTCTCGACCAGGTCACCGTGGCGCGGACCGCCGCCGAGGCAGGGGTTTCCGTCGGCCACGTACAGCACTACTTCTCGACCAAGGACGAGATGGTGCTGTTCACTCACGAGAGGGTCGTCCAGAAGACCCTTGAGAGGGTTTCGGCGCTGGAGGAACGATCGAGGCGCGAGCGGCTGCCGATCCGCGACGTGGTCGTCGACGGCCTTGCCGAGTGGCTCCCGGTGGACCCGCCCCGCCGCTCGGCACACCGCGTGACGCTGGCCTTCGTAGGACGCACGGTGGACAACCCGCGCCTCGCGCAGGCCCACGCCGAGACGGGCCGGCTCATCCGCTCGATGCTCGCCGGAGCGGTCCGCAACGGAAAGGAGTGCGGCGAAGTACCGGCCGACAGCGACCCGGATCTCGCCGCACTCGAACTGCACAGCCTGGTCGAGGGACTGGCTCTTCAGCTCGGGTCCGATCCCGACGGCGCCGCCTCCCGCAGCGCCCTGGACCTCGTCTCCGCACGGGTCAAGGCCGTCTTCCCCGGACGCTGCCGACAGTACGAATGAGCCTGCCCCCAGCACCATCCCGCCCGGGAAACAGCAAGGGGCCGACTCCCGGAAGAGCCGACCCCATCCGACCTGACGTGAACCACGCGGCCAACGTGGCGTCAGGTCATCCGCTCACACGTTGAAGCGGAACTCCACCACGTCGCCGTCCTGCATCACGTAGTCCTTGCCCTCCATGCGGGCCTTGCCCTTGGCGCGGGCCTCGGCGACCGAGCCCGTTTCGACCAGGTCGTCGAAGGAGATGATCTCCGCCTTGATGAAGCCCTTCTGGAAGTCGGTGTGGATCACACCGGCCGCCTCGGGGGCCGTCGCGCCCTTCTTGATCGTCCAGGCGCGGGTCTCCTTCGGGCCTGCCGTGAGGTAGGTCTGGAGGCCCAGGGTCTCGAAGCCGACGCGGCCGAGGGTCGCCAGGCCGGGCTCGTCCTGGCCCATCGACTGGAGCAGCTCCAGGGCCTCGTCGTCGTCGAGCTCGATCAGCTCGGACTCGATCTTGGCGTTGAGGAAGATCGCCTCGGCCGGGGCGACCAGGGCACGCTGCTCGTTCTTGAAGTCCTCGTCGACCAGCTCGTCCTCGTCGACGTTGAAGACGTACAGGAAGGGCTTCGTCGTCAGCAGATGGAGCTCGTGCAGGAGGCGACCCTTCTCCGTGTTCGCGGTGATGCCCGCGGCGAAGAGGGTCTGGCCCGCCTCCATGATCTTCTGGGCCTCCTCGACCGCGGCGAGGACCGCGACCTTCTCCTTCTGGAGGCGGGACTCCTTCTGGAGGCGCGGGATCTGCTTCTCGACGGACTGGAGGTCGGCGAGGATCAGCTCGGTGTTGATCGTCTCGATGTCGTCCTTCGGCGAGACCTTGCCGTCGACGTGGACGACGTTCTCGTCCTTGAAGGCGCGGATGACCTGGCAGATCGCGTCGGACTCGCGGATGTTCGCGAGGAACTTGTTGCCCAGGCCCTCGCCCTCGCTCGCGCCGCGCACGATGCCCGCGATGTCGACGAAGTCGACCGTGGCGGGGAGCAGCTTCTGCGAGCCGAAGATCTCGGCCAGCTTGTTCAGGCGCGGGTCCGGGACACCCACGACGCCGACGTTGGGCTCGATCGTGGCGAACGGGTAGTTGGCCGCCAGCACGTCGTTCTTGGTCAGGGCGTTGAACAGGGTCGACTTGCCGACATTCGGCAGACCGACGATTCCGATCGTGAGCGACACTTTGGCGACTTCCTGGAGTAAGGATGAAGGAGAGAGAGTCCAGTTTACGGGCGGGTCCGGCCGGGCAGCCACGGGTCGGCCATGGGGCCGAACAGGTCGCCTTTCGGCCGTGTGACATCGAACTCAACGCCAAGCTCGGCCAAAGCGCGTGTCCAACGCCTGATTCCTCCCGTCACGCGACCTACGTTGTGCTGGTGGAGCAGCACAGGACACGTCCCCCGCAGCGCAGGCAGCCTCAACAGCAGGCCCCGCTGTCCCCGCAGGCCACCCTCGATGAGACCGCCGCCGTCTATCGGGTGGTGGGTGCGCCCGGCGCCCGGCCCCGCACGGTGTCGCCTGTGGTGTCGGCACTGCGCAGGTTCCCCAATCCCCGGCTGACCGGCATCGGCGCGGGGCTCTTCGCCGCCCTCACCATGTTCGTGCTGGCCTGCCTCGACTGGCTTCTCCTCGACAGCTCGGAAACGGTGTACGGACTGCTGTTCCTGCCGGTCAGCGCGCTGACCGCGCTCTGGGTCCGGCCCGCGGACCTGGTGACCGCGCCGATCAGCGTGCCGATCGCCTTCGCCGTCGGAGTGATCCCGATCTCCGGGGGCGCCGGCGGCTTCGGCGGGCAGACGATGGCGGTCGTCACCGCGCTCGCCGTCCACGCCGGCTGGCTGTACGGGGGCACCCTCGTCGCCGGTCTCATCGCGAGCGTGCGCAAGATCCGGCACATGCGGCAGCGGCACCTGCTCCGCACCACGCAGGCCGCGCGCGGGGTGCAGAACGCGCGCCGGCCCCAGCAGCCCCAGTCGTAGCGGGGCCGGAGCGCCCGGTCAGGTCCCGGAGCCCTCGGAGCTCCGGGCGGCGGCCATCGCCGCTCCGACGATGCCCGCGTTGTTCTGCAGTTCCGCCGGCACGATCTCGGCCCGCACGTGTTCGATCAGGGGCAGGAACTTCTCCGCCTTGCGGCTCACCCCACCGCCGATGACGAACAGCTCGGGCGAGAACAGCATCTCCACATGGACCAGGTACTTCTGCACTCGGTGCGCCCAGTGGTGCCAGCTGAGGTCCTCGTCCTCCTTGGCCTTCGTCGAGGCGTGCTTCTCCGCGTCGTGGCCGTGCAATTCCAGATGGCCCAGCTCGGTGTTGGGGACCAGCCGGCCGTCCGTGAAGACCGCGCTGCCGATCCCCGTACCGAAGGTCAGCATGATGACCGTGCCCTTGCGTCCGCGGCCCGCACCGAAGGCCATCTCGGCCATTCCGGCAGCGTCGGCGTCGTTGAGGATCGTGACCGGCAGGCCGATCCGTTCGCCGAGGAGGGTGCGGGCGTCCGTGTCGATCCACCCCTTGTCGACATTGGCCGCGGTCCGGGTGATGCCACCGGTGACGACGCCCGGGAAGGTGATGCCGACGGGCCCCTGCCAGTCGAAGTGGCCGACGACCTCGGCCACGCAGTCGGCCACGCCCTTGGGCGTGGCCGGTTGCGGTGTCAGTACTTTGTGGCGCTCCTGCGCCAGGTCTCCGCGGTCCAGGTCCACGGGAGCACCCTTGATCCCGGATCCGCCGATGTCCACGCCGAAGATCTCCATACGATCCACGGTACGGGCACCCCGGGCCCCACGCCCGGCTTGGCTCTACTTGCCCGAGAGTTCCGCCGCCTCGGCCCGCAGGTCGCGGCGGAGCTCCTTGGGGAGCGAGAAGGTGATCGACTCGTCGGCCGTCTTCACCGTCTCCACGTCGCCGTAACCCCGCTCGGCCAGCCACTCCAGGACGCCGTCGACCAGCACGTCCGGAACGGATGCGCCGGAGGTCAGGCCGACCGTGGTGACGCCCTCCAGCCACGCCTCGTCGATCTCGTCGGCGAAGTCCACCAGGTGGGCGGCGGGTGCGCCGGCGTCGAGGGCGACCTCGACCATGCGAATGGAGTTCGAGGAGTTCTTCGAGCCCACGACGATGACGAGCTGGGCGTCCTCGGCGAGCTTCTTCACCGCGATCTGGCGGTTCTGCGTGGCGTAGCAGATGTCGTCGCTGGGCGGGGAGAGGAGGTTCGGGAACTTCTCCTTGAGGGCGTCGACCGTCTCCATGGTCTCGTCGACGGAGAGTGTCGTCTGGGAGAGCCAGACGACCTTCGACTCGTCGCGGACGGAGACGTTGGCGACGTCCTCGGGGCCGTCGACCAGGGTGATGTGGTCGGGCGCCTCACCGCTGGTGCCGATGACTTCCTCGTGGCCCTCGTGGCCGATCAGGAGGATGTCGTAGTCCTCCTTGGCGAAGCGCACGGCTTCCTTGTGGACCTTGGTGACCAGCGGGCACGTGGCGTCGATCGTGGCGAGCTTGCGCTCGGCGGCCTCGGCGTGGACGGTCGGCGCGACCCCGTGCGCGGAGAACATCACGATGGACCCCTCGGGGACCTCCGCGGTGACGTCGACGAAGATCGCGCCCTTCTTCTCCAGCGTCTGTACGACGTACTTGTTGTGCACGATCTCGTGGCGCACGTAGATCGGGGCCCCGTACTGCTCAAGGGCCTTCTCGACGGCGATCACGGCACGGTCCACGCCCGCGCAGTAGCCACGGGGAGCGGCGAGCAGGACACGGCGTGCAGGCGTTGCAGTCATGCGTCCCATCGTAAGGCCGTACCGAACAGGCGCGGGTCCGGCAGGGTCGGGAGACTGGGGCATCACGCGCAAACGCAGCGACGGAGGGTTCATGGCCGGCAGTACCAAGGACCACGACGCGGACCGGGGAACCCTGCGGCGGACGCTCGGCTTCCGGGACCTGGTCGTCTACGGGCTCCTGTTCATCGCCCCCATGGCGCCGGTCGGGGTCTTCGGAACGCTGGACGCGAAGTCCGAGGGCGCGGTCGCGCTCGTCTACGTCGTGGCCACGGTCGTCATGGCGTTCACCGCCTTCAGTTACGCCCAGATGGTGCGCGTCGCCCCCCTGGCCGGTTCGGTCTTCACGTATGCGCGCAAGGGGCTCGGGGAAGGGCCGGGGTTCATCGCCGGGTGGATGGCGATGCTCGACTACCTGCTGATCCCGGCGGTCGCCTATCTCTTCTCCGGGATCGCGATGAACGCGCTGGTGCCCGAGGTGTCGCGGTGGGTGTGGACGACGATCGCCGTGGTGGTGACCACGCTGCTGAACCTGTGGGGCGTCCGGGCCGCCGCGCGGGTCGGCTTCGCGGTGCTCGCGATGGAGATCGTGGTGCTGCTCGTCTTCGTGGTGTCCGCGGTGTGGGTGCTCGTACGGGACGGGGCGCAGCGCGGCTGGCTGACCCCGTTCACCGGGGATTCCGGCTTCTCGATGACGGCGGTGCTGGGGGCGGTGTCGGTGGCCGTCCTGTCGTACCTGGGTTTCGACGCCATCGCCTCGTTCGCCGAGGAGGTGACCGGCGGCTCGGCGAAGGTGGCCCGTGCGGTGCTGTTCTGCCTGGTGCTGGCGGGGGCGCTGTTCATCGCGCAGTCGTATCTGGCCGCGTTGCTGGAGCCGCTGAGCTCAGCGGAGCTGGCGGCCGATCCGGCGAAGCAGGGGTCCGCCTTCTACGACGCGGTCGACGCCTCGGTCGGTACCTGGCTGCACGACCTGGTGGCCGTGAGCAAGGCGATCGGCGCGGCGTTCGCCGCGCTCGCCGGGCAGGCGGCGGCCGGCCGGCTGGTGTTCGCGATGGCGCGGGAGCGGCGGCTGCCGGGCTTCCTGGCCAAGGTCGACCGGCACTCCGGGGTCCCGCGGACCGCGATCCTGGGCGCCGGGCTCGTGACCCTGGTGGCCGCGGTGTGGGCGGCCCGGCGGGACGACGGCCTGGACCATCTGGTGTCGGTCGTGGACATCGGGGCGCTGTCGGCCTTCGTCCTGCTCCACGCGTCGGTGGTGGGCTGGTTCGCCGTACGCCGGATGGAGGGACCGCCGAGCTGGTGGCGCCATGTGCTGATGCCGGTGGTGGGCGCGGGCGTCCTGATCGCGGTGATTCTCGAGGCGACGTCGAGCGCGCAGGTGGTGGGCCTGTGCTGGCTCGGGGTCGGTCTTGTGGTGCTCGCGTTGCAGTGGGGACGCCGGGCGGGGCCGAACGGGCGCGGTTCGGGGCCGGGACCCGAGAGGACCACCGGGACTCGCTGAGCGCCAGGGGCGGGAGCGGGGCGGCGCGCGGTCGGGGTTCCTGTCGGTGGGGGCCGATACGCTCGCCGCATGGCTCTCAACACGTCCGCGGAAGCACCGCTGCCCGTCGGCGAGGTGTCACGGCTCATCGGCGGGTGGATCGACCGGCTCGGTGCGGTCTGGGTCGAGGGGCAGATCACGCAGCTGTCGCGGCGGCCGGGCGCCGGAGTGGTCTTCCTGACGCTGCGCGACCCCTCGCACGACATCTCGGTGAGCGTCACCTGCTTCCGGCAGGTCTTCGACCGGATCGCCGATGTGGTGACCGAGGGCGCGCGCGTCGTCGTCCTCGCCAAGCCCGAGTGGTACGCGCCCCGCGGGCAGCTCTCCCTGCGGGCCACGGAGATACGGCCGGTGGGCATCGGCGAGCTGCTCGTACGGCTGGAGCAGCTGAAGAAGTCGCTCGCGGCGGAGGGGCTCTTCGCGCTGGACCGGAAGAAGCCCCTGCCGTTCCTGCCCCAGCTGATCGGACTCGTCTGCGGGCGGGCCTCGGCGGCGGAGCGCGACGTACTGGAGAACGCGCGGCGGCGCTGGCCCGCGGTGCGCTTCGAGGTCCGCAACACCGCGGTGCAGGGCGTGCACGCGGTGAATCAGGTGGTGCAGGCGGTGAAGGAGCTCGACGCGCTGCCCGAGGTCGACGTGATCGTCGTCGCCCGGGGCGGCGGCAGCGTGGAGGATCTGCTGCCGTTCTCGGACGAGGAGCTGATCCGGACGGTGGCCGCGTGCCGCACGCCCGTCGTCTCCGCCATCGGGCACGAGCCGGACTCCCCGCTGCTCGACCTGGTCGCGGACCTGCGGGCCTCCACACCGACGGACGCGGCGAAGAAGGTCGTACCGGACGTCGGCGAGGAGCTGGACCGGGTCCAGCAGCTCCGGGACCGGGCGCTGCGCACCGTACGGGGGCTGCTGGAGCGGGAGGAGCGGGGGCTGGCGCACGCGCTGGGCCGGCCGTCGATGGAGCGGCCCCAGCGGCTGGTGGACGAGCGGGAGGCGGAGGTCGACGCGCTGGTCGGGCGCAGCCGGCGGGTGCTCGGGCATCTCCTGGACCGTGCCGAGTCGGAGATCGCGCACACCCTCGCCCGGGTCGTCTCCCTGTCGCCCGCCGCCACGCTGGAGCGCGGTTACGCGGTGCTCCAGCGGCCGGACGGCCATGTGGTGCGTTCCCCGGCCGAGGCCGGGGCGCCCGGCGAGGAGCTGCGCGCGCGGGTGTCGGAGGGCGAGTTCACCGTACGGGTCGCCGAGTGAGCGGCCGGTGCGGTTCTGCGGTTCTGCTGTCGTAGCTCACACATAGGGTGGATCACATGACGGACGACGGGACGACGACGGCTGCCGCTGCGGGCACGCTCGGTTACGAGCAGGCGCGGGACGAGCTGATCGAGGTCGTGCGCCGCCTGGAGGCGGGCGGCACGACGCTGGAGGAGTCGCTGGCGCTGTGGGAGCGCGGCGAGGAGCTGGCCCGGGTCTGCCGGCGCTGGCTGGAGGGCGCGCGTGCGCGTCTCGACGCGGCGCTGGCCCGGCCGGAGGAGCGTGCCGGGGACGACGGCGCGGAGGGTGCGGGCGGCGACGTCTGAGGGCTCGGCGGGCGGGTTCCGCCCACGGGCTCCTCGAACGCCGCGGAGGCAGGGAAAGGTGCGGTGGATCACTTCGGGGCCGTTTTAGTTGAAAGTTAACCTACTTCTCGGCTACGGTCGTGACATCGCTTGATCCCCTGCACGTCCGGAAGGTACTCGTACGATGTCCCTCGCTCTTGACCCCGCCGCCCAGGACCTCCTCTTCCGTGAGGCCCGCACCGCCAACACCTTCTCCGACGAGCCGGTCACCGACGAGCAGGTCCAGGCGATCTACGACCTGGTCAAGTACGGTCCGACCGCGTTCAACCAGTCGCCGCTGCGCGTGATCCTGGTCCGCACGGCCGAGGGCCGCGAGCGCCTCGTCCCGCACATGTCCGAGGGCAACCGCCCGAAGACCGCCGGCGCCCCGCTGGTCGCGATCCTCGTCGCCGACAACGAGTTCCACGAGGAGCTCCCGGCGCTCATGCCGCACTTCCCGCAGGCCAAGGACGCGTTCTTCTCCGAGCGCCCGGTCCGCGAGCAGTCCGCCACGCTGAACGGCGCGCTGCAGGCCGCGTACTTCATCATCGGCGTCCGCGCCGCCGGCCTCGCCGCCGGCCCGATGACCGGCTACGACGCCGCGGGCATCGAGAAGGAGTTCCTGGACGGCGACCACAAGGTCCTCATGGTCGTCAACATCGGCAAGCCGGGCGAGGACGCCTGGTTCCCGCGCCTGCCGCGCCTCGCCTACGACGAGGTCGTCACGACCGTCTGATCCGTCGGCACGCCGACAGCGGACACCGAGAAGGCCCCGGAGCACATCGTGCTCCGGGGCCTTCTCCGCGTTCGTACCAGGAGGTCCCGAGTCGCGCCCGCGCCCGGACGCCCCGGCGCCGCGTCCGTATCAGGAGGTCTTGAGCGCCGCCGCCATCTGCGCCAGCCGCTCCGTGGACGCCGAACCCGTCACCACGGTGGTCGAACCGTCGGCGTGCAGCACGAGGGCGTCGTACTTCGGGCCCTTCCAGTGCTGCCAGGACGCGCCCGCCACCTCGTGCGTGCGCCCGGTGTCCGTCGCGCTCTGGCTGACCTGGGAGACGTACTTCTTCGCCGGGGCCGTGGACTGCTCCACCGCGACGTACTTGCCCTCCGGGTCGAGGAATCCCAGGTGCCAGCTGTCGTCCGCCGCACGCTCGTACGAGACCGAGGTCGGCTTCCACCCCTTCGGCAGCCCGTCGGGCGCCGCCACCGGGTACGGCGCCGCGCGCCGCGCCGTCAGGAGCTCCACCCGGTAGTCGACGGCCTTCACCGGAACGGCCTTGTCGTCGTGCGGAATGAAGATGTAGATGACCCCTGCGACAGCGGAGATCACGATCATCGACAGGAACATGTCCCGCACGGTCTGCTTGCCTCGCTTGCTTGCCACGCGCTCAATGGTGGCATGGGCCTTATCGCGGCCGACCACGGGGCGCCCGCTCATACGTGACCCCCCCTGCTCATTTTATCGACCTACCGATAGAGTCACAGGCACCCTCTTTATCCGGTCGTCGTCGTACAGAAAGGTGCGCTCCGATGTCCGAGCACCATCAACTGCCGTCCCAGCTCGAGGTCTCCCCGGAGGCCCCCGACCGCAACCTGGCCCTGGAGCTGGTCCGGGTCACCGAGGCCGCGGCCATGGCCGCCGGCCGTTGGGTCGGTCGCGGCGACAAGATCGGTGCCGACGGCGCCGCCGTGAACGCCATGCGGACCCTCGTCTCGACCGTCTCGATGAACGGCGTCGTCGTCATCGGTGAGGGCGAGAAGGACGAAGCCCCGATGCTCTACAACGGCGAGCGGGTCGGCGACGGCACCGGCGCCGAGGTCGACATCGCCGTCGACCCCATCGACGGCACCACGCTCAACGCCAAGGGCATGCCGAACGCCATCGCCGTGCTCGCCGCGGCCGATCGCGGCACCATGTTCGACCCGTCCGCCGTCTTCTACATGGACAAGCTCGTCACCGGCCCCGAGGCCGCCGACTTCGTCGACATCAACGCCCCCGTCTCGGTCAACATCCGCCGGGTCGCCAAGGCGAAGAACTCCACCCCCGAGGACGTCACCGTCGTCATCCTCGACCGCCCCCGCCACGAGGGCATCGTCAAGGAGATCCGGGAGACCGGCGCGCGGATCAAGTTCATCTCCGACGGCGACGTCGCCGGCTCGATCATGGCCGCCCGCGAGGGCACCGGCGTCGACCTGCTCATGGGCATCGGCGGCACACCCGAGGGCATCATCTCGGCCTGTGCCATCAAGTGCCTCGGCGGCGTCATCCAGGGCAAGCTCTGGCCGAAGGACGAGGACGAGCGCCGGCGCGCACTGGACGCCGGGCACGACCTGGACCGGGTGCTCTCGACGAACGACCTGGTCAGCGGGGACAACGTGTTCTTCGTGGCGACCGGCATCACCGACGGCGAGCTCATGCGCGGGGTGCGGTACCGCGCGGAGACCGCCACCACCGAGTCGATCGTCATGCGGTCCAAGTCGGGCACGATCCGGAAGATCGACTCGACGCACCGCCTCTCGAAGCTGCGCGCGTACAGCGCCATCGACTTCGACCGCGCGAAGTAGATCCCGTACGCGAAGAACCCCGTCGGCCGAGGCCGACGAGGTTCTCGCACGCGAGCCCGCGCGCGGGCGAATCAGCTGGGTCAGGGGCCGCCGGTCGGGGCGGCCCCTGACCCGTAGGCCCGCCGCGGCGACGTGCCCGCGGTGGCGGGCCGCCGGTCGGGACGGCCCGGGCCCACGGGTCAGCCGGCCGCGGCGATGTGCTCCGTCGTGGCCGCGGTCTTCAGCTCGATGTCACGCCGGCGCCGCCGGGCGAGCACCACGCGGCGCTCGGCGGCGGTGAGGCCGCCCCACACCCCGTACGGCTCGGGCTGGACGAGGGCGTGTTCCTGGCATTCGACCATCACGGGACAGCGCGCGCAGACCCGCTTCGCGGCCTCCTCCCGGGACAGCCTGGCAGCAGTCGGCTCCTTCGACGGGGCGAAGAACAGCCCGGCTTCGTCCCGGCGGCACACCGCCTCCGCGTGCCAGGGGCCGGCCTCGTCCTCCCGCGCGGGAGTGCGCTGGGAAGGCACGGCGACGACCTGCAGAGTCTGATGCGGCGGTTGCAGCACGGGTCTACTCCTGACGACGGCTTCGCGAGCGAGAGACGATGCAGCACTCCCTACCCGCTGTGCGCGCGCCTATGCACTGAGTGGCACTGGCTTGCGGTGGACGCAATTGCGACCGATCGCCCGCATGGCCGAAACCCGAAGCGTGACGGCAGTGCGCCTCAGTGGCCGAGGTGTTTGCGCAACTGGTCGTGGAGGTTCGCAATGAGCTTGCCGCGCTTGGGTTTTGCCTCGACGCTCCCGAACACCGAATAGCCGTTCACTACGACCACCGGCGCTTCCGGGTCCGCGGATTCCAGTGTGTCGACTTCGAAATTGCCGAAAATACCTGTCCCGCTGCCGCGCAACGAGATGTTCTCTGGGACCTTGATCTCGACACTGCCGAAGATGGACGTGGCGTTGATGACGGTCAGTCTCTGGCCGAAAAGAGCCTCGGTCAGATCGATCTCGACACTGCCGAAGAGCGCGAAGGCATTGGTCCTGCCGCCGACCCGCCAGCGTCCCCGCCGGGTGGAGCTGCTGAAGACGGCCACCAGGTTGTCGGCGGGCCCGGCCGGCGCCTCGGGGCCGTAGGCGTGCGAGGGCGACGCGGTGCGCTGGGCGCCCGCCCCGGTCGGCAGGTCCCGCACCAGGGGTTCGAGCTCGCCGACCGTCTTGGCCCGGTAGACCAGGTCGATGCGCTCGGCATGCTCCTCCGGGGTCAGCCGGCCGTCGGCCACGGCGTCCCGCAGGATGTCCGCGATCCGGTCGCGGTCGGCGTCGGAGGCCCGGATACCGACCGGCGCGGGTCCGACCGGCGCGGGTCCGGCCGGAGTGGTCCCGGCCGGGGCGGCGGGCGGCTGCGACTGCGGCTGCTGGGGCTGCTTTTCGAGGTCCACCGAACCAGCGTACCCAAACGCGATAGATCGCGACTAGGGGTTGCGGCGGGGCGTGGCGGGTGTGGGTGGCCGCAACGGAGGCCCCCGGAGGTGCCGTACGGGGTGAGCCTTACCTCACAGGAGCCGGGCCCCCTCGGCGTTCTACCCTGGTGTGCGCTGCCCAAGGGAGGTCAGCAGCTGTCTGCCGAGTGAGGAATGGCCGTAATGCCAGAGTTTGCGTACTCCGATCTGCTCCCCCTGGGAGAGGACACCACGCCGTACCGTCTGGTGACCTCCGAGGGTGTTTCCACCTTCGAGGCCGACGGCCGTACGTTCCTCAAGGTCGCGCCGGAGGCTCTGCGCACCCTCGCCGCCGAGGCGATGCACGACATCTCGCACTACCTGCGGCCCGCCCACCTGGCGCAGCTGCGGCGGATCGTGGACGACCCCGAGGCGTCGTCGAACGACAAGTTCGTCGCGCTCGACCTGCTGAAGAACGCGAACATCGCCGCCGCGGGCGTCCTGCCGATGTGCCAGGACACCGGCACGGCGATCGTCATGGGCAAGCGCGGGCAGAACGTGCTCACCGAGGGCGGTGACGAGGAGGCCCTGTCGCACGGCATCTTCGACGCCTACACCAAGCTCAACCTGCGGTACTCGCAGATGGCCCCGCTGAACATGTGGGACGAGAAGAACACCGGCTCGAACCTCCCGGCCCAGATCGAGCTGTACGCGACCGACGGCGGCGCCTACAAGTTCCTCTTCATGGCGAAGGGCGGCGGTTCGGCCAACAAGTCGTTCCTGTTCCAGGAGACGAAGGCCGTACTGAACGAGTCCTCCATGATGAAGTTCCTGGAGGAGAAGATCCGCTCCCTGGGGACGGCCGCCTGCCCGCCGTACCACCTGGCGATCGTCGTCGGCGGTACGTCGGCCGAGTTCGCGCTCAAGACCGCGAAGTACGCCTCCGCGCACTACCTGGACGAGCTGCCCGCCGAGGGCTCCCCCACCGGTCACGGCTTCCGTGACAAGGAGCTGGAGGAGAAGGTCTTCGAGCTGACGCAGAAGATCGGGATCGGTGCGCAGTTCGGCGGCAAGTACTTCTGCCACGACGTGCGGGTCGTGCGCCTGCCCCGCCACGGCGCCTCGTTGCCCGTCGCGATCGCCGTGTCCTGCTCGGCGGACCGCCAGGCCACCGCGAAGATCACCGCCGAGGGCGTGTTCCTGGAGCAGCTGGAGAAGGACCCGGCGCGCTTCCTGCCCGACACGACGGACGAGCACCTCGACGAGGCGGGGGACGTCGTACGGATCGACCTCAACCGGCCGATGGACGACATCCTCGCCGAGCTGACCAAGTACCCGGTGAAGACCAGGCTCTCGCTGACCGGCCCGCTGGTCGTGGCGCGCGACATCGCGCACGCCAAGATCAAGGAGCGGCTCGACGCGGGCGAGGAGATGCCGCAGTACCTGAAGGACCACCCGGTCTACTACGCCGGTCCGGCGAAGACGCCGGAGGGCTACGCCTCCGGTTCCTTCGGTCCGACGACGGCCGGCCGGATGGACAGCTACGTCGCGCAGTTCCAGGCGGCGGGCGGCTCCAAGGTGATGCTCGCCAAGGGCAACCGCTCCCAGCAGGTCACCGACGCGTGCGACGCGCACGGCGGCTTCTACCTCGGCTCGATCGGCGGTCCGGCGGCGCGGCTCGCGCAGGACTGCATCAAGAAGGTCGAGGTCGTCGAGTACGAGGAGCTCGGCATGGAGGCGGTCTGGCGCATCGAGGTGGAGGACTTCCCCGCGTTCGTCGTGGTCGACGACAAGGGCAACGACTTCTTCACCGAGCCGGCGCCGGCGCCGACGTTCACCAGCATTCCGGTGCGGGGTCCGGGCCTCGGCTGACCCGGCCTCCCCTCCCTGCCCGCGGGGGCGTTCCGGCTTCGGCCGGGGCGCCCCCGCCCGCGTTCTCAGGACTCGGGTTCGTCCAGGAGGCCCGAGGTCGCGACCAGATAGCCGAGCTGGGCTCGGCTGTTGCTGCCCAGCTGGTCGGAGACCTTGCGCATGTGTTCGGCGACGCTGCGGCGGCTCATGCCGAGACGCCGGGCGATCGCCGCGTCGGTCTCGCCGTCGACGACCGCCTGGAGGATGGCGCGCTGGAGGTCGGACGTGATCACGGGGGTGCGCAGCGGGGCACGCTCGGGGCGGACCGGGACCGAGCGGGCCCACGCCTCGTCGAAGCTGCGGGCCAGGAAGCGGACCAGCGAGGGGTGCTGGATGCGCAGGGCGTTGTGGGGCTCGTCGGAGAACGGGACGAACGCCACGCTCCGGTCGAACACGATGACCCGGTCCACCACCTCGGCGAGCGTCCTGATCTCGGCCCCGGCGGCGGTCACCTGCTCGATGTAGGAGAGCGTCGGGCGGTCCGAGCGGACGGTGTGCTGGTAGATCGTCCGCTGCCGGATGCCCCGGCGCAGATTGCCCAGGTCCCGGATCAGCGATTCCTTCAGGACGTGCGCGGGCCGGCCGCCGCCGGGGTGCGCCGTGCGGACCTCCTCCCGGCAGCCGGCCACTCCGGCCTCCAGCGCCTTGCTGATCACGGCCTCGCCGGTGAGCCGGGTGAGCGCGGGCTGCTGGAGCCGGTGGACGTCCGCGTACAGCGCCTCGAAGACGGAGAGCGCGGCGCGGGCGGAGCGCAGGGTGCGGCGCTGCTCGACGATCGCCTCCTCGATCGGCGCGAGCGCGGCGAACGAGGCCGTCTCCGGCGGTACGGGGATCATGAACCCCGGTGAGTCACGGTCCGCCACCATCAGGTGCAGGGTCCGCAGACAGTCCGCCACCTCGTCCTGCGGAAGGCTCCCCTCCACGAGCGCGCGCCGGTATATGGCGAGTGCCGCGTCGCAGGGACGCTCGCCCGGTGAGCGGCTCGACGTCGATTCGCGGCAATCACATGCCGGTGGGGTGGAATGATCGTCCTTCACAAGTATGCAGATTACATTTGTGCGTACGGGGCGACAGCGGTGAGCACGGCGCCTGGACGACTATGAGCGGGTGACGCTCGGCAGCAGGGGCACAGGCAGCCATTCGAACAGCCCACGGAACAGCGGAACGGACAACGCGGCACGTTCGGAACGGCGTTATCGAATCCTCGTCGCCGGTTACGCGGTGTCTTCGTACGGCACGTTCCTGAATATGGTGGCGCTCAATCTGTTCGTCTATGCGACGACGGGCAGAGCGCTCGCCATGGGGCTGTTCATGGCGGTGCGGCTGGCTTCCGGATTCGTCGCCGGGCTGACGGCCGGCGGGCTGCTCGCGCGTTTCACGGCGAAGAGCATCATGCTCTGGGCCAACGTGGCGCAGGCGGCCGTGATGCTGCTGCTGATCCTGGCTCCGGACGGGCTGCGGACGGCGGCGCTGATGGCGGTCTCGGTGGTGATCGGCGCGTGCGGGACGCTGTTCATGGTGTCGCTGCGCAGCTCCATTCCCGAGATGGTCGGCGCGGACCGCAGGGCCTGGGCGAACTCCCTCTCCATCACGGGGCGTTCGCTGGCGATGGTGGCCGGTTTCGCATCGGCCGGCGTGGTGGTGTCCCTGGTGGGGTACACAGCGGCCTTCGTGGTCGACATGGCGACCTTTGTGGTCTGCGCGGTGACGGTGGCTCTGCTGCCGATCGCGGGAGGCGGCAGAGGCGGGGGCGCATCGCCGGATTCGGAGGGGGATTCCGGCGAGCGTACTGAAGAGGGGCCGGCCGACGGGCCGGCCAAGGGCGCGGCGGCGCGGGAGACGAAGGGACGACGGCGTATGCCGGTCGCCTTCCTCGCTCTGGCCGCCGCGCCCGGTCTGGGTCTCATGGTGGCGCTGCGCGGGGTGGACGCCTTCGGTTCGTCCTCCCACAACGCGGCGCTGCCGGTCCACTCCAGCGCCGTGGACCCGGCGGACCCGGCCGTGTTCGTCAGCGCGTTCTGGTGTCTGTGGGCGCTCGGCAACGTCGCTGCCCAGCAGGTGATCCAGCGGTACACGAAGCGCACGGGGCGGGCGGTCGGGGCACTGGGCTTCGGGTACGGGACGGTCGTGATGTCCTCGGCCTTCATCCTCGCGTTCGCCGGCTTCCCGCTGGTCGCGACGGCCGTGATCGCGCTGGTCGCGGGGGCTGCCGACGGGCTCACCGAGGTCTCGTACACCTCGCATCTCCAGACTCTTCCGGCCGGTCTGCGCGGGCACGCCTTCGGGCTCTCGGCGACCTTCGAGAACCTCGGGTTCGGTGTCGGCATGATCCTCGTCGCCGCCGCCCTGGACGGGTACAGCCCCCTGACGGTGGTGGCCTGGTCCCACGGGGCGGCCATCGTGGTCGCACTGGCGTTCCTGCTTCGAGTGGCCCGACCGCGGGTAGCGGGGCTGCGGGCGCCCGGACAGCCGGCGCCCGGGCCGCCGCACGCGGGGCCGCGGCGGGTCACGGCGGGCGAGGGAGACGCAGGTGAGGGAGAACCGCATCGCGGTGATCGGGACGGCGCTGAGACTCCCCGGAGCCAGTGACACCGAGGCGTACTGGCGCGACATCCGGGCCGGTGTGTCGCACGTACGTCGTTTCACCGAGGCCGAATTCGCCGCCGCGGGGGTGCCGGAGGCGGATTACACCGCGCCGGGCTTCACCGGGGCGAGTGCCCTCCTGGACTCCGTGGACGGGTTCGACGCCGGCTTCTTCTCCATGAGCGGCCGGGAGGCGACGCTCACCGATCCGCAGCAGCGGCTTCTCCTGGAGTGCTGCTTCCACGCGCTGGAGGACGGCGGTTACGCGGAACCGGACCCCGCCGTCAGGACCGGGGTGTACGGGAGCACCGGATACCGCCTGTACTCACTGCACAGTTATCTCGCCGACAACCTCGCCGAGGAGATCCGGTCGGGCGACTGGATGACCCACAAGCAGATCCAGGTCGGCACCTACCCGGACTTCGCCGCCAACCGGGCCGCGTACCGCCTCGGTCTCACCGGCCCCGCCGTCAACGTGGCGACCGCGTGCTCCAGTTCGCTGGTCTCGGTGCATCTGGCCTGCCAGGCGCTGCGGGCGGGCGAGGCCGACCTGATGCTGGCGGCGTCCGCGGCCCTGCACTTACCGCAGATCACCGGGCACCACCGGGTGAAGGGCTCCACGCTCTCCCCTACCGGTACGGTCCGGGCCTTCGACGCGGACGCGGACGGCACCGTCGGCGGCAACGGCGTGGCCGCCGTCCTGCTGAAGCGGCTGGACCGGGCGCTCGCCGACGGCGACACCGTGCACGCGGTGATCCTGGGCTCCGCCGTCACCAACGACGGCGCGGACAAACGGGGCTTCGCGGCGCCCGGGACCGCCGGGCAGCGCGACGCGGTGCTGGGCGCGCTGGACGCCGCCGGGGTGACGGCCGGTTCGGTGGGCTACCTGGAGGCGCACGGCACGGGCACCCTCAAGGGCGACCCCATCGAATTCGCGGCCCTCACGGCGGCCTTCCGCCGGGACACCGACCGGACGGGATTCTGCGCGCTGGGCTCCACGAAACCCGCCATCGGCCATCTGGACAGCGCGGCGGGCCTGGCCGGGCTGGTCAAGGCGATCGAGGTGCTGCGCCACGGCGTGGTGCCCCCGCTGGTGAACTTCGCCCGGCCCAACCCCGCCCTGGCGGTCGGGGAGAGCCCGTTCCTGCTGCCGGAGCGCGAACGGGCGTGGCCGCTGCCCGGGGTGCGCAGGGCGGGGGTCCACTCCATCGGCATGGGTGGGACGAACGCGCACGTGATCCTCGAGGAGGCGCCCCCGCCGCCCGTGCGCCCGGCCACCGCCGAGCCCCCGGGTCTGCTTCCGCTGTCCGGCGCGAGCCACGAGGCCCTCGTGGCGTACGCCCACGCCTTCCGCGAACGGCTGGTGCGCGGGCCGGTGCCGGAGCCCGCCGATCTGCTGGTCACGACCGCGCTCGGCAGGCGCCTTCTGCCCCACCGGCTGGTCGTGACCACGCGGGACCCGGTGGCGGGGCTGGACGCCTTCCTGTCGGGCGCGGCGGCCGAGGGGGCGTACGAGGCCGGAGTCGTGGAGCGGGAGGCCGGAGTGGCGGAGCGGGAGGCCGAGCCCGTCTTCCTCTTCAGCGGACAGGGGGGCGGAGGCCCCGGCATGGCCGCCGGGCTCGCGGCCCGCTACCCGGTGGTCGCGACGACACTCGCCACCTGCGCCCGGGTGTACGAGGAGGAGACGGGCCGCGGGGACTTCCTGGCGCGCGTCGTCGACGGCCACGGGCCCGGACGATGGGACACCGACCTCGCGCAGCCCGCGCTGTTCGCCCTCCAGATCGCCCAGGCCCGGCTGTGGGAACAACTCGGCGTCACCCCTTCGCGCGTGGCCGGGCACAGCGTCGGGGAGTACGCGGCGCTGTGCGTGGCCGGGGCCGTGGACGCCGAGGACGCGATGCGGCTGCTGTGCCGGCGCGGACAGCTGATGCAGCGGGGGTCGGCCGTCGGCGCGATGCTCGTGGTCTTCGTGTCGCGGCTGCGGGTACGGGAGTTGCTCTCCGCGGTCGGGGGCCTGGAACTCGCCGTGGTCAACGGGCCCGCCCATCACGTGGTGGCCGGCCCCCCGGCGGCGGTCGCGGAAGCGCGGGCGCTGCTCTCGGCGCGCGGCGAGGCGTACGAGCCGGTGGCCGTGGACCGGGCCTTCCACACGGCGCTGCTCGACCCGGTGCTCGACGACCTCCGGGTGGCCGCCGAGAAGACGGAACTGCGGCCTGTACGGACGGAGTTCGTCTCCGGTCTCGACGGCTCCGTACTCCCTGCGGGATGGCTGCCGGACGCCGGCTACCTGGTCCGGCAGGCGCGCCGCACCGCCGACTTCGCCGCCGTGCTCGCCTCCCTCGGCCGGCCGGACGAGGAGGGCGGGGGCGCCGCCCCGCCCGTCGTTGTGGAGCTCGGGCCCTCCGCCGCCGTGAGCGGCATGGTGCGCCGCGCGCGCCCGGACGCCGTCGCCGTACCGACCCGGCAGTGGGAGCGGGCCGTGGCCCGGCTCCACTGCGCGGGCGTGGCCGTCGACTGGCGGGCGCTGCTCGACGGGTGCGGCGGCCGTCGGGTGCCGCTGCCGACGTACCCGTTCCGGCATCAGTCGTACTGGACCGGACCGCCGCCGGTCCCGGTCCCCCCGCACACCCACGGACACACGACGGAGGATGGCATGACGGAACAGGCCGCACGGGAACGGGTGCTGGAGCGTGTGCTGGAGCTGACGGCCCGCCACCTCGGCCACCCGCCGGCGGAGGTCGGCGCCGACCGGTCGTTCGTCGCACTGGGCGCCGACTCGCTCCAGCTCATCGGCATGGTGCGGCAGCTGGAGGCGGAGTTCGGCACCGAGCTCACGATGCGGGAGATCCTGGAGGAGGCGGGGACGCCGCGTCTGGCGGCCCGGCTCATAGCGGGCCGGACGGCCCCGGAGCGCGCGGGCACCGGCGCATCGGCAGACACGACCGCATCGGCGGACACGGGCGCTCCGACGGACACGGGCGACGGACACGTCTGCGCGACGCGCGCCGAGGTCGAGGAACTGTCGCGTCAAATACGGCAGTTGGCCGAGACCCAGGCGGCCATGCTGACCCAGCTCTCCGATGCCGTCGCCCTGCTCACCCGCTCCACCGGGGTGACGGGCCGGTGAGCGCGACGGACGGCTCCGCCGCCGCCGTGGACAGGGCCGCGGCGCTCTCCCGCCGACTGACCGAACAGCTCGCGGCAGCCTCCCCCGCACCGCCGCCGGAGGCCCCCGCGTCCCACGGCCCCCGCCTCCTCGTCGATCCGGCCGGCGGGATGGCCGGCTCCTCGGCCGATGCCCGGCAGCGCGCCCACACCGACTCCCTCGTCCGCCGGTTCACCGCGCGCACCGGCACCTCGAAGGCGCTCGCCCAGGAGCACCGGACGGTGCTCGCCGACAGCCGGGCCGTCGTCGGATTCCGCGGCGCGACCAAGGAGATGCTGTATCCGATCGCCGCCCGTTCGGCGCACGGGTCCCGTCTCACCGATGTCGACGGCAACGACTACACCGACATCACCATGGGCTTCGGTTCCCTGCTCTTCGGCCACGAGCCCGGGTTCGTGACCGATGCCGTGCGGCGCCACCTGTCGCAGGGGCTCCGCTTCGGCCCCCGCTCCCCCGACACCGGCGAGGTGGCGGCCCTCCTCGCCGAGCTGACCGGCATGGACCGGGTGGCGTTCGCCGGTTCCGGTACGGAGGCGAACTCGGCGGCCGTCCGGCTGGCCCGCGCCGCGACGGGGCGGGACAGGATCGTCATGTTCCGCGGCTCGTACCACGGGCACATCGACTCCGTGCTCGGCCGCCCCGGCGGTCCGGACCACCACGCCGTCCCCGTCTCCCGCGGCATCCCGGCCTCCGCCGTCGCCGAGCTGATCGTGCTGGAGTACGGCAGTCAGGAGGCGCTGGACACCGTCGCCGCGCTCGGCGACAGCATCGCCGCCGTGCTCGTCGAGCCCGTGCAGTGCCGCAACCCGGGGCTCCGGCCGGTCGCCTTCCTGCGCTCGCTGCGTGAACTCACCGCGCGCCTCGGGATCGTGCTGCTCTTCGACGAGATGCTCACGGGGCTGCGCCCGCACCCGCGCGGCGCCCAGCACCACTTCGGCGTCGTGCCCGACCTCGCCACCTACGGCAAGGCTCTCGGCAGCGGTTTCCCGATCGGCGCGGTGGCGGGCCGGGCGGACCTCCTCGACGGCGTCGACGGCGGGTTCTGGAGGTACGGGGACGACAGCCGGCCCCCGCACGAGACCACCTTCATCGGCGGCACGTACATGCAGCACCCGCTGTCCATGGCGGCGGCAAGGGCCGTACTCACCCATCTCAAGGAGCAGGGCCCGGGGCTCCAGGACCGGCTGAACGCCCGTACGGACGCGCTCGCCGCCGATCTCAACGCCTTCTTCCGGGACGAGGAATTCCCGCTGGAGACAGCGCACTTCGGTTCGATGTTCCGCTTCACCCACCGCGCCGACATGGAACTGCTCTACCACCACCTGCTGCTGCGCGGTCTGTACGTCTGGGAGTGGCGCAGCTTCTACCTCTCCACCGCCCACACCGACGAGGACGTGGCGGAGATCTCGGGCGCGGTGAAGGGCTCCCTGCGCGAACTGCGCGACGGCGGCTTCTTCCCCGCCCCGAAGCGTCCGAAGCGCACGGAGTCCCCGCAGGGCGGAGCGGGGGACGCACGCCCCGCCCCGGCCTTCGGTGTCTACTTCTTCGGCGACCATCCCGAGAGCGCCGACACCCCGGCGGCGTACGACACGGTCTTCGAGACGGCCCGCTTCGCCGACGCGCACGGCTTCAGTTCGGTCTGGCTGCCGGAGCGTCACTTCCACTCCTTCGGCGGCCTCTTCCCCAACCCGGCCGTCCTCGCCTCCGCGATCGCCCGGGAGACCGACCGCATCCGGATCAACGCCGGTTCGGTCGTGCTGCCGCTGCACGACCCGGTGCGGGTCGCGGAGGAGTGGTCGGTCGTCGACAACCTCTCCGGCGGGCGGGTCGGCATCGGCTGCGCCACCGGCTGGCACGCGCAGGACTTCGCCCTGCACCCGGACCGGTTCGCGGACCGCAGGGAGATCGCGTTCGCCCACCTGGACGAGGTGCGCGCGCTGTGGCGGGGCGAGGGCGTGCGGCGGCGCACGGGGGACGGCTCCGAGACCGTCGTACGCGTCCATCCGCGGCCGGTGCAGAGCGAACCGCCGATGTTCCTCGCCACGTCCGGGCAGCGCGGCTCGTACGAGGAGGCGGCCCGGCGCGGCCTCGGCGTCGTCACCAACCTGATGAGCCAGACCGTGGACGACCTGGCCGCGAACATCGCGCACTACCGGCGCACCCGGGCCGCGTGCGGTCTCGACCCCGACGCGGGCCGGGTGACCCTCCTCGTGCACACCTACCTCGCCGAGGATCACGCCACCGCGCGGGCCGAGGCGCTGGAACCGATGAGCCGCTACCTGCGCGCCTCCCTGCTGATGCGGTCGGCCGCGAGCGCGCTCGGCCACCGTCCGCAGGACGTGGCGGCGGCGAGCGAGGAGGACCTCGACTATCTGTTCCGGCGGGCCTACGACAGGTACTGCGACCAGCGGGCCCTGATCGGCTCGCCGGAGACCTGCGCGCCGTTCGTCGACACCCTGCGCCGGGCCGGCGTCGACGAGATCGCCGCGCTGGTCGACTTCGGGGTGGGCGGGGAGCAGCTGCGGGAAGGGCTCGGCCGGCTGGACGTCCTGCGCCGTCGCAGCCAGGAAAGGGTACGGGAGACGACCGGCCCCGCCACCTCCGGTCAGCGGCGGCTCTGGCTCGCCTCCGAGCTGCTCGGCAACCCGGCCGCGTACAACGAGACACAGGCGGTACGCCTGCACGGCCCGCTGGACGAGGACGCCTTCCGCACCGCCGTGGACGGACTGGTCGCCCGGCACGCGGGGCTGCGGACGGTCTTCCGGGCCGGGCAGCGGGACGAGACGGTGCTCCAGGTCGTCCGGCACGGGCGGCGCACGGAGCTGCTGGTGACCGACGCCCGTGACCGGCCGGCGGAGGAGGCGATCGCCGCGGTGCTCTCCGAGGAGAGCACCCGCCGCTACGACCTGGCCGAGGGGCCCCTCTTCACGCCCCGCCTGGTCCGGCTGGCCGCCGACGACCATCTGCTGGTGCTCGGGATGCACCACATCGTCACGGACGCCCATTCGGCGGCGCTGGTCACGGCCGACCTGGAGGAGCTGTACCGGGCGGCCGTGGAGGGGCGGGCGCCCGTCTTCGCGCGGCCCGCCGGGACGACGCTCGGCGCGGCGGAGCCGCCCCGCAGCGAGGCCGCTCTGGCGTGGTGGCGCGAGCGGCTGGGCGAGAAGCCGCCCGTTCTCGAACTGCCCACGGACCGGCCGCGCGGGCGGCGGGTCGCGGGACGCGGCGGCGCCGAGGCCGTCCGCCTCGGCCGGGAGCGGACCGTGCGGCTCCAGGAGTGGAGCGGGGAGCAGGGCGTCACGCTGTTCGCGACGCTGTGCACGGCCTGGCAGCTGGTCCTGCGACGCCGCTCGGGTCAGCGGGAGTTCGTGCTCGGCTCGACGTTCGGGCGGCGCACGCCCGCCACCCGGGACACGGTCGGCTTCCACGTCGCGCTGCTGCCGCTGCGGGTGTCGCTGCCCGAGGGGACACCGGTCGCCGAGGCGGTACGGGCCACGGGCCGGGCCCTGTTCGAGGCCGGGGAGCACGGTGACGTCGATGTGGACGCGCTCCTCGCCGGCGGACATCCGGACCCGGGCAACCCACGCCCGCTGGTCACCGTGTCGGTGGACCTCGACACCGCGGCGCTGTCCCGGATCGACCTGCCGGGCCTGCGCGCCGAGGAGGTGGCGGCCGGGACGGAGTCGGCCCCGCTGGAGCTGGCCCTGATGGCCACCCGTACGGCATCGGGGCTGCGTCTGCGGTTGCGCTACGACGCGGACCTGTTCGACGCGGAGACGGTACGCGGCTTTCTCGCCGAGCTGGACGAGACGCTGGCGTCGATGGTGGACCCGCCGGTGGCGGCACCGGCGGTGGCGTCGGAGGCGACCGGCGACGCGCATCCGTCCGGGGAGACCGCGGACACCGGAGCGGTCCTGCGGAAGGTCTGGGAGTCGGTCCTCGACGTCCGCGGCTTCCCCGACACGGCCAACTTCTTCGACCTCGGGGGCAATTCCATCGCCGCGATCCGGCTGGTGAACCGGGTGCGCGACGCGGTGGGCACGGACTACCCGATGGCCGACTTCTTCTCGGACGCCACGCTGCGGGCGATGACCCGGCAGCTCGCACGGCCGCCGGAGACGCTCGTCGACCGCGCGCCCGTCAGCGACCAGCAGGCACGCATGATCGCCGGCCATCACTCCGTACCCCACTCCGAGGTGTGGAACGTCCCGACGCGGATCACCTTCACCGGGCGCCTGGACCCCGATGCGCTGCGCTCCGCGCTCGCCGAGGTCGTCGCCCGCCACCAGTCGCTGCGGACCCGCTTCACACAGGACGGGGAAGGCGCCTGGTGGCAGGAGGTCCTCCCGCCGGACCCGTTGGAGCTGCCCGTCGAGGACCTGACCGGACTGCCGCCCGGCGAACGGCGGGAGCACGCGGACGCGTTGTGCCGGGAGACGGCGGGACGCGGCTTCGACCTCACCCGGCCCACGCTGCCCGGGCTGCGGCTGCTGCGTGTCGAGGAGGACCGCTGGGTCCTGATGTTCGTCCTGCACCACATCACCGCCGACGGCTGGTCCCTGTCCCTGCTGCTCGGCGAGATCGCCGCCCTGTACACGGCGGCGGCGGCCGGTGTCCCGCACGGGCTGGAGGCACCCGGCGCGCAGCCGGCCGAGTACGCCCGCCGGCAGCGCGCCCGGCACGATCCGGAGACGGAGGCGCGCCGGGCCGCGCACTGCGCGGCCTATCTCGACGGGGTGCCGCCGGGTGTCCCCGTACCCACCGACCATCCGCGTCCCGAGCGGCTGAGCGGGCGCGGGGACACGATCCGGGGGGAGGCCACCGGAGAACTGCGGGCGGCGGTCGAGGCGTTCGCGAGCGCCCTGCACACGACCCCGTTCGCGGTGGCGGCCACGGCGCTCGGCGTGTTCCTGACCCGGCTCTCCGGGGAGCCGGACATCCTGCTCAGCGTTCCGTACGCGAACCGCGAGGGCACCGCGTACGAGTCGCTGGTGGCCATGACGTCGACCGCGGTCATGGTGCGCGTACGGCTGGATTCAGCCAATCCCGGGGAGAGTTGCGCGGAGCTGGCCGTGCGTACCGGGGCGGGCGCTCTGGGAGCCATGGCCCATGTGCTGCCCACCGCCAGGATCATGCAGGCGATGCGGGACGCGGGTGCGCAGCACGTACCCGACCGGGTCCCGCACGTGCTCGCCTTCCAGAACTCCGTCGACACGGACATCGAGATCCCCGGACTGGGGGTCGAGGTGGAGGATCTCGCACCGTTGCTTTCCCGCAGCGAGCTGTGCTTCGGCCTTGCGCCGCGACGGGACCCTGCGAAGGGTTATCGGACGTTCCTGGAGTTCTCCGCAGACCTCTGGACCCGGGACACCGCCGAACATCTCCTCACCGGATACACCGACCTGCTCGCAGCGTTCTGCGCGCGCCCTGACCGGCCGGTCAGGGAACTGCTGCACGCGGAACGCCCCGAACCACCAGTGCCTTCACCCTCGCAGTCACTGCCGAACACCGGAAAGGCGGAAGCCGTATGACGCCGGCCCCCCACCGCAGCCACACCGACGACCTGCTCTCCTTCATCGCGGCCAGCCCCTCGCCGTACCACGCCGTGGCCAGTGCCACCCAGCGTCTGGAGAAGGCGGGCTTCCGCGAGCTGCGCGGAACGGACGACTGGACCGGCGCGACCGGTGGGTGCTTCGTCGCCCGCGCGGGCGCGCTGATCGCCTGGTACGCCCACGAGGACGCCCCCGCCCACACCCCCTTCCGGATCGTCGGGACCCACACCGACTCCCCGAATCTGCGGATCAAGCCGAACCCCGACACCGGTTCGGCCGGCTGGCGGCAGATCGGCGTGGAGATCTACGGCGGGGTCCCCCTCAACACCTGGCTGGACCGCGATCTGGGCATCTCCGGCCGGCTGGCCCTGCGCGGCCCCGGCGGCACCCCGCGCACGAAGCTCGTCCAGATCGACGAACCGCTCCTGCGCGTACCGCAGTTGGCCATCCACCTGGACCGGTCGGTCAACGACGGCGTCGTGCTGGACCGCCAGCGCCACATCGCCCCGGTGTGGGCGCTGGGCGACCCGGACGAGGGCGCGCTGCTGCGCCGTGTGGCGGAGTCGGCCGAGGTGGACCCGGGCGACGTGCTGGCCTGGGACCTGATGCTGCACGACGTCCAGCCGCCCGGATACCTGGGCGTGGAGCGGGAGTTCGTGGTCTCGTCGCGGCTCGACAACCTGATCTCGGTGCATGCGGGTGTCACCGCGCTGGTCGCCGCGGCGACCGGCGTCGAGCCTCCCTCCCACGTACCGGTGCTGGCCGCGTTCGACCACGAGGAGGTGGGGAGCGGCTCGGAGACCGGGGCGCAGAGCCCCCTGCTCGAAAGGGTGCTCGGCCGCACGGTCACCGCCCGGGGCGGCTCGGGCGAGGACTGGTCGCGTGCCCTGTCCGGATCGTTCTGCGTCTCCGCCGACATGGCGCACGCCGTGCACCCCAACTACGCGGAGCGCCACGACCCGGACCACCGCCCGCTGCCCAACGGCGGACCGACGGTCAAGGTCAACGTCAACCAGCGGTACGCCACCGACAGCACGGGGGTGGCGGTGTTCACCGCGGCGTGCGAGCGGGCGGGCGCGCCGTGGCAGCCGTTCGTCTCCAACAACGCGATGCCGTGCGGCACGTCGATCGGTCCGCTGACCGCGGCCCGGCTCGGGGTCACCACCGTGGACGTGGGCGTGCCCGGGCTGTCCATGCACTCGGCGCGCGAACTGTGCGGGGCTGCCGATCCCGGGTATCTGGCCGCCATCCTGGGTGCGTTCATGACGTCCGGCTGACCCGGCCGCACCGCCGCGTCCGCCTCCGCCGTATCCGCTCTGCCGTTTTCGTCCGACCGGAAGAGAGACCGTGGAAGAGACCGTACTGATCTGCCTGCCCTTCGCCGGGGCGGGTCCGTCGTTCTTCACCCCGTGGCAGGCGTCCGCCCCGGCCGGGCTGCACGTCCTGCCGGTGCAACTGCCGGGCCGGGAGAAGCGGTTCACCGAGCCGGCGCACACCTCGGCGGGCCCGGCGGTGACCGATGCGTACGAGCAGGTCACCGCCGCGCTCGGGGTCTCCGGACGGCGGGTGGTCCTGTTCGGGCACAGCATGGGCGCGGTCCTCGCGTACGAGCTGGCGCAGCGGATCGAGCAGGCGCCGAACACGGCGGGGCTGCGGCTGGACGGCCTCGTCGTCAGCGGTTCGCCCGGCCCGTGGACGCCCAGGACGGACCGGGCGGGCGACCTGCCGGACGAGGAGTTCACGGCACGGGTGAAGACCTTCGCCGGGTACGCCCATCCGGCGCTGGAGGACCGGGAGATGCGGGAGCTGCTGCTGCCGTCGCTGCGGGCCGACGTACGGCTGCACGAGACGTACGTCCCCTCGTCGGACCGTCCGCTGTCGGTACCGGTGACGGCGGTCAGGGGGCAGGCCGACACCCTGGTCGGCGCTGCCGACGCCGCGCAGTGGGGCCGGGCGACGACGGGCCGGCTGACCGTGGCCGAGCTGCCCGGCGGTCACATGTACCTGGCGGAACGCCCCGGCGAGCTGCTGGAGCTGGTGGCCGCCGGGCTCCGCGCCCCGCAGGGCCGGTGACCGGCGGCGGCGCCCGGCTGGCCGGGCGGACGGCGCTGATCACGGGGGCGGCGCGCGGGCTCGGCCGGGCGTGTGCGCTGACGTTCGCCCGGGAGGGCGCGGACCTCGTCCTGCTGGACGTGGCGGCGGACCTGCCGGGCGTCCCGTATCCGCTCGGCTCGGCGAGCCAGCTCGCGTACACGGCGGACCTGTGCCGCGCGGCGGGCTCCGCCGTCCTGACCCGGCAGGCCGACGTGCGCGACCTGGCGGCGCTGGAGACGGTGGCGGACGATGCCGAGGAACGCTTCGGCCGGATCGACGTCCTCGTCAACAACGCCGGTATCGCCGCCCCTTCGGGTCGGCCCGCGCACGAGATCGACGAGTCCGAATGGCAGCTGATGATCGATGTGGATCTGGGCGGCGCCTGGCGGGCCATCCGGGCGGTCGGCGGGCGGATGGCCGCCCAGGGCTCCGGTTCCATCATCAACATCGCCTCGACGGCGGGCCTGGTCGGCTACCGGCACTTCGCCGGGTACGTCGCCGCCAAGCACGGCCTGGTCGGGCTGACGAAGGCCGTCGCCCTGGACTACGCGCCCCGCAAGGTGCGGGTCAACGCGGTGTGCCCCGGTTCGGTCCGGGACGACGAGGCGATGGAGGGCCGCATGCTGGCCGAGATCGCCCGCTCGCTGGAGGTGCCGGTCGGGGAGCACGAGGAGACGTTCGTACGCGCGCAGCCGATGAACTCGCTGGTGGAGCCCTGGGACGTCGCGGACGCCGCGCTCTGGCTGGCATCGGACGAGTCCCGCCGGGTGACGGGAAGCGTCGTCACGGTCGACGGCGGCTTCACGGTCCGCTGACGCTCCCCCGCCCCCGACGCACGAGCCACCGCTACGCCCCGTCCCAGGACCCGTCCCACGACCAGGAGTACGCACGTGCCCGCTGCCCGCCATGCACTGACCGTCCGCCTCACCGCGGACACGACGGAGACCTCCGTGGCCGCCGCCCTCACGGCGGCGGCGGAGCTGTGGTGGCCGGAGGACCCGCGCCCCCGCCTGTGGACGGACTCCGTCCCCGCGCCCGCCGACTCCGCGGCGGCCGTCCGGAGGCGGGACACGGAGAGCCGCCGGCCACTCGCCCCCGGCCACCGGCTGCGCGCGCTGTTCCTGCGGTACGAGGACGGGGGCGCCGCCGACCTCGTCCTGGTCGCGGACGGGCGGGAGCTGGACGCGCGGTCCCTGTGGCTGGTCGCCGAGGCGCTGCGGGGAGGACCGGGCCCCCACGGGCCGCATCTCGGGAACGCTGCCCCGGTCCCGCCCCCCGGCCCCGCGCTGCGCCCGCTCCTGGCCGCCCTCGCCGTCGTCGCCGGGCGTCACGAGGGCCTGTCGTACGTCCCCGTGGGCGTCCCCCTGCCCGCCCCCGTCCGGCCGCCCCACGCCCTGGGGGCCTTCGAGGGGCGGGCGGTCTTCGCCGCGGACCTCGGCGACGGCCGCACCGTCGCGGACCTCCTCGCCACCCCGCTCACCCCCTTCCCGGACGGCCCCGCACCCACCGTCGGCATCGTGGACCCTGGCCCGGCCGCCGGAGAGGACGGCGTCACCGTCCTGCCGTACGTCGGGAAGCCCTACGCCCGCACCGTCCTGTACGCCCCGGAAGGCGCCGCCCCGGCCGGGGACTTCGAGCGCCACGTGCTGCGCGTACGGGACCAGTTGCTCTCCCTGCCCCCGGGCACCCCCCTCGCCGCTCTGTACCCGCTGAGCGACGAGGAGGCCGCCGCCCAGCTCGCGCTGGGCCGCACCGCCCCCACCGCGCCCCGCGCCCCCCGGCGCATCGACGGACTGTTCGCCGAGCGGGCCGCCGCGCACCCGGACGCCCCCGCCCTCACCTGCGACGGCACCACGCTCACCTACCGGGAGCTGGACGCCCGCGCCGAGGAACTGGCCGACGGGCTGCGGGCCTCGGGCGTCGCTCCCGGGGACTTCGTGGGCATCTGCCTGCCCCGCTCCACGGACCTCGTGGCGACGATGCTCGCGGTCCTGAAGGCGGACGCGGTGTACGTACCGCTGGACCCGGACCATCCGGACGACCGCCGCGCCCGCACCGCCGAGGACGCCGGGCTGCGTCTGACCGTCGACGACACCGCCCCGCTCACCGGACACCCGGCACGGCCCCGCACCCCGGCGGGCCCGCCCGCCTCGCCCGCCTACGTCATCCACACCTCGGGCTCGACGGGCCGCCCCAAGGGCGTGGTGGTCCCGCACGCCAACGTGACCGCCCTCGTCGACGCGACCCGCGAGGACTTCGGCCTCACCCCCGCCGACACCTGGACGCTCTTCCACTCGGCGGCGTTCGACTTCTCGGTCTGGGAGGTCTGGGGCGCCCTCCTCACGGGCGGGCGCCTGGTGGTCGTCGACCACTGGACGACGCGTTCCCCCGCCGACTTCCACGCGCTGGTGGTCCGCGAGGGGGTCACGGTCCTCGGCCAGACCCCGTCGGCCTTCACCCAGTTCATGGCGGCCGACCGGGACGCGGGGGGCCGCCTCCCCGTGCGCCTGGTCGTGCTCGGCGGGGAACCCCTGGACACCCGGCCCCTGCGCCACTGGTTCGACCGTCACCCGGAGGAGCACTGCCGGCTGGTCAACATGTTCGGCATCACCGAGACGACGGTCCACGCGACCGCCAGGACGCTCACCCGCCGCGACGCGATGGAGGGCTCCCGCTCCGTCGGCCGCCCGCTGCCCGGCTGGCACGTCCACGTCCTCGACACCCGGGGCCGGCCCGTCCCTCCGGGCGCCCCCGGCGAGATCCACGTGGGCGGGGCGGGAGTCGCCGACCGGTATCTGCACCGGCCGGGCCTCACCGCCGAATGCTTCGTCCCCGACCCCCGGCACCCCGGCCGGCTGTACCGCAGCGGCGACCTGGGCCGGCTGCTCCCCGACGGCACCCTGGAGCACCTGGGCCGGATCGACGACCAGGTGAAGATCCGGGGCTTCCGCATCGAGCCCGGCGAGATCCGTCACGCGCTCCTGGAGGACCCCGCGGTGACGGCGGCCGCGGTGACGGTCACCGGCCACGGCCAGGGGGACGCCGCGGCGGTACGTATCGACGCGTACGTGGTCCTGGCCCCGGACTCCGACGGCGACACCGCTCCCGTACGCCACCGGGCGGCACGCCTTCTCCCGTCCCACATGCTGCCCGCCACGGTGACGGCCCTGCCCCGCCTCCCGCTCACCCCGAACGGCAAGCTCGACCGGGCCGCGCTGCCCGCCCCCCGGCTGCCCGCGCAGGCGCCCACGCCCGCCCCGCCCGCCGGACCGGCCACGGCCCTCGCCGAGGTGTGGCAGGAGGTCCTGGGCGTAGCGGCCGTGGGTCCTGACGACAACTTCTGGGATCTGGGCGGCAATTCGCTGTACGCGATCCGGATCGGCGCCGCGGCCCGGGAACGCGGCCTGCCCGCCGTCCCGCTGCGCCAGCTGTACCTGACCCCGACGATCCGGACGCTGAGCGCGGCCCTGGCTCCGTGACGCTCCTCCTGCCGGGCACGGCAGGAGGGGGTGACCGCCGGATGCGCGGTCACCCCCTCCCCCCGTCAGCGGGCTACGCGAAACGCTGCGCCGCACCGCCGTTGCATGCCTGGAGCCTCAGCGGGTCCTTGGCCGAGGCCAGCGTCAGGCAGAGCCCGGTCGCGGCGGCCGGACGCAGGGTGCCCGACTGCTTGACGAACTTCTGGTTCGCGGCGCCCGAGCAGTCCCACAGCACGAGCGCGACGCCCGCCCGGTAGTCCGCACCCGGCACGTCCAGGCAGCGGTCGTGGCTGAGTTCCGTACGCACCGTCCTCTCGGCCGCGTCGTACCACCAGTCCTGGTTCCGGCCGCCGTGGCAGTCCCAGCCGGCGACCTGGGTGCCGTTGCGGGTGACCGACGCGGGGACGTCGACGCACGTTCCGGTGGCCTCGTTCCTCAGCGGGACGAAGACGTCGTCCCAGGCGACCGGCTGGAGCACCGGCTTGCCCGCGCTCGCCGGGTCGGCGCAGCTCGCCTCGCGCACCCCGGAGTTGTAGATCTGGGTGAGGCAGGAGGCGAAGGCTCCGTGCCCGGCCAGGTTCGGGTGGAAGGACTGGCGTACGGAGTTCTCGTCCGGCAGTCCCGGCTTGGTCACGTCGATGAACAGGCCCCGGGCCCAGGTGCTCTGGGTGCAGACCTCGTGGCCGTGGAAGAGCCGGGAGTTGTCGAGGAAGACCGCCCCGGTGGAGGCAGCCGCCTTGCGCATGCCGACCTCGAAGGCGGGTACGGCGGTGTTGCGGCCCCACACGGTGTCGGAGTCGTACCCCAGACCGCCGCAGGCGATCTTCCCGGGGAAGTCCGGGTTGTCACGGAAGTCGGGACCGATCGGGCTCGGGTATCCCATCACGACGAGCTTGTAGTCGCCGTTGGCGTACCCGGCGTCCGTCATGACGGTCCGCAGGTCGCGCACGGTCTGCTCGACCTTGGGGACGAGCGCGTCGACGCGGGCCTGCCAGCCGCCGGCGTACTTGGACTCGCAGGGGCCCTGGAGGGAGATGTAGCGGACAACGCAGTCCGTCATGACCGGTCCGAACTGGAGGTCGTCGTTGGCTCCGGCCACCAGCACGATCATCTTGATGCGGGTGTTGCGGGCCTTCACGGCGAGGTTGTCGCTCTGGACCAGCTCGTCGGCGTACTGCTTGGAACCACCGATTCTGATGTTCCCGGTATAGGCACCGGAGCAGGAGACGTTGTACGTGACGTCCGCCGCGATGCCCGTGCGGTGGATGGCCGCGTCGGGTGACCGGTGGCACCAGTTGTCCGGGCCGTTGGTGCCGGACTCGTAGCTGCCGACGCCCTCGCCGGAGATCTCGCTGTCGCCGAGCGAGATCAGCCCGGTCTTGCGGTCGGCCAGTGGCCGCTCCGCGGGGCTGCCGTACAGCTGGGTGGCTTCCGCCGCCCGGACGGCTTCGAGCTCGGGCGGGAGCGGGGTGGATGCGGTAGTGGTGGTACGGCTCTCCGCCGCGCCTGCCGGTCCTGCGACCGTCATGGTGCCGACCGCCGCCGCGAGCGCGGCGGCAGCCGCGACCGTACAGCGAAGTGCGCGAAGTCTGTGCCTGGTGCGCCTCATTGCGCCTCCCGGATCGTGGGTTACCCCAGGTATTTACTGGTCGGTAGGCGACAAGGGAATACGTAGAACAAGACAAGTGCTCATCTTTTTCAGGAGGTTTGAAACATGGACGGCTCGTCAGACACCCCGCAGTACCGCACCGAGCACGATTCGATGGGAGAGGTGAAGGTCCCCGCGCACGCCAAGTGGCGGGCCCAGACCCAGCGCGCCCTGGAGAACTTCCCCATCTCCGGCCAGCGCCTGGAACGCGCCCACATCGAGGCCCTCGCCCGGATCAAGGCCGCCGCCGCCAAGGTCAACGCCGAGCTGAAGGTCCTCGACCCGGAGATCGCCGCAGCGGTCCAGGAGGCCGCCGCCGAGGTCGCCGAGGGACGCTGGGACGAGCACTTCCCCGTCGACGTCTTCCAGACGGGGTCCGGCACCTCGTCCAACATGAACACCAACGAGGTCGTCGCCACGCTCGCCACCGAGCGGCTGGGACGCGAGGTCCACCCCAACGACCACGTCAACGCCTCGCAGTCCTCCAACGACGTCTTTCCCTCCTCCATCCACATCGCCGCGACGGCGGCCGTCACCGCGGACCTGATCCCGGCGCTCGACCACCTGGCGTCCTCCCTGGAGCGAAAATCGGCCGAATTCACGGAGGTCGTGAAGTCGGGACGCACCCATCTGATGGACGCCACCCCCGTCACCCTCGGCCAGGAGTTCGGCGGCTACGCGGCGCAGATCCGGTACGGCGTCGAGCGGCTGCGGTCCTCGCTCCCCCGCCTCGCCGAACTGCCCCTGGGCGGAACGGCGGTCGGCACCGGCATCAACACCCCGCCCGGCTTCTCCGCCGCCGTCATCGCCGAGGTCGCCCGCACCACCGGCCTGCCGCTCACCGAGGCCCGGAACCACTTCGAGGCGCAGGGGGCCAGGGACGGGCTGGTCGAGGCGTCCGGTCAGCTCCGCACGATCGCGGTCTCCCTGACCAAGATCTCCAACGATCTGCGCTGGATGGCCTCGGGCCCGCGCACCGGACTGGCCGAGATCAATCTGCCGGACCTCCAGCCGGGCTCGTCGATCATGCCGGGCAAGGTCAATCCGGTGATTCCGGAGGCCGTGCTGATGGTCGCCGCCCAGGTGACGGGCAACGACGCCACGGTCGCCGCCGCGGGCGCCGCGGGCAACTTCGAGCTGAACGTCATGCTGCCGGTGATCGCGAAGAACCTGCTGGAGTCCGTACGGCTGCTCGCCAACGCCTCCCGGCTCCTCGCCGACCGCACGGTCGACGGCATCACGGCCAACGTGGAACGGGCGCGCCTGTACGCGGAGTCCTCCCCCTCCGTCGTGACCCCGCTGAACAAGTACATCGGCTACGAGGAGGCGGCGAAGGTCGCCAAGAAGTCCCTCGCGCAGGGGACGACCATCCGCGAAACGGTCCTGGCCTCGGGGTACGTCGAGCGCGGCGACCTCACGGTGGAACAGCTCGACGAGGCACTGGACGTGTTGCGTATGACCCGCCCGTGACGCGTATCGCAGCGGGCGGGCGAACTGATCCCTAAGATCTCTTCATGACAGGTACGGGAGAGCGCGCGCGCTGGGCGCCGGGGGACCAGATCCTCTGGCGGTACCGCGACAACGGGGGCAGTGACCGCGGCGACGGGAACGGGAACGGCCGCCGTGCCGTGCACATCTGCCGCCCGGTCACCGTCGTCCAGGACACCGCCGAACTGCTCGCCGTGTGGATGGCGCCGGGCACCGAGTGCGTGAGGCCGGTTCTCGCCGACGGCACCCAGGTGCACGCCGAGCCGCTCGCCACCCGCTACACCGCACCGCGCACCACGGCCCGCTCGACGTGGTTCGGCACCGGTGTGCTGAAGCTGGCCCGGCCCGGCGACCCCTGGTCGGTGTGGCTGTTCTGGGACCGCGGCTGGGCCTTCCGCAACTGGTACGTGAATCTGGAGGAGCCGCTCGCCCGCTGGTCCGGCGGAGTCGACTCAGAGGATCACTTTCTCGACATCTCCGTGAACCCCGACCACAGCTGGCGGTGGCTCGACGAGGACGAGTTCGCCCAGGCGCAGCGGGTCGGCCTGATGGACCGGGCCACCGCGGCGCGGGTGCGCGAGGCGGGCCGCGCGGCCGTCGGGTTGATCCAGGAGTGGGGGACGCCGTTCCGGGACGGCTGGGAGCACTGGCGGCCCGACCCGCACTGGCAGGTGCCGCCGCTGCCGGATGACTGGGACCGCACCCCGGCCCATATGCCGTCGTGAGACCCTTGGACCGACCACAAGTCGTCGCACGAACCGTACGAACCGCACGGGCCACGGAGCCCGCGGCGGACCGCACGATCGCATGAACCACTACGAGGGGGTGGAGACGTGCTCGCTGTCCGCCGTGCCTTCGCGGGAAACGATGTCGCCGCACCCGCTCACAGCCACTCGGTTTCGGCCCCGCGTACGGGGGCATCCGGTGACAGCCGTTGTTCTTACCGCTCTTGCCGGGGCACAGTAGCGCCCCACGAGGTGACTGCCTCATACAACCGGCCCGGACGGACGGAATCCCACGCGTGACGGAGCACCCCACCTCCCACGAAGGCCGGCAGCCTCTCGCGGCCCGGTCCCAGGAGCGCACCCGGCCCCGGCAGCAGGACGCCGCGACGGCCACCCCTGCCACCGCCGCGATCCCCGGACCGGCCACCGCGCCGAACCCCGGACCGAATCCCGGACCGCTCGCTTCGGCGCAGCCGGCCGTGCCGGGCGTCGACGCCCAGGCGGCGGCACGCCGCGAGGGCGACCGGCTCCGCTTCGTGGGGGCGGCGACCCGCCGCATCGCCCGGGGCATAGACCTGGACGAGATCGTGCTCGGCCTCTGCCGGGCCAGCGTGCCGACCTTCTCCGACGCGATACTCGTCTATCTCCGCGACCCGCTCCCGGTGGGCGACGAGCGCCCCGTCTCCCCGTTCGTGCTGCGGCTGCGCCGCACCGACCGGCTGCGTTTAGCCGACGAGGAGAACGAGAACAGCCCGGAGACCGAGCGTCTCCGGCTGCCCGGTGCCGACCCCCAGTCCGACCTCATGCCCGCGGCCGAACTGTGCGAGGTCCTCGCGGGCGGAGCGCTGGCCGAGGTGCTGCGCGGAGTACGGCCCGTCTTCGGGGACTCCGCGGCGGCCCGCGCCGCGCTGCCCGAACTGCTCGGGGCCGGACGCGTCGTGCCCACCGGGCACCGCGCGATCCTGGCGCCGCTGCGCGGGCGGCGGCGGGTGATCGGCGCCGCCGTCTTCCTGCGCGGCACCGAGCGCCCGGCGTTCGAGGCCAACGACCTGCTGGTCGCGGCCCAGTTGGCGACGCACACCGCGCTCGGCATCGACAAGGCCGTGCTGTACGGGCGCGAGGCGTACATCGCCGACGAGCTCCAGCGCACCATGCTGCCCGATTCGCTGCCGCAGCCGACCGGTGTCCGTCTCGCCTCCCGGTACCTCCCGGCCGCCGAGACCGCCCGCGTCGGCGGCGACTGGTACGACGCCATCCCGCTGCCCGGCAGCCGGGTCGCGCTCGTCGTCGGCGACGTCATGGGCCACTCCATGACCTCCGCGGCGATCATGGGCCAGCTGCGCACGACCGCGCAGACCCTGGCCGGGCTCGACCTGCCGCCGCAGGAGGTGCTGCACCACCTGGACGAGCAGGCGCAGCGGCTCGGCAGCGACCGCATGGCGACCTGCCTGTACGCGGTGTACGACCCGGTCGCGCACCGGATCACCATCGCCAACGCCGGCCACCCGCCGCCCGTCCTGCTCCACCTGGGCGGCCGTGCCGAGGTGCTGCGGGTGCCCCCGGGTGCCCCGATCGGCGTCGGCGGCGTCGACTTCGAGGCGGTGGAGCTGGACGCGCCCGCGGGCGCCACGCTCCTGCTGTACACGGACGGTCTGGTCGAGTCCCGGCTGCGGGACGTCTGGACCGGGATCGAGCAGCTGCGGGAGCGGCTGGCCGCGACCGCCCGGCTGACCGGCCCCGACCACGCGCCCCCGCTGGAGGCGCTCTGCGACGACGTGCTCGACATGCTGGGCCCGGGCGACCGGGACGACGACATCGCGCTGCTCGCCGCCCGTTTCGACGGGATCGCGCCGAGCGACGTCGCGTACTGGTTCCTGGAGCCGGAGGACGAGGCTCCGGGCCGGGCCCGCAGGCTGGCCCGCAGGGCACTCAGCCGGTGGGGCCTGGACGAGCTGTCGGACGAGGTGGAGCTGCTGGTCAGCGAGGTCGTGACCAATGCCGTGCGGTACGCGGAGCGGCCGGTCACCCTGCGTCTTCTGCGGACGGACATCCTGCGCTGCGAGGTCGGCGACGACTCCCCGCAGCTGCCCAGACAGCGGCGGGCCAGGGAGACGGACGAGGGCGGACGCGGTCTGTTCCTGGTGAACCGCCTGGCCAGACGGTGGGGGGCCACCCGGCTCTCGACCGGCAAGGTGGTCTGGTTCGAGATGGGCACCCGGAGCCAGTAGGGGCCCGGCTCCGGGCGTGGCCAAATGTTGCCGTCCTCGGGGTGGCGGAGTTGACTTCAGTCGTGAACGAAGCGACCGGACCGACACCCCCACCGACCGGAGGACGCTCGTGACCGAGAAATCGAAGCAGGTTCCGTACACGACGAACAACGCCGGCGTCCCGGTGGAGAGCGACGAACATTCACTCACCGTGGGTGCCGACGGACCCGTCCTTCTCCAGGACCACTACCTCATCGAGAAGATGGCGCAGTTCAACCGGGAGCGCGTCCCGGAGCGGGTGGTCCACGCGAAGGGATCGGGCGCGTACGGCACGTTCCGTGTGACGAACGACGTGAGTCAGTTCACCAAGGCCGACCTCTTCCAGCCGGGCAAGCAGACCGCGATGCTGGCCCGCTTCTCCACGGTCGCCGGTGAACAGGGCTCGCCCGACACCTGGCGCGACCCCCGTGGCTTCGCGCTGAAGTTCTACACCGAGCAGGGCAACTACGACATGGTCGGCAACAACACGCCGATCTTCTTCGTCCGTGACCCCATGAAGTTCCAGGACTTCATCCGCTCGCAGAAGCGCCGCCCGGACAGCGCGGTGCGCGACCACGACATGCAGTGGGACTTCTGGACCCTGTCCCCGGAGTCCGCGCACATGGTGACGTGGCTGATGGGCGACCGGGGCATCCCGAAGACGTACCGCAACATGAACGGCTACAGCTCGCACACCTATATGTGGGTGAACGCGGGCGGCGAGCGGTTCTGGGTGAAGTACCACTTCAAGACCGACCAGGGCATCGACTTCTACACGCAGTCCGACGCCGACGCCATGGCCGGGACCGACGGCGACGTGCACCGCCGCGACCTGTTCGACTCGATCAAGCGCGGTGATCACCCGAGCTGGACCCTGAAGGTCCAGATCATGCCGTTCGAGGACGCGCCGGACTACCGGTTCAACCCGTTCGACCTGACCAAGGTCTGGCCGCACGGCGACTATCCGCTGATCGAGGTCGGCCGGATGACCCTCGACGAGAACCCCGAGGACTTCTTCGTCCATATCGAGCAGGCGTCCTTCGAGCCGTCGAACCTGGTGCCCGGCATCGGGCCCTCGCCCGACAAGATGCTGCTCGGCCGCCTCTTCTCGTACCCGGACACCCACCGGTACCGGATCGGCCCCAACTACGCGCAGCTGCCGCCCAACCGGCCGCGCTTCGGCGTCAACTCGTACGCCAAGGACGGCCCGATGCGGTACGAGCCCTCGCGTACGGGTGCGGTGTACGCGCCGAACTCGTACGGCGGTCCCGCCGCGGACACCGAGCGTTTCGGTGATCCCGCGGGCTGGGCCTCGGCGGGCGAGATGGTCCACGAGGCGTACACGCTGCACCGCGAGGACGACGACTGGGGCCAGGCGGGCACGATGGTGCGGACGGTGCTGGACGACGCGCAGCGCGACCGGCTGGTGTCCAACATCTCCGGTCATCTGCTGGACGGCGTGAGCCGCCCGGTCCTGGACCGGGCGCTGCAGTACTGGCGCAACGTCGACAAGGAGCTCGGCGACCGGATCGCGAAGAAGGTCAACGGCGGCTGACCTCGCGTTCCCCCGGTACGTACGAAGGAGGGGCGGTGCCCGCGGGCACCGCCCCTCCTTCACGTGCTCATCGCCGTGCCGTGCTCACTGGCCGAGCAGGTTGCCGTCGTCGCGGCCCGGCTTCTCGTCCGGCGGCTCCGCCGGGTCGACCGGGTCGGTCGGTACGGTCGCCGACTCGCTGGGCGTCGGCGGCGGCGTCCCGCTGGGCGTCTCGGCCGGCGGGCTCTCCTCGACGGGGTACTCGCTCGGCGACTGGGACGGCGACTCGGTCTCGGCCGGCTCCGTCTCCTCGGGCGTCGCGGACTGGGTCGGCGTCTCCGAGGGGGTCGGCGTCACGCTCGATTCGCCGCGCTCGACGTCCTCCAGGTCGAAGGTGGTGGACGAGCCGCCGTTCAGCGCGGCCAGCGTGTAGTCCGCCCAGATCTTCGCGGGGAAGCCGCCGCCGTTGGCCCGGCCGGAGTTGGCCGTACCGGTCAGGGTGACCTGCTCGCCGCCGGCCTTGGCGGACTCTCCGTAGAGCGCGACGACCGTGGTGAGCTCCGGGGTGTAGCCGGCGAACCAGGCCGCCTTGTTGTTCTCGGAGGTGCCGGTCTTGCCCGCCGCGTCGTAGGCCGAGGTGTCGGCCTCGTGGCCGGAACCGTTGTCCACGACGCCGGTCAGCGAACGGGTCACGGTGTCCGCGGTCTTGCGGCTGATCACCTGGGAGCCCTTGCCGTCGACGGGCTCCACGGTGCGGTCCCGGTGCTCGGCGGACTTGATGATGTGCGGGTTGACCTTCTTGCCGTGGCTGTCGAGGGTGGCGAAGACTCCCGCCATGTCCCAGGTCGAGGCGTTCATGGTGCCCAGGGTGATCGAGGGGACCGCGGGGAAGCCCTTGTCCGGCATCCCGAGGTCGAGGGCGGTCTGCTTCACGGTGGTGGGCGTCACGTCGACGACCATCTGCGCGAAGACCGAGTTGACCGACCTGTCCATCGCCGTCTGGACGCTGATGTCGCCGTAGCTGCGGCCGTCCTCGTTCTGCGGCTTGAACGGGATGTCGCTGCCGACGACGGGCCGCCTGCTGGTGCCGTCGTAGATGGTGTCGAGGCCGATCTGCCGGCCGTCCTGGGTCTTCGACCCGTTCTCCAGCGCGGAGGCGAGCACCAGCGGCTTGAAGGTGGAGGCGGGCTGGTAGTCCCGGCGGGTGGCGTTGGAGATCCAGTGCTCGGTGGCGCCGACGCCGCCGTACAGCGCGACGACCTCGCCGTTCTTCGGGTCCACGGAGGTGGCGCCGGCCTGCACCGTGGCGTCGGTCTTGTTGCCGTCACGGTCGAGCTTGGACTCCAGCTGCCGGTCGACCGCCTTCTCCAGCTCCTTCTGGCGCTTCTTGTCTATGTTGAGGGTGATCGTCCAGCCGCCGGCCTCGCGGGCCTCCTCGGAGATGCCCTGCCGCTCCAGCTCCTGGTTGGCCGCCTCGACGAGATAGCCGGTCTGGCCCTCCATGCCGGGGGCCGCCTTGGGCTCCTGCGGGATGTCGAACTTCATTCCGGCGCGCTTCGAGCTGTCGAGCCAGCCCTTCTCGACCATGTTGTCGAGCGTGTATCCCCAGCGCTCGGAGACCAGCTTCTTCCCGGTCTTCGAGGCGACCGCCCAGTCGTACTGGCTGGGGGCCTGGAGCAGCGAGGCGAGGTAGGCGCCCTGGGAGAGGTCGAGATCCTTGGCGTCGACGCCGTAGTACGCCTGCGCCGCGGCCTGGATGCCGCTCGCGCCGCGGCCGTAGTACGCGGTGTTCATGTACCCGGCGAGGATGTCTTCCTTGCTCATCTTCTGGTCGACCTTGAGCGAGATCACCAGTTCCTTCAGCTTGCGGCTGACGGTCGGGTCCTGCGTCAGGTAGTAGTTCTTCACGTACTGCTGGGTGATCGTCGAACCACCCTGCTTGCCCTTGCCGGACAGCGTGTTGAACAGTCCGCGCGTGGTGCCCTTCAGGTCGACGCCCTGGTCCTGGTAGAAGGTCTTGTTCTCGGCGGCGACGAAGGCGTGCTGGACGTCCTTCGGCACCTCGGCGAGGTCCACGATCTCGCGGTTGACCTTGCCCGTACGGGCCAGCAGAGTGCCGTCGCTGTACTTGTAGACGTTGCTCTGCTTGTTGGCCGTGGCATTGGCCGGGGGTACGTCCACGTAGACGTAGAGCGCCACGAAGGCACCCATGGCCAGCAGGCAGAACCCGAAGAACGTGCCCAGCATCTTCCGCCAGGTGAAGAGTCCGCGTATGCCGCCGCGCCTCCCGGCCCGGCGCGCTCCTCGCCCCTGACCTCGTCGCGCATCCGCTCGACCCATGGCTGTATTGCTCCCGTTTCTCTGCTCGACCGGCTCGGCCCGTCCCGCCAGCTAACACCGTCAGCCCGGGCGAAATGCAAGCGATCCGGTCTTTTACGGACGTGACAATCAGCACCCGTTCCCTAAGGAACCGACTCATGAGGGGCAAGAAGGGTTGCGAGGACCGGGGAATCCACAGGTTGCGACCCGGCACCCACCTCCCGTATGCACCCTGCGTATACACCGCGTGTATAGTCCCTCGCATGTCAATCGGTCACACCCTCCTCGGGCTCCTGGAGTCCGGCCCCCGCCACGGTTACGACCTCAAGCGCACCTTCGACGAGAAGTTCGGCCACGACCGTCCCCTGCACTACGGGCAGGTCTACTCGACCATGTCCCGGCTGCTGAAGAACGGGCTCGTCGTCGTCGACGGAGTCGAGAGCGAGGGCGGTCCCGAACGCAAGCGGTACGCCATCACCGACGCCGGCATCACGGACGTGTCCGCCTGGCTCACCCACCCGGAGAAGCCGGAACCGTACCTTCAGTCGACCCTGTACACGAAGGTCGTCCTGGCCCTGCTCACCGGCCGCAGCGCCGACCGGCTGCTGGACACCCAGCGCGCCGAGCACCTCCGCCTGATGCGCGTCCTCACCGACCGCAAGCGCAAGGGCGACCTCGCCGACCAGCTGATCTGCGACCACGCGCTGTTCCACCTGGAAGCCGACCTGCGCTGGCTGGAACTGACCGCCGCACGCCTGGAACAGCTCGCCACGGAGGTACGTCCATGACTCCCGAACGCTCCCTGCTCGACGCCCGCGATCTGCGCAAGGCCTACGGGCCCACCCCCGCACTCGACGGGGCGTCGTTCTCCATCCACCCGGGCGAGGTCGTCGCCGTCATGGGCCCCTCCGGGTCCGGGAAGTCGACGCTGCTGCACTGCCTCGGCGCGATCGTCACCCCGGACAGCGGGACGATCACGTACGACGGACGCGAGCTCTCCACCCTGTCCGACGCCGAGCGCAGCGCCCTGCGCCGCAGCGATTTCGGTTTCGTGTTCCAGTTCGGCCAGCTCGTACCGGAGCTGACCTGCGTGGAGAACGTCGCCCTCCCCCTCCGCCTCAACGGCGTGAAGCGCAAGGAAGCCGAGCTCAGGGCCCTCGGCTGGATGGAGCGCCTCCAGGTCGACGATCTGAAGCAGAAGCGGCCCGGAGAGGTCTCCGGCGGGCAGGGCCAGCGCGTCGCCGTCGCCCGTGCCCTCGCCGCCGGCCCCAGAGTGCTCTTCGCCGACGAGCCCACCGGCGCCCTCGACTCACTCAACGGCGAGCTGGTGATGGAGCTGCTCACGGACGCGGCCCGGTCCTCCGGTACGGCCGTCGTCCTCGTCACCCACGAGGCGCGGGTCGCCGCCTTCTCGGACCGCGAGATCGTCGTACGCGACGGAAAGTCCCGGGACCTGGAGCACACGGGATGACGCTGCTGGAAGACCGGAGCACCAAGGGAGCGGCCGGCTCCGCGAAGGCGCCGGGGAAGGGGTCGGGCTGGATACACGACCTCGGCCTCGGCATCCGCTTCGCGGTCGGCGGCGGGCGCGAGGGCTGGATCCGCACCCTCCTCACCGCCGTCGGCGTGGGTCTCGGCATCGCCCTCCTCCTCGTCGCCTCCTCCGTGCCCAACCTCCTGGACAACCGGTCCGAACGCACCGCGGGCCGCGCCCCCAACTTCACCAACCACGACGCACCCCTGGCGCCCGGCGACAACACCCTGGTCTACGACGACGCCTCGTCCGAGTACCGCGGCGACACGGTCGGCGGCTGGCTGCTGCGCCCCGACGGCGCGCACCCGCCGATACCGCCGGGCCTCGACCGGATCCCCGCGCCCGGCGACATGGTCGTCTCGCCCGCGCTGAAGGATCTGCTGGAATCCCCCGAGGGCCGGCTGCTGAAGGAGCGGCTGACGTTCCGGATGGCCGGGACGATCGCCGACGAGGGGCTGAGCGACCCGCACGACCTGTACATGTACGCCGGCAGCGACACCATCACCCAGGAGGGCGGCGGGCGGACCGCGCAGTTCGGCGCCAACCGGCTGCCCGAGGAACCGATGGACCCCGTCCTCGTCATCCTCGTCATCCTGATCTGCGTCGTCCTGCTGGTCCCCGTCGCGATCTTCATCGCCACTGCCGTCCGGTTCGGCGGCGAACGACGCGACCGCCGGCTCGCCGCGCTGCGTCTCATCGGCGCGGACATCCGGATGACCCGGCGGGCCGCTGCCGGTGAGTCCCTGTTCGGCACCGGGGTCGGACTGCTCTTCGGAGCCGTGTTCTTCCTCGTGGGGCGTCAGCTCGTCGGCGTGGTGCAGTTCTGGCGGGTCTCGGCGTTTCCCTCCGACCTCGTCCCGATGCCCGGTCTCGCCGTGCTGATCGTGCTGTCCGTACCGGTGTGCGCGGTCCTGGTCACCCTGTTCGCGCTGCGCTCCGTGGCGATCGAGCCGCTCGGTGTCGTACGGCAGGGGCGTTTCCGCAAGCGCCGGCTGATGTGGCGGCTGCCGATGCCGGTCATCGGTGTGGCCCTGCTGCTGTTCTCGGACATCGCCGGCGGCGAGGGGATGCCGCTCGACACAGCAGTCGTCGCGGCGGGGATCATCCTGATCCTGCTCGGCATGGCGACCCTGCTCCCCTGGCTGGTCGAGTCCGTCGTGGCCCGCTTGCGCGGCGGCCCGGTGCCCTGGCAACTCGCCATCCGCAGACTCCAGTTGAGTAGCACGGCGGCGACGCGCGCGGTGAGCGGCATCACGGTCGCGGTGGCCGGCGCGATCGCGCTCCAGATGTACTTCGTCGGCATCAACGACGATTTCAACACGACGACGGGCCAGGACCCGAAGCGCGCCCAGATGGGCGTCACCACGGAGTCCGCCAACGGCGCCCTCGCGGAGCGCATGATCAAGGAGTTCCGGGCCACGGAGGGCGTGAAGGGAGTCATCGGCACCATCGACTCCTATGTGCTCGGCCCCGGAGTGCTCGACGAGTGGGGCGACCCGGAAGGCGCGCCGGTGACCTACGGCACCTGCGCCACCCTGCGCGAGCTGGCACATCTGGGTGCCTGCAAGGACGGCGACGTCTTCATCTCGCACACCGAGGAGAACAAGGACACGGGCTGGGTGAAGAAGGTCGCCCGCCCCGGCAAGCAGGTCGATCTCAACGAGTGGTACCAGGACGAGGGCTCGGAGAAGCCCGAGCCGCAGCTGTGGACGATCCCGAAGGACGCCCGCACGGTGACGCCCAGGAAGGATCCGGGGGGCGAGGAGCGCCACGGCATCTTCGTGACACCCGGCGCCCTGGACGCGGCCAAGCTGCCGAGCCCCTCGACGACGGCGCAGATCCAGACGGACGAGAGCGTCCCCGACGCCCAGGAACACGTCCGCAACACCGCGTATCTGATGGATCCGTCCCTGCGGATCTGGACCTACCAGATGACCCAGCGGGACAAGCAGTACGACAGCATCCGCACCGGTCTGTTCGTGGGGGCGACCGCCACCATGATCCTGATCGCGGCCTCCATGCTGGTCTCGCAGATCGAGCAACTGCGGGAACGCAAGAAGCTGTTGTCGGTACTGGTCGCCTTCGGAACGCGCCGCTCGACGCTCGCCTGGTCCATCCTGTGGCAGACCGCGATCCCTGTCGTCCTCGGCACCGCGCTCGCCGTCGTGGGCGGCCTCGGCCTCGGCCGGGTGATGCTCCGCCTGATCGACAAGGAGATCACCGACTGGCTGATCTTCCTGCCCCTGGTCGGGGTGGGGGCGGTGATGATCGCCGCGGTCACGCTGCTCTCCCTGCCACCGCTGTGGCGCATGATGCGCCCGGACGGTCTGCGCACCGAGTGACCGGAGCGCGACGGCCGGACGGGCCCGCCTTTCAGGCCCGTCCGGCCACCCGCACCGGAAGCGTCTCCATCGCCTCCCGCAGCGCCGCCGCGAACTCCTCGAACTCCTCGTGCCTGGCCGCCCCCGACCGCATCGCCAGCGCCACCCTCCGGGAGGGCGCCGGATCAGCGAAGTACCCGGTCGCCAGGGCGTCGTTGCGGCCCGTCTCCACCGTCACGGCGGTCCGCGGCAGCAAGGTCACACCGAGCCCGCCCGCGACCAGCTGCACCAGGGTGGAGAGCCCGGCCGCGGTCGTCGTCACGGGTGCGCCCTGCGTACGCCCGGCCTCCCGGCAGATGTCCAGGGCCTGGTCGCGCAGGCAGTGCCCCTCGTCCAGGAGCAGCAGCGGCAGTTCGCGCAGCGCCTCGCGCGGAATGTCGACGCGCCCGCCCAGCCGGTGGTCCTGCTCCATGACCAGCACGAAGTCCTCGTCGAAGAGCGGGAGCTCGGTCACTCCGGGCACCCCGAGCGGCACGGCGAGCAGCAGCAGGTCGAGCCGTCCGGCGGCGAGCCCCTCCAGCAGCGAAGAGGTCTGCTCCTCGTGGACCTGGAGGTCCAGCTCCGGGTAGCGCTCATGGACCAGCCACAGCACGGTGGGCAGCAGATACGGGGCGACGGTCGGGATCACCCCGAGCCTGAGCACCCCGGTGAAGGGTGCCCGGACCGCCTCCGCCTCCTCCATCAGCGCGCCGACGGCCTCCAGGACCACCTGGGCCCGGACCGCCAGCCGCTCCCCGGCGGGCGAGAGCAGCACCTTGCGCGTCGTACGCTCGATGAGCTGGACACCCAGTGCCTCCTCCAGGGCCGACACGGCTCCGGAGAGTGCGGGCTGGCTCATCCCGATCGAGGCCGCCGCGTCACGGAAGTGCAGATGCTCGGCGACGGCGGCGAAGGCACGCAGCTGCGAAAGACTGGGCTGTTTGGGCCTGTTGCCCTGGTTCCCCTGGCTCATTGATAGGAACCTCCGATCGTCACGCTCCAGTGTATCCACCCCATCGATCAATGGACCGCACCCCGAAACGGCCGAGCGAGCTCCCACTGATCGAGAGGAGCGATCAATGCACGCCGGGGAGGTGATTTCCGTGATCAATGCACTCTGTGCCATGGTGGATCCAGTCCAACCCTCAGGAACCTCCCCAAAAGGGAATTCCTACGCTGCAAGGAGAGCGCGTGCTCACTGTCGGTGACAAGTTCCCCGAGTTCGACCTGACTGCTTGTGTCTCGCTGGAGGCGGGCAAGGAGTTCGAGCAGATCAACCACAAGACCTACGAGGGTCAGTGGAAGATCGTCTTCGCGTGGCCGAAGGACTTCACCTTCGTGTGCCCCACCGAGATCGCCGCCTTCGGCAAGCTGAACGAAGAGTTCGCCGACCGTGACGCCCAGGTCCTCGGCTTCTCCGGTGACTCCGAGTTCGTGCACCACGCCTGGCGCAAGGACCACCCGGACCTGACCGACCTGCCCTTCCCGATGCTGGCCGACTCGAAGCACGAGCTCATGCGTGACCTCGGCATCGAGGGCGAGGACGGCTTCGCGCAGCGCGCCGTCTTCATCGTCGACCAGAACAACGAGATCCAGTTCACGATGGTGACCGCCGGTTCCGTGGGCCGTAACCCCAAGGAGGTCCTGCGGGTCCTCGACGCCCTGCAGACCGACGAGCTGTGCCCCTGTAACTGGACCAAGGGCGAGAACACCCTGGACCCGGTCGCGCTCCTCTCGGGCGAGTGAGCTGACACGACCATGGCTCTCGACGAACTGAAGTCCGCCATACCGGACTTCGCCAAGGACCTGAAGCTGAACCTCGGCTCGGTCATCGGCAACAGCGACCTCCCCCAGCAGCAGCTCTGGGGCACCGTCCTCGCTTGCGCGATCGCCTCGCGCTCGCCGAAGGTGCTCCGCGAGCTGGAGCCGGAGGCCAAGGCCAACCTCTCCGCCGAGGCGTACACCGCGGCGAAGTCGGCAGCGGCCGTCATGGCGATGAACAACGTCTTCTACCGGACCCGGCACCTGCTGTCGGACCCGGAGTACGGAACGCTCCGTGCGGGCCTGCGGATGAACGTCATCGGCAACCCGGGCGTGGAGAAGGTCGACTTCGAGCTGTGGTCGCTGGCCGTCTCCGCGATCAACGGCTGCGGCCAGTGCCTCGACTCCCACGAGCAGGTGCTGCGCAAGGCCGGCGTGGACCGTGAGACCATTCAGGAAGCCGTCAAGATCGCCTCGGTGATCCAGGCGGTCGGCGTGACCCTCGATGCCGAGGCAGTTCTCGCCGAGTAGTACGGCAGTACCCTTGTACGAGAAGGGCCCCGAGGACGACCGACCGTCCACGGGGCCCTTCTTACTGTCCGGTCAGCCTTCCCGGCCCGGTCCCGGCCCTTCGGCCACGAGACCGGCGGGCACCTCGGACTCCTTCGGGGGCGAGCCCGGCGCCCGGGTCGGCGCCAGCTCGTACGCCGTGGCGCCCCGGGGCCCGGGCGAGTGCCGCCGGGACTCCTCCTGCCCGTAGGCCCGCAGATAGCCGACCACGGTGTTCGTCACCGCGACCAGGGGGACGGCGACCACCGCACCGCCGATGCCCGCGATCATCCCGCCCGCGGCGACCGAGAGGACGACGGCCAGCGGATGGACCCGCACGGCGCGTCCGAGGATGAACGGCTGCAGGATGTGGCCCTCGATCTGCTGCACGGCGAGCACCACGAGCAGCACCATCAGCGCGGTGAACACGCCCTGGGTGACCAGCGAGACGACGACGGCGAGCGCGCCGGAGACCACGGCCCCGACCAGCGGGATGAAGGCGAAGAGGAAGATGAACACCGCGAGCGGCACCGCCATCGGCACGTCCAGGAAGTAGATCCCGAGGCCGATGAAGATGGCGTCGATCAGCGCGACCAGGACCGTGCCCCGCACATAGGCGGTGAGCGTGCGCCAGGCACGCGGCCCGGCACCCGCGACGCCCGGCCGGGCCTGCGTGGGCACGAGCTTCAGCACCCAGTGCCAGATGCGCTTCCCGTCGTACAGCAGGAAGAGCGTCGAGAACATCGCCAGCAGCAGCCCGGTGAGGACCTCCACCATCACGGTGACGCCCTGGAGCCCGGCGGAGGTGATCTCCTCCGTGTTCGTGCCGATGGTGTCGCTGAGGTTCTTCGCGATGTCGTTGATCTGCGACTCGGTGACGTGGAAGGGGCTGTCGAGCAGCCAGCGCTTCAGCTCGTCGATGCCGTCGCGCACCCGGTCGGAGAGCGTGTCGAGGTTGTCCATCACCTGCCACACCACGAACCAGCCGACCAGGCCCATGATGACGAAGCCCAGGATGGCGGTGACCGCGGTGGCCAGACCGCGCGGCAGGCCGAGCCGCTTGAGGCGCACGACGGTCGGCTGGAGCATCGCGGTGACGAGCAGCGCGGCGACGAAGGCGAGGACCACCAGCTGTACGGCGCTGATGATCCGCATGAGCACCCAGAGGGTGCCCGCCAGGACGAGCAGCCGCCAGCCGGCCTCGGCCGCGACCCGCATGCCCCACGGGATCGCCGCCACCGGATCGGGTCTGGCCGCGATGGACGGGGCGTACGCGGGCGGCCGGGGCACCTGCTCCGCCACCGGCTCCTCCCGGACGCCTCCCCCGCGGACGGCCGCGTCCTCGTGCACGCGTACCCGCGCGGCGTCCGAGTCGGCCTCCGCCTCGGCCTCGGCGCGGCGCTCGTCCAGGCGTGCCCCTATATCGGTCAGTTCGGCGCCGAGCCGGCCGAGCCACCCTGGCAGTTTCGACATGATCGTTTCCTCTCCCCCATAATGTCTCCCCACCGCTCCCCCCGGAGTCGTCCGGAATGTGACCGTACACGCGTGAAGCCCTCCACCGTAGGACGGTGAAGGGCTTCACAAGGTTGAGAACGGGCCCTCATGAGGGGCCGTCGGCTCTCCCTAGTACCAGTTGTTGGCCTGCCAGAAGGACCAGGCGCCGCACGGGCTGCCGTAGCGGCCGTCCATGTAGCTGAGGCCCCACTTGATCTGGGTGGCCGGGTTGGTCTGCCAGTCGGCACCGGCGGTCGACATCTTGGAGCCCGGGAGCGCCTGCATGAGGCCGTAGGCACCGGAGGACGGGTTGCTCGCCCGGTAGTTCCACGTCGACTCGTGGTTCACGATGTTGCTGAAGCACTGGAACTGGTCGGCGGGGACCATCTGACGGGCCATCGCCTGTACTTCAGCCACGGAGTACGAGCCCTGCGCGGAGAACGACGAGGCGTCACGGACCGCGGAGCGGTTCGCACGCGCTTCCTCGGCCTCGGCCTCGGCCTTCCGCTCGGCTTCCAGCTTGTCCTCGGCCGCCTGCTTCTTGGACTTGGCGTCCTTGGCGGCCTGGATGCGGGCCGTTTCCTCTGCAGACTTCTTCGCTGCCGCGTCGGCTGCGGATGCCTGGGCGTCGGCCTGTTGCGTCAGCGAGGCGGTCTGCACCTGGGCCTGCTGGCCCGCGGGAATGTCTGCGAGCAGCGTGGTGTCGGCTGCGGTCGCCTCGAAGTTGTTGTCGTCGACAGCAGGAGTGCTGCCCGAAGCAACGCCAACGACGGCGCCTACGGTGGTGACCGCTGTGGCTGATGCCACGGCGAACCCCCGGACCGAGATCCGGCTCACACGGTGTCCTTCCAGCATCGCCCGCTTAGGTGACCTCGCGGGCGCAATCGTGCCCCTGACACTGGCCTCCCTACTGCTTGGGTCACGGGAGGCACGGGCCCGGTGGGCAACTCCCTTGCGGGAGCGCCGCGTGGTACTCGCGGGCGGCATACGGGCGGCAAGTGTTGAGTTGTGTGGTGCGTGCGCCTTTGGAGGTGCACAAGTGCCGTATGCGGGGCCTGACGGAAGCAAGACTCTGCCGGACGGGGACACCGCGAAGCAATTCTGTGTTGCGTGTGAAAGCTCACACGCCGTTTGGGCCTCTCATTTATGGAAACAGCGGCACAACACAATGCCGCCCGGCTAAGCTCTTCGGCTCGCCGGGCGGCACCAACTGTCCTATCCCGTATCAGATCTGGCCTTCCTCCAGCATTTCGGTCACCAGTGCGGCGATCTGCGAACGCTCGGATCGGGTCAGCGTGACGTGGGCGAAGAGCGGATGACCCTTCAGCTTCTCGACCACGGCGACGACTCCGTCGTGCCGGCCGACCCGGAGGTTGTCCCGCTGTGCCACGTCATGCGTGAGGACAACCCGGGAATTCGACCCGATACGGGACAGCACGGTCAGCAGGACGTTGCGTTCGAGCGACTGTGCCTCGTCGACGATCACGAACGCGTCGTGGAGCGAGCGGCCCCGGATGTGAGTGAGCGGCAGGACCTCCAGCATGCCGCGCCCCAGCACCTCCTCGATCACCTCGCGCCCGGCCACCGCCGAGAGCGTGTCGAAGACGGCCTGCGCCCAGGGGCTCATCTTCTCGGCCTCCGAGCCGGGGAGATAGCCGAGCTCCTGTCCGCCGACCGCGTACAGCGGCCGGAAGACCATCACCTTCTGGTGCTGCCGGCGCTCCAGCACGGCTTCCAGCCCGGCGCAGAGCGCCAGCGCCGACTTGCCGGTGCCCGCACGGCCGCCCAGCGACACGATGCCGACGTCCTGGTCGAGGAGCAGATCGAGGGCGATGCGCTGCTCCGCGCTGCGCCCGTGGATCCCGAACGCCTCCCGGTCGCCGCGCACCAGCCGCACATTGCCCTCGGCGGTGACCCGGCCCAGCGCCTTGCCGCGCTCGGACTGGAGGACCAGCCCGGTGTGCACGGGCAGCTCGGCCGCTTCGGGGACGTACAGCGTCTCCTCGGTGAACAGCAGGTCCACCTGTTCACCGGCGAGCGCCAGCTCCGTCATTCCGGTCCAGCCGGAATCGGTGATGGCGAGTTCGGCGCGGTACTCCTCGGCGAGGAGACCGACCGAGGACGCCTTGATCCGCAACGGGAGGTCCTTGGAGACGACCGTGACGTCGTACCCCTCGGCCTGGAGGTTGCGCGCCACCGCGAGAATCCGTGAGTCGTTGTCCCCCAACCGGTAGCCGGCGGGCAGCACGCCGGGATCGGAGTGGTTGAGTTCGACGCGGAGCGTCCCGCCCAGATCTCCGAGGGGGATCGGGGCATCCAGCCGGCCGTACCGGACCCGGAAGTCGTCCAGCAGGCGCAGGGCCTGCCGGGCGAAGTACCCGAGCTCCGGATGATGCCGTTTGGCCTCCAGCTCCGTGACCACGACGATCGGCAGCACTACTTCGTGCTCGTCGAAGCGGGCCATGGCGTTGGGGTCGGCCAGCAGGACGCTGGTGTCGAGAACGTAGGTGCGCCTGTCGGGCATGCGGCGCTTTGTGCTGGTCACCACGGAAGGACGTACCCCCTCGGACGAGGTCGGGGAGTGCGACGGACGTCGCGGATCTTCCCAAGGGAAGAGGACGGACCGGGTTCGGAGCCCCAAGTGAGGGCCGAACGCCGGCCCTCCGCGTCGGCCGCACGATATGTACGGTCCTTCGTGTGCAAAGGGCCTCCCGGGCGAGCGGACTGGGTGCCACTCACTTGGACGCGACATCCGCCCGGCTCCTGACCGGATGTCGACCTGTCAGGGGTATTCCCTCGAACACGCCCAGCCATGCCGATGCAGGTGACACGGTGTGGAGGAGTCCTGGTGGACGCGGGGTGACGGCCGGGGGACGCCGGAGTCGCCCCGGGCGGCGTCAGGCCCCGTAGCGCCGGTGCCGGGCGGCGTAGTCGCGCAGGGCGCGCAGGAAGTCGACCTTGCGGAAGGCCGGCCAGAAGACTTCGCAGAAGTAGTACTCGGAGTGCGCGCTCTGCCAGAGCATGAAGCCGGACAGCCGCTGCTCGCCACTGGTACGGATCACCAGGTCCGGGTCGGGCTGGCCCCGGGTGTACAGGTGCTCGGAGATCAGGTCCGTGGAGACCACCTCCGCCAGCTCCTCGAAGGTCGTGCCCTTCGACGCGTGGTCCAGCAGCAGCGAACGCACCGCGTCCGCGATCTCCTGGCGCCCGCCGTAGCCGACTGCGACATTCACGATTATTCCGTCGATACCGGCCGTGGCTTCCTCCGCCTCCTTGAGGACGGTCTGCGTACGGGCGGGCAGCAGGTCGAGCGTCCCGACGTGGTGCACACGCCACCGCCCGTCGGCCGCGAGGTTGCGCACGGTGTTCTCGATGATGCCGAGCAGCGGAATCAGCTCCGCCTCCGGCCGGTCGAAGTTGTCCGTGGAGAGCAGCCAGAGTGTGACGACCTCGACATCGGTCTCACTGCACCAGCCGAGCAGCTCGGAGATCTTGTCCGCACCGGCCTGGTGCCCCTGGACCGCCGAACCGCCGGACGCCTTCGCCCACCGCCGGTTCCCGTCGAGGATGACACCGATGTGCTTGGGCACCTGGTCGTGATCCAGGCGGCCTTCCACCCGGCGTGCGTAGAGCCCGTACACCAGGTCGCGCAAGTTCACTGAGTTCACCCTCTCGGTTCCGTACGGGCCGCAGACCCGCCTTCCCCGTCGCCGGGGGTCCGGGGTCGTCCCCCGTGGGGGACGGCCGCATGGTGCGCACGGTCCGCGCAGACAGTCGTCGCGCCGCGCATCGGCATTCCCCGAAGCGGCCACATTACTGCGACCGGGTCACAGGGGCCCAACCCGGTCTGTCACAACTCCGTGATAAGCAGAGAAACGTGACTGATTCCCTCTCCTACCGCGCCGCCGAGTCGCGCTACGACTCCATGGAGTACCGCCGCACCGGCCGCAGCGGGCTCAAGCTCCCCGCCGTCTCCCTCGGCCTCTGGCACAACTTCGGCGACGACCGCACGCTGGACTCCCAGCGGGCGATCCTGCGCCGCGCCTTCGATCTCGGTGTGACCCACTTCGATCTGGCCAACAACTACGGGCCGCCGCCCGGCTCGGCCGAGCTCAATTTCGGAAAGCTCTTCCAGCAGGACTTCACCCCGTACCGGGACGAGCTCATCATCTCCACCAAGGCCGGCTACGAGATGCACCCCGGCCCGTACGGCGAGTGGGGCTCCCGCAAGTACCTGCTCTCCTCGCTCGACGCCTCGCTCGGGCGGATGGGGCTCGACTACGTCGACATCTTCTACTCCCACCGCTTCGACCCGGACACCCCTCTCGAGGAGACGATGGGCGCCCTGGCCTCCGCCGTCCGGCAGGGCAAGGCGCTGTACGCGGGTGTGTCCTCGTACAACGCGGAGCAGACCGCCGAGGCGGCCCGTCTGCTCAAGGAGATGGGTGTCCCCGCCCTCATCCACCAGCCGTCCTACTCCATGATCAACCGCTGGCTGGAGGACGACGGGCTGCTCGACACGCTGGAGACGGCCGGTATGGGCTGCATCTCCTTCGTGCCGCTCGCGCAGGGCCTGCTCACGAACAAGTACCTGAAGGGCATCCCGGCGGGTTCGCGCGCCACGCAGGGCAAGTCCCTCGACCCGGACCTGCTCTCCGACGAGGTCCTCCGCCGGCTGAACGGGCTGAACGCCATCGCGCAGAACCGCGGCCAGTCCCTGGCGCAGCTGGCACTCACCTGGGTGCTGCGCGACAGCCGTATGACGTCGGCGCTGATCGGCGCATCAAGTGTGAAGCAGCTTGAGGAGAATGTGGCCGCTCTGGCCGGACCGGCGCTGTCCGCCGAGGAATTGAAGGAGATCGACGCCTTCGCCGTGGACACCGCGGGGACCAACATCTGGGCCGGGCGCGGCTGACGCCGACCGTCTGACACAGGGTCTGCACCGGGCCCTCACAGGGGCCTCACAACCCCGGACAGAAAAATCGGGCCGGTCCGTGGGGGGGGGTTACGGACCGGCCCGAGGGGGGGTTTCCACCATAACCCTTCGTAAGTGATGCTGCGTGCCGCGCCACTCCACAACTACTCTCCGAATTCGCCGGACTGCGCTGCGGAGACGGATTCCGGCACTCCGGAGGCCCCTGGGGACCGTGGGAAACGAAGCCGGACGACCGTGTGCGCCGCCTTGACGCGGGGATGTCCCTCGCACAGGTATATGGGACAGATTCCGGCCCGATGGCGCTCTAGATTCGCGGGCATGACGACACGAGCCCGCGTGACCGTGACCTGGCCCGAGGCGAACGCCCGCCGGATCGACCGCCAGGGGCTGTCCGCCGCCCCGCCCCCGGCCGTCCGTGACCGTCGCGCCCCCGCTCTCCGCACCCCGGCCGACGTGGCGGGCGCGATGCTCGGGGTGCACGCCCAGGTGCTGTCGGCGGCGGAGCTGTCCGTCGCGGTGCGCCTGCCCGGGACCACCCGTACCGACGTACGCGAAGCCCTGTGGACGGACCGGACCCTGGTGAAGACCTTCGGCCCGCGCGGCACCGTTCATCTGCTGCCCGCGGACGAGCTCCCGCTCTGGACCGGCGCCCTGTCCGCCCTGCCCGCCGGTCCGGGCCGGCTCGCGGAGAGCGCCCGGCTGACGCCCGACCGGACCGAGCAGGTCGTCGCGGCCGTGGCCGACGCCCTCACCGGCACGGACCTGACCATCGACGAGCTGTCGGACGCGGTCGTCGCCCGGACGGGGTCCTGGGCGGCCGACCCGGTGGTGCCCGGGTTCCAGGGGATGTGGCCGCGCTGGCGTCAGGTGATGCATCTCGCGGGCCACCGGGGCGTGCTGTGTTACGGCCCGGACCGGGGCCGCAAGGCCACGTACACCAATCCCGGACACACCCCGCTGCCCGGGCCCGAGGCGATGACCGCACTCGTCGGGCGCTATCTGCGGGCGTACGGCCCCGCGACCCCCGCCCACTTCGCGAAGTGGCTCGCCACGGCTCCCGGCTGGGCGAACCGCCTGTTCGCGGACCTGGCCGAGAGCGGGGCGATCGAGGAGGTGACGTACGAGGACGCGCCGGCCTGGGTGGCGGCGGGCGACACCGACTTCCCGGCGGAGCCCGCGCCGGGGGTGCGACTGCTCCCCTACTTCGACGCCTTCACCATCGCCTCCCAGCCGCGCGAGCGGCTCTTCCCCGGCCGCGCGTACACACGCGCGCTCGGGCGCGGCCAGGCGGGGAACTACCCGGTGCTGCTGGTGGACGGCACGGTGGCCGGAGTCTGGCACCAGCGCCGCTCGGGGCGCCGGATCGCGGTGACGGTCGAACCGCTGGAGCCGCTCACCGCCGGACAGCTGAGGGAACTGGACGAACAGGTGGAGCGGGTGGCCGTGGCGATGGAGGGGAAGGCCGAGCTGACCGTGGGGACCGTGACGGTGGGGCCGCACGCGTAGCAGGTGTCCTGCGGGTCAGTGCCGGACGAAGCGGATCGTCATCGTGTCCCCGGCGGCGACCACGAAGTCGCCGTCCTCGCAGCGGATGACCGCCTCGCGGACCTCCCCGTTCCCGTCACGGCGCTCCTCCGTGCCGGTGACCGTCCAGGCTCCGCCGTACGGCGGGGCCGGCAGGCCGGTCAGCGGGGTGAACTGCCACTGGCCCGCCGGTACGCACCAGTCGGGGAGCTCCGGCCAGCCGCCGGACGTGATCCGCAGGGTCCAGTCGGAGGCGCAGGTCAGCAGCACCGAATCGCCTCCGGAGAGGACGAACGCGATGGCCTCGGGTTCGCCCGTGATCCCCTCGGGCCGGTAGAAGAGGCCGTGGACCGCGGTGATCCAGGCGCCCTTGAGCCAGTCGGAGTCGCTGCCGCGGGGCCGGCCCGCCGGTTCGCGGACGTCGTCGCCCGTTTCTTCCCTTCCCACCGTCATGACCAGCTCCCTCACCGTGCGCTCGCCCCACCGGTTTCGTCCGCCCACCGGTAGGACGGCGAAACGGACGAAGGCGTTGCAGTTCGAGACATCTTCAAGTGCCGTGTCACATAGGCCCGTTGACATCCTCGTGCGGGACCTGACCCGGCTTGCGGGCCTCGATCAGGAACCGGGTGGTGTGCGCGACGAACGGCCCCTCCCGCTCAATCGTCCGGTGCAGCGCCTTCAGTCGCGGACGGTATGCCTCGACCGTGAAGCCCGGGACCATCCAGATCACCTTGCGCAGGAAGTAGACGACGGCCCCGATGTCGAAGAACTCGGTACGCAGCCGCTCCGGCCGCAGATCGACCACGTCGAGACCGGCGGCCACGGCATCGGCGCGGGCCTGCTCCGGATCGCGTGCGCCCCGTACCTCGGGCGGCTGCGGGCCGAGGAAGTACTCGACGAGCTCGAAGACGCTCGCCGGGCCGACCTGCTGCGAGAAGTACGTGCCGCCGGGCGCGAGCACCCGGGCGATCTCCGTCCACCAGGCGGTCACCGGGTGCCGGCTGACCACCAGGTCGAAGGCCGCGTCGCCGAACGGCAGCGGCGGCCGGTCCTCGTCCGCGACGACGACGGCCCCGCGCGGGTGCAGCAGCGCGGTGGCGCGCGCGATGTTCGGGGGCCAGGACTCGGTGGCCACGGTCAGCGGCGGCAGCTTCGGTACGGAGGCGAGGACCTCGCCACCGCCCGTCTGGATATCGAGGGCGCAGCGGGCGCGGGCCATCCGGTCGGCCATCGAGCGGGCGTACCCCCAGGAGGGGCGCTGTTCGGTGGCCCGGCCGTCGAGCCAGGAGAAGTCCCAGCCGTCGACGGAGACCGCTTCGGCTTCGGCGAGGAGCGCCTCGAAGCGGGCGTCGGACGACGGGTCGGCGGGGCTGCTGGTGGAGTCGGACATGGGCAGATCGTTTCAGCCGGGCGGCGCCGCGCGCGACCGCATTCCCGTGGGCCCGCCGCCGGTGTCTCAGGCGGCCAGCGCTCCGAACAGCACGCCGAGGAAGGCCCCCGCGATCATGAACGGCCCGAACGGGATGCCCGTCTTGCGCCCGGCCCTCCGCATCAGCATCAGCCCCAGCCCGTACAGCGCTCCCAGCAGGAAGCCGGCGAACCCTCCGGCGAACAGCACCGCCCAGCCGTACCAGCCGAGCGCCACCCCCAGGGACAGGGCGAGCTTCACGTCCCCGAAGCCCATGCCGTTCGGGTTGATCAGGAAGAGCAGGAAGTAGAAGCCGCCCAGCGCGAGCCCGCCGAGCAGTGCGGCGGTCCAGGACCCGGTGTGCTCGGGGGCCAGGGACACCGCGCCGAGGAGCAGTGCGGCGCCGGCGGCCAGCGGCAGCGTGAGGCGGTCGGGCAGCCGGTGGACGCGCCGGTCGATGACCGCGAGCAGTACGGCCACGGGCGTGAGCAGCAGCCAGACGGCGAGCTCGGGGCGGGCCCCGGTGGCCGCCGCCAGGGCCGTACAGGCGAGTGCGGTGACCACGGGCGCGAGGACGGCCGGGGCGTACCGCGACCTGACGGTCGCGGGTTCCGGTGCCGCCGCGCCATCGGCCTGCGAGGCGGCACCGCCGCCGTCCGGGGCCGTACGCCCCGGAAGCGAAGGGACGGCCACGGCGCAGCTCGCGCACCGGGTCGAGCCCAGCCAGGCGCGGGCCGGTCCGGTCAGCGCGTGCCCGGCGGGACAGGCGTCCCGCCAGTCCTCGTCCGGTTCGACGGAGAACCGGTACGCGGCACGGGGAAGCAGCAGCCCGGTGGCGACGCCCCAGAGAGCGGCGACTGCGATGAGTGTGGCGTCCACACCGGTGACCCTAATCCGGGTGCGGTGTACGGGTCTTGGGCCCTGGGGCCCATTGCACACCGTTCCGGACCCAGCGGCGGGCAACGGGAGCTACGGTCGGTGCCCATGGGGAAATGGCGCAACGGCAGCGGAACACTCACGGTCGGCACGGACGCGGACACCCGGGAGGTGCCCCTGCGGATCGCGGCCTCCTACCGGGCGCGGACGCGGGGCCTGCTCGGCAGCGACGGCGTGGACGGGGCACTGCTGATCACCCCGTGCGCGAGCGTGCACACGTTCCGCATGCGGTTCACGATCGATGTCGCGTATCTGGACCGGCACTTCAACGTCCTCACGGTCCGCACGATGAAGCCGGGCCGCCTCGGTCTGCCCCGGCTGCGCGCCCGTCATGTGGTGGAGTCCGAGGCCGGAGCGATGGCCGCGTGGGGACTGCGGCCGGGCACGCGCGTACGGATATCGGCGTCCACGACCGTCCGGTAGCCGGATCAGGGCGGGCCCGACCCGAGCAGCGTCCACGCCCCGTACGCGGCGGAGGCCAGGGCGAGCACGGCGACGGCTCCGGCGGTGCCGGCCGTCCGCAGCCTGAGCAGCGCCACGGCGGGCGGCAGGAGGAGCGGGAACGCGGGCATCATCAGGCGCGGCCTGGAGCCGAAGTAGCCGGAGCCGATCAGCGAGACGACGACGATCGCGATGCCGTAGACGAGTACGGGCAGCGGCTGCCGCTGCCGTACGCACAGGTACACCAGCCACCCCAGGAGTCCCAGCGCCGCGCACAGCCCGAGCGCGGCGGGCAGCGGGAGCCCCAGGACGAACGCGGCCAGGGCCCGGCCGCCGTCGATGCTGTTGCCCCACTGCGCCTGGATCTCGAAGTACGCCGTCGGGCTGTCCCGGCGCACGGCGACGAACACCACGTACGCCAGCCAGCCCAGGGGTGCGAGCGCGACGCCGAGGAGCATGCGGGCGTTCCTGCGGAGCAGCCCTTCCCGGTCCCCCGCCCGGTACTCCCTCACGAGGGTGACCGCGGCGGTGATCGCCAGGGCGGCGATGAGTGCCGCGGCCGAGGGGCGCGTCAGCCCCGCCAGGACGCAGAGGGCACCCGCCACGATCCAGCGCCCGGTGAGCACCGCGTACAGGGCCCAGGCCGCCAGGGCGGTGAACAGGGTCTCGGTGTACGCCATCGACTGCACGAACGCCGTCGGGTAGACCCCCCACAGCGCCGCCAGCACCACCCCGGTCCGGCGGCCGTGCAGCCGCGCGCCGACGGCGAAGATCCCCCAGGCGGCGAGCAGCCCCGCGAGCCAGGCGACGAGCAGCCCCGCACCCCCGACGGTGAGCGGGGTCACGTCGGCGATGCCGCGTTCCAGCGCGGGGAGGAGGGGGAAGAAGGCGAGATCGGAATGGACGCTCCCGTCGGGAAGCGTGACGGAGTAGCGGTAGCCGTTCTCGGCGATCCGCTGGTACCAGACGGAGTCCCAGCGCCCGCTGAGCAGATGGAGGGCGTCCTTCCCCTCGATCGAGGCCCAGACCCGGAAGACGAGGAGCCCGATGACCCGGACGGCCGCGTAGACCGCCAGTGCGGGGGCGGCTGCCCCGAGCGCGGTGACGGCGCGGTGCCGGAGGTCGCGGCGGCGCGGATGGTGCGCCGGGGCGGGCGTCCGGGAGGGGGCCTCCCGTTCCCGGACGGAGCCGGGAGCGCGGGGAGACGTCTGGTTTTCGGGCATGCGACCGATTATGACCACATGAGCGGACCGGGTTCCCCATCGCGGTGCTCGGTGGGATCGTCCGGCCCGGCGCCATGGGGGAGCGCCGGGGCGGGCTCTGATCCCTTACGGCGCCGACGCTAACGGTCGGCGAGCCCACCGTCTTGGGCCCCAGGACCCAACGGGTCCACGGCGCCTGTCTCTCCGGATCGTGACCGCGGTACGGCGTACTCCGGTGGCGCCCCACGAGGGGGGTCCTACTGGAAGGCGGCGCTATGACGCCGGGCCCAGTCCGCGAAGGTGCGGGGCGGGCGGCCGAGGATCTGCTCGACGGCTGGGCTGATGCGCAGCTCGGCCTCGTTGGGTTCGCCGAGGATGGTCAGAGTGGTCTCGGCCACGGGCGCGGGCATGAACGCGAGCATGTGTTCGCGGGCCTGCTCCCGGGTCAGCTCGACGAACCGGACCGGCTCGCCCAGCGCCTCGCCGAGCGCTTCGGCCTGCTGCCGCGGCGTCGTGAGGGCGGGCCCCGTCAGCTCGTGGACCTGCCCGGCGTGCCTCCCGGCACGGCCCTCCTCGCGTCCGTCCTCACGCAGGACCGCGGCGGCGACCTCGGCGATGTCGTCCGGGTCGACGACCGGCAGGCCGACGCCGGCGAACGGTGCGGCGACGGTCCGCCGGGTACGGACCGACTCGGCCCAGGCGTACGCGTTGGAGGCGAAACCGCCGGCCCGCAGGACCGTCCAGTCCATCCCCGACTGCCGGACGGCGCGGTCCAGCGCAAGTCCCGTACCACCGTGCGACTCCGAATCCGACCGGCTCGCGACCCCGATGGAGGAGAGGAGCACAACCCTCCGGACTCCCCCGGCCTTCGCCGCGTCGAGGATGTCCTGCGGGTTCAGCAGGTGCGCACCGGCTCCGGTGTCGTGGAAGAACAGCGCGTCGGCGCCGTCGAACGCCGGCCGCAGACGCTCCGGGTCGGCCAGATCCGCCCGGACGGGCCGGACCCCCTCCGGGACATCGGCGGCCGTGATCCCCCGGGACACCGCCGTCACCCGTTCGCCGGCTGCCGCGAGGGCACGCACCAGCGGACGCCCGACGTTTCCGGTTGCCCCTGTCACTACGATCATGAGTAACTCCCGTGTCAGCACCTCGCGTTGAGCCCGCCCAAACGGACGGACACGCCGCCGGGGCCGGTCCGGCCCGCTGCGACGCGCTGAAGCTAACACCGGCGGGATAGTAGGTACCTAGAGGAAAGCGACTATGCCCCGCGGGCCGGAGTACGGCCGTCGCACCGGCCCCGGTGACGCGCGACGACGGGTGGCGCCGTGCACGATGGTGTCGCAGCCCCCTGCTCCCCCACCCCACAGAGGACGCCACCATGAGTGACCCGAAGGTCGTCGTCGAGCGACGGATCGCCGCACCGGCCGGGAAGGTCTGGGAAGCACTCACCGACCTCCGGGGCATGCCCTCGGTACTCAGCGGCGTGGAAGCGGTCGAGGTGCTCACGGAGGGGCCGTTCACCGTGGGTACCCGCTGGATCGAGACCCGCCGGATGTTCGGCAAGCAGGCGACGGAGGAAATGCGCATCACCGTGTGCGAGCCCTCCACCCGCTACGTGGCCGAGGCCGATTCGCACGGCGCTCACTACGTATCGGAGTTCGCCCTGTCCGAGAGCGGGCCCGACGTGACCACCGTCCGCATGACGTTCTCCGCCACTCCGCCCGGCGGATTCGCCGGTCTCGTCTCCAAGCTCCTCGGCGGTCTCGGCGCGAAGGCGGTCGCCAAGGCGGTGACACAGGACCTCGACGACGTCGCGGCAGCCGTGGAGCGGTCCGCACGCTGACCGGCGGCGCGGCACCGGCGAACGGCGCGAGAGCGCCCCGCCCCACCGGCATCCGGCGAGACGGGGCTCCGGGCGCGGGCCCGGTCGGTCATCCGGGCTCACGCGGTCATGAGCACGTTCCCCGCAGAGAACGGGCGGCCGGGGCCGTGGCCCTGTTCTGCGAGGGTTCCGCGGTCTTCAGCGCCGCCACCAGCGCATCCGCGCTCCGGCCCGCCAGCTTCTCCTCGAGCTTGCCCTCGACAGCGGCCAGGGCCGTCACTCCCGACTCGCGTGCGGCTGCCGCCTGCTGCCTTCCCTCCATCTCGCCACGTCCGATGACCCCTTCGTCATAGGGCACGGTCGAGCCCTCACCGAGTCCGACCCACTGGGCCGGCTCCGGCTTGTCGCCTTCGGAGCACTTCGCCGGGGACCAGGCCAGTGCGATGACATAGTGGTGACCCACCTCGATGCGGGGGCGCTCGGCCAGGGCGTACTCGTGCCGGTTGCCCACTCCGCCCTTGAAGACCCAGCCGGACGACGGCCGGACGTAGGTGTCCGGGGCCGGCTGGGCGGGAGAGGGCCGCGACCAGAGCACCTTCTCCACCTTCATCGACACGTTGCGGCCGATCATCCCCTCGCCCCGCTCGATCTCCCCGGCGCTGGGCGGCACCTCCTTGTCACCGACGGCCGTCGCCACCACCACGTGATCGGCGTACGTCACCCAGTCGCTCGCCGTACTGCTCGGCATCCGGTCCTTGCCGTGACCGATCACCGGGCCGCTGCGGCCGGCGAAACTGTCCTCGCCCCCGGACTCGATTCCCGCAACCCACACCAATCCGGCAGCGACCGCCAGGGCCGACACCACTCCCACTGTCTTACGCATGGCCGACTCCCTTCTCAGTAGGTCGAGTTGATGGCGTTGACGTTGTTGCTGCCGAGGTTGTCCTCGTAGTCCTCGGCCACCATGCAGCCGAGCGCCGCATGGTCGTTCATGTCCCGCTTGGGCGACGTACTGTCCCCGTGGACCAGCCCGACGGCGTGCCCCATCTCGTGGCAGGTGACACTCAATTCATAGGTGTCGTTCCCACGGATGCGAATGTAATGCTGATCGCATTTGTAACTGAAGATCGCTTCGTCGTCGCACCAGGCCATTCCGATGGCATCGGAATCGAGCCCTTCCGAACCCTCCTGCCAGACATGGTCGGTTTCGCCGTCACCACTGAAGGTGGGATTGGTGTCGTAATGGCGGACCAGGTCCGTGGGCGAATACTCGCTGGTGAACATGTTCACCACCATTTCCCGGTCCACGGGTTCGAGTTCGAACTCGCCCGAACTGTCCATGTAGTAATAAACATCCGCATTGTCGGTCTGACAGACGGTTCCGTCCGACTGCCCGTCGTCGCACCACGGGTCGTAGTTGGCCGTCGGCACCATGGTGTCCGTCGCGGCCACGGCCGTTCCGCTCCCCAGAGTGAGGAAGGCCAGAGCAAGTGCCCATACCTGGAGCCGTCTTCGCCGCTCATGGGTGATGAATCGCCACATGGATGTGAACTTCCCTCCGGACTTGTCATGACCTCGTGAACACACGAGGTGGGAGGACCGTAATGGAGGACTGAAGGTGAAGACATAGTTCCGCTTCGACTCTCTCGACCCCGGTCCATTCGGCTGCGCGCCCCGCTCGGCCCGCGCATGGCCGCACGTCCTGCCGCTGCCGAATTCGGCACCGGCGGGGAGCACCCCAGCCCTCCCCCGATGGGGGCCGAGTGCTGTCACCGAGGCCGGCGGCGCCGGTTTCTGGTGACGTACGGGCATATGCCGCCCAGCTCGGCGCATCGGGTGCCGGGGCACGAGAACAAGCCACCACCGCGCTCCTTATGATCGGCGCATTGACGGGGGCCGGCGGCCGTGCGGGAGCCCCTCGCATCGGTCGACAGAAAGCACGAGACAGTCCTGTGAACGTACGTAAGCGGTGGGTAAGCGCTCCCCTGGGGGCCGGTCTCGCGGTGGCTCTGCTGAGCAGCTGCGGCCTCCAGACCGGAGGGGACTCCGGCCAGTCCGGCGACTCCATCGTCGTGGGCATGTCGGACGACGTGCTGGCCTCGGATCCGGCCTCGGGCTACGACCCGGGTTCCTGGCTGCTGTTCAACAACGTCTTCCAGTCCCTGATCAGCTTTCCCAGGGGGAGCTCGACGCCGGAGCCGGAAGCGGCGAAGTCCTGCGAGTTCGAGAACGGCAACAGGACCTACCGGTGCACGCTCCGCGACGGTCTGACCTTCAGCAACGGCGAGAGCCTGACGTCCGAGGACGTGAAGTACTCCTTCGACCGGGCGATCAGGATCAACGACCCAGCCGGCCCCGCGCCGCTGCTCTCCACGATCTCGAAGATCACCACCCCGGACGCCCGGACGGTCGTCTTCCAGCTCACGGTTCCCGACGCCACCTTCCCCAGCAAGATCGCCTCGGGCGCCGGATCCATCGTGGACCACCGCTCGTACCCGGCCGACAGCCTGCGCAAGGACGGCAAGGCCGTCGGGTCGGGGCCGTACCAGCTGAAGTCCCTCGACAAGTCGAAGGCCGTCTTCTCGGTCAACTCCGGCTACCGGGGCACGGCCGAGGTGAAGAACGACGGCATCACCCTCGAACTCTTCCGGGGCGACCAGAAGAAGCTGGCGTCCGCGCTGCAGAACGGCGACATCGATGTCGCCTACCGCGGTCTGGTCGCACAGGACATATCCGAGCTGCAGGAGTCCTCCGCCACGGCCGACAAGGGCATCGACGTCGTCGAGGGAACCAGCGCCGAGGTGCAGCACCTGGTCTTCAACATGAAGGACCCGGTGGCCGGAAAGCTCCCCGTGCGCAAGGCCATCGCGTACCTGGTGGACCGTGACGCCCTCGTCAGCGAGGTCTACCACTCCACGGCCACCCCGCTGTACTCGATCGTCCCGGCCGGCATCACGGCCCACAACACCGCGTTCTTCGACCTGTACGGCGGGAGCCCGCAGCCGGACAAGGCGGAGCAGACGCTGCGCGCCGCGAACATCACCGACAAGGTGAAGCTCACGCTGTGGTCCACGCCGAGCCGCTACGGCCCCTCCACCGACAACGCGTTCCACGCGATCGCCAGGCAGCTCAACGCGAGCGGCCTGTTCGACGCGAAGGTCACGTCCCTGCCCTTCGACGAGTACGAGAAGCGCATCGCGGCCGGGCAGCTCGGCGTCTATGTGAAGGGCTGGGTCCCGGACTACCCGGACCCGGACAACTTCACCCAGCCCTTCTTCGGCACGGACAACGTCCTGCAGAACGGCTACGTGAACGACGACATCACCGGCCGGATCATCCCCGCCACCGCCGCCCTGGCCGAACGGGGCGCCACCGAGCGCGCCTTCGACGAGCTCCAGGAGTACGTGGCCGAGGACCTGCCGATCCTGCCTCTGTGGCAGGGCAAGCAGTACGCGGTGGCACACGAGAACATCTCCGGCCTCCAGTGGACCCTGGACGCCTCGACCGTGTTCCGCTTCTGGGAGCTCAGCAAGTTCTAGGGTCTTTCGTTCGGATCAGGCCGGATCAGGGAGCGGGCTCTGGTGCGGGCAGTTGCAAGGCGGAGGATCGAGGCGACGCGGAGCGTTGGTGATTGACGACAACGCCGCAGATGGCCGCGCCAGGGCACGCGAGCCCGGCATGATCCGAACGAGAGGCCCTAGGCACCCGTTCCCGCCGCTCCCCCGGTCAGGTCGAATCCTCCGGGGGACCCGGTCGCCGCGGCGAGCAGCACGAACGGCTCCTCGCGGTGCGCCTGGCCCATGCCGACCGCGATGCTGCGCCCGTCCGCTTCCCAGACCCGCAGGTCGTCGAAGCCGAGCTCCCGGAGTGCCTCGAAGAGCGGTGGCAGGTGTCGGCCCTCCTGGTCACGTCGCTCGTACGCCGGAGCGGCCGACACGGTGACGTGCGGCCCCCAGCGCTTCTCCAGGGCGAGCACCACCCCCCACAGCTCGGTCTCGAACTCCTCGCGCGTCGCGTCCCGGATCGAGCCGTCGTCCTCGGCTTCCCAGAAGCCCTGGCTGCGCCGCAGGACGACCACCGCGAAATCGTCGCCGGAGGAGGAGTGCCCGGGGTCCGCGCACCCCGTCCAGGGAGGGGCGTACGGGCCCGTCCGCAGGGCCTCGACCGCCAGGACGTGCCGGTCCACTGCGTCCTTGAACTCCAGCGGGTCTCTCATCGCGCGGCCTCCTCCGGTGCGCAGGTCAGAGCGTGGCCCGGTCGAAGGGGACGGGCAGCGGTTCCAGCGCACCGGTGGCCCGCAGCGTCGTGTTGACCTCGATGATCTCCTCGTCCGACGGGAACGCGGTACCGCCATGCGTGAGGTCGATGACCAGTCCACCCGACGCGGTACGGGTGTACGTCCCCGGCAGCCCCTCGGGCGCGAGTTCCGCACGCCGGGCGGAGAGATAGACGGCCCTCCCGCAACGGGGGTCCGAATTCTTCAGCGAGAAGTGACGCGATACGGCCCGGAACTGGGACCTGCTGTACACCTGCCCGCCGTCGATGCCCCAGGCATCCGCGACGACGCGCAGAATCTCCGGGGCGCGCCGGATCACTTCCGCGGTCTCGTCCATCGTGCGCGAGACAAAGGAAATCGCGACCGAGTTGGCGACGTACGGAGACGAACCACCCGCGTGAATGGCCGAGCTCACGTGCGGCGTACCGTCATTGCGCGCCCACAGGGACGTCGTGTATCCGACCACGTCGAGATCCGGTCCGGTGTTCTTGCGCTCGATGTACTCGGTCAGCGCGGGGACCGAGGGAGTCAGCAGGGGGTCGGACGGCAGGTCCTTACCCGCCTCGTGCCAGTCATCGAAGATCTCGGCATCCATACGCCGGAGCCCCTCAAGCGTGGCGAACCACCGTTCGGCGATCTCCCGCGGGCCCTCCTCCCGCGTACCCCAGAGACCGTTCACACCGACATCCAGCACAAGACTCTCCTCACGCTTCGGCGCCGCATGATCAGCGCCCTTGCACAGCGATCAGTATTCTGCGTTCAGGGCCCGGGGCTCAGCCGATGACATCGGCCGGAGTGTCGATCACCGTCACGTCGATGCCCCTTTCCTCGAACATGATCCTCGCCGCCTCGGCGACTTCCGGGTCGGACAGGTGCCATTCGACCGGCTTCCCGCGGGCGGCGTCGACCTGCCGGGTTGCCTGAGTGGCCCATCGGTCGGCGATGTCGGAGGTGAGCCGGCCGGTCTCCGCGTTGTAGTAATCCGGCCCGCGATAGCCGTACTTGGCTTCCAGATAGGTGCCACGACCGGAGTCCCAGCCGTCGAAGTCGACCGGCTTGCCGGTCAGTTTGTCGAGCTCGACCCGGTACTCCTTGCCACGGCCCACCATCGAGATCTGCTCCTGGTACCGCGCACCCATTTCGCTCTGGTAGCTCCAGTTGCCGGGCTTGACCGAGGTCCACTTGCCGTCACTGCCGTCCCTGGTGCCGGCCCGCGGGTTCTTGAGGTCCTTGTACCAGGCGGGCTTCGGCTGGTTCTGGGCCCGTTCCAGGCCGGCCTTCCGCTTGGCCGCCGCGGCGGCCTTCTTCGCCTCGTCGGCCTGCTTCTGCGCCTCCTCGGCCGCCGCCTTCTTCTCGGGGTCGACCTCGTCGCAGTCCTTGGCCAGCAGCCCGACCGGCACCCTCGCAGGCGCTGCCGCCAGCGTGCCCGTGCCGGAGCCGGCCACTCCCAGGCCCGTACCGCCGAGCCCGCCGCCCTCGTACGGGACCCGCAGCCGGCCGCCGAGGCCGACGGTGCAGCCGGTGAGCCCTGCTTCGTCCGCCGCGTCGTCGGCGTGCTTCTGGGCTTCGTCGGCGGCTGCCTGCGCGCCGTCGACGTCTCCCTTCTTGGCGGCCTTCCTGGCCTTGGAGGCGGCGTCCGTGGCCGCCTGCGTGAACTCGCCCAGCTTGCCGAGTTTCCCGAGCTTGCCCAGCTTTCCGAACTTGCCGATCAGCTTGGCTTCGCCGTACCCGGGGATGAAAAGCGATCCGATGTTCCACAGGCCGGTGCCGATCGCCTGGCCCTCGTTGCCGTTCTTCCACATGTCGCGGACTTCGTCGCCGATGAACACGTCGTCCAGGACCGTCAGCCCGGTGCTGCCGGACGCCTTGGTCCAGTCCCAGGCCGCCCCCAGGTAGTCGCCCTTGGACCACTTGTCGGACGCGCCCTTCGTGTCCTCGACCCACTGCTCGCCGAGGCCCTTGCCGTACTCCTTGATGCCTTCCCACGCCTTGATGGGGTGCAGGATCGTGTCGAACGTGCCGGTGACATCGCCCCAGAGGCCGTCGCCGACCAGCCCCTTGAAGAAGCCGCCCGTCTGATGCCCGGCGCAGGACAGGAACGCGCCGAATCCGGACGTGCAGCTCTCGCCGTCGTCGTCCCCGCCGTCGTCTCCGTCCTCGCCCGGATCGCCGCCGTCCGCCCCCTCGGAGGCGTCCATGTCGTCGCCACCCTCGTCGACCTGGATGGTGGTGCCGCCGCTGGAGGACCCGCCGGAACCGGATGCCTCGCCCTCCGTGCCGCCCGAACCGCCCGCGGCGCCCGAACCGCCCGCGGCGCCGGACCCACCGGAGTCCGCCCCGCCCGCATCCGATCCGCCGGTCGTCGCCGAGCCCCCCGCGTCGGTGCCACCGGTCACGGTCGCCCCGGAATCCGCACCACCGGTGGCCGCCCCGCCGGTCTCTCCCCCGTCCCCGGCCACCACGTCGCCGCCGTCGGGGCCGGGGCAGGCGCTGCCGGTCACTTCGCAGATCGCGCTACGGAACCCGCCGGCCACCTGGCCGCCGATCCCGAGCGCCACGAGACCGATGACGATCGCCACGACGACCAGCACCAGACCCACGTACTCGGCCGTGGCCTGGCCGCCGTCCCGACGCCACTTGATCATCCGCGCGATGCTGAACGGCCTTCGCTCCACCCGCTGTTCGGGCCGAAGGCCGAACCAGTCGCTCGAACCGGTCCGGAACAACAGGACCAGCACGGCGACGGGTATCACCAGCTGCGTGATACCCCGCCCGCTGCCGGATCCGCCCAGAGTCGCCAGCGCACCGAGGACGAACCACAGGTGTACGGCGAGGAGCCCGCGCCAGACCCAGAGACCCCCGGTCCGCACGTAGAGCGAGAGGACGAACCCGATCACGCCCGGCAGCGCCGCGTACAGCAGCAGCCCGAGCAACTGACCGTCGACGGCATCGACCGACGACGCGAGCGTCAGGACGCCGATGCCGCCGAAGGCCGTGACCACGAACAGGGCCCGCACGAGGAAGAGGGCCGTATAGAGCGGCCATGGCAGCGACTGCCTGCCAACGGCGGGAGCGACGCCTGCCCCTGGCCCTGCCGCCGCACCACCCGGAACCGCGAATCCGCCTGCGCCAGCCACAACGGGTCCCCCAACCGGTCGACGTTCAGAGGCAGTTCAGCCACTCTGTCGATACGACCACGAGGTCACCCCCCGAGGCATGGGCCCCAGGGCCCCATCCGGGGCCCAATCAGCCGTCACGCACGGCCCGCCCCGGCCGCTTTCTCCCAACCGGGCAGGATTTCGCCGGACTTGCACCAGGAGCACCCTGGCCGCACAGGCTTCGGCGAACCGGGCGCCAATCCACCTCCCCGTGTCGCGGAGACGACATGTCGCAAACGCGGCACCCGCACCTGGTGACACATACGCCCCGGGGGTGGAGTCTTGATCAGGACAGCGCGCTCCACCCCGCACCTGCACGAGAGGCCCCGCTGCCCGTCCCTCACGACAGCCACCCCCGCCGCGCCGCCTGCCACACCAACTGCGTCCGCGTCGCGGCGCCGGCACGCTGCATCAGCACCTGGATCCGACGCTGCACCGTGCGCTGGCTGACCCGCAGCTGCGAGGCGATCGCCTTGTCCGCGACCCCCGCGACGACCAGGGACAGCAGATACCTCTCGTCGTCGGCGACGTTCGCCCCGGGCCGGGGGCTGCCGCCGAAGTCGGCCAGCTCACCGGTTTCCGTGACGTGCAGCGGCGACGCCGCCGCCCACTCGCTCTCGAACAGCGCGATCAGCGCGTCGAGCAGACTGCTGCCCCGTACCACCGCAGCCGTCGGCTCGCCCAGCGAATCACCCGAACCACCGGTCCCCAAAGGGCAGATGGCGATCGCACTGTCCGCGATCACCAGCCGCACCGGCAGCGTCCCGGTGGCCCGCGCCTGCTCACCCGCCCGGATGCTCCGGCCGACGTTGTCGACCATGCCGGGCTCCTCCAGCAACGCACGCTCGTAGATCGCCTCGTACCGCACCCCACGGGCGAGCAGTTCCCACTCCTCGTCGTTCTCCGACGCCGGCAGGACCACGTGACCGGCCTTGCAGAACCACCGCATCTCACTGGCCCCGTAGGCCATATGACGCAGTCGCTGCCGGATCACGCTCGCCCCCGTGATGACCTCGACGAGCTGGCCCGCGTCATGCCGGCGCCCCCCGGCCCGGTACTCCTCGGTGAGCTGCTCCACCCCTCGCCGCGCCGACTCCAGCGCCTCGTGCCCCCGCAGCAGCAGGGGGCGCAGGGCCGCGTCGGGCGCCACCGGCACATAGCGCACCGCACCCCCCACGGGCGAAGCGGCCACCCGCCCCACCAGCCCCTTGTCATGGAGGGAGGCCAACTCCCGGTGCGCCTCGGCCACTTCGAGACCCAACTGCTCCGCGATCGCCACGGCGTCAGCCTCGCGCACCCCGACGAGGAAGCGGTACACCCGCTCTTCCCCCACCCCGATCCCCGCAGCCTCCAGCATGCGCCCCCCTCTTATGGCGCCCCACCCGCGCCCACCACCCCAACCGATGGGCCCCCCACCGGACACAGCGTGATCCAACCACACCCGCACACCGGGACGGCGGCCTCGTTATCACGCGCGACGCCCGTCCGGCTTCGATACGCGCAGGGTGGCGGCGAGCGGACATGTCACTTCTTCGTCAGCCGTGGCCGTAGCGTCGGCGCCCCTTCCTGCCGAGGCTTGATCCGCCGGTTGCGGAACCCTCCCTGCCGGCGGAAGGAGAGCGTTCAGCATGCGATTCAGGCGAAGAGCCGCACTGCTCAGCTTCACCTTGGCCACCACCATGGCCGGCGGGGGCCTCGCACACGGCGCCACCCCCGCGCCGAAGACCGGGGAAGACGCGGTCACCACCCCGTCCCGGGCGGACGTCCGCACCGCCAAGGTCACGCTCGTCACCGGAGACCAGGTGACGGTGGCCACGAAGGCGGGCAAGACCCTCGCCGTCAACGTCACCCCGTACCAGCGCAGCGCGGCCGAGCTGCGGACGTACACCGTCGGTACCGACGTGTACGTGATCCCGCGCGACGTCGAAGCACTGGTGCACAACGGCCAGGTCGACGGCCGGCTGTTCAACGTCACCCAGCTCATCGCCCAGGGATTCGACGACGCGCACCACGCGTCGACCCCGATGATCGTGCGCTACGCACCCACCGCCGAGGACTCCACACCCGGCGGAGCCCGGCTCGCGCGGAAGCTGCCCGGCCTCCGCGGAGCCGCCGTCAGTGCCGACAAGGGCAAGGGCGCCACATTCTGGGAGGCCGTCGACGACGACAGCGCCCGCGCCGGTACCCCCAAGGCCCGCCTGTCGGGCGGCATCCAGCGCCTCTGGCTGGACGGCAAGGTCACGGCACTCCTCGACAAGAGCGTCCCGCAGATCGGCGCCCCTGAGGCGTGGAAGGACGGCTTCGACGGCAGTGGCGTGAAGGTCGCGGTGCTGGACACCGGTGTCGACGACACCCACCCCGACCTCGCCGACCGCATCGTGGAGAGCCGCAGTTTCGTCCCCGGCGAGACGGCGCGCGACGGCCACGGCCACGGCACCCACGTCGCCTCCACCATCCTGGGAAGCGGAGCCGCCTCCGGCGGGAAGTACCGGGGCGTCGCACCGGGCGCGCACCTGGTCGTGGGCAAGGTGCTCTCCGATGCCGGCAGCGGCTCGGAATCCTCGATCATCGAAGGGATGGACTGGGCCGCCCACTCGGGCGCGAAGGTCGTCTCCATGAGCCTGGGCGGCGCGGAGGGCGCCGACGGCACCGACCCCATGTCGATGGCGGTCAACGAACTGACGGCGCGCACCGGCGTGCTGTTCACCATCGCGGCGGGCAACAGCGGCCCCGCAGCGACCACGGTCGGCTCCCCCGGAGCCGCCGACGCGGCCCTGACCGTCGGCGCCGTGGACTCCACCGACGCGGTCACCGGCTTCTCCAGCCGGGGCCCGCGCGGCGGTAACGGCGGGCTCAAGCCGGAGATCACCGCGCCGGGCGCGCGGATCGTCGCCGCCCGCGCCGCCGGAACGACGATGGGCACACCGGTGGACGGCTCGTACACCACCGCGAGCGGCACCTCCATGGCCACCCCGCACGTGGCCGGCGCAGCCGCGATCCTGGCGCAGCGCCACCCCGACTGGACGCCGGCCCGGTTGAAGAGCCGGCTCATCAGTACGGCCAGGACCACCGCCGCCACCTCCGTCTACGCCCAGGGAGCCGGCCGCGTCGACGTGGCCCGCGCACTGCGGCAGCCCGTATCGGCCAGCGGCACGGCCGACTTCGGACTGCGGGACTGGGACGCCACCGCCCCGGTCGAGAGGACGATCGAGTACGTCAACGACGGCGACCAGCCGGTCACCCTCGCCCTGAAGGTCGAGAACGCGGGCGAGGAACTGCCGGCCGGCGTGCTCGGCCTGGGAGCCGAATCGGTGACCGTACCGGCACACGGCACCGCCGACGTCACCCTCACCCTGAACACCGCCGGCGTGACGACCGGATCCCACGGCGCACACGTCACCGCGGTCTCCGCCGACGGTCGGACGGCAGCGGTGACGGCGGTCGGCTTCGGCCGGGACGTGCAGCGCTTCGACGTCACCCTGAAGGTGCTCGACCGCGACGGCAGGCCGACGAGCGGCATCGCCGCGGTCACCGCCTGGCAGCTGGGCCGCCAGGCGCTGCCCGAGACGTACCCGATCGCGGAGGACGGGACCGCCGTGGTGCGGGTACCGCGCGGCGAGCACGCCTTCATCTCGGAGATCTTCCACTACAACTCCGACTGGAGCCTGCTGAAGGAGTACACCTACGGCACCGTGCCCGGCACGCTGATCGACTCCGATCGGACCGTGACCCTGGACGGCTCCGAGGCCGGCCCGGTCACCATGGCCACCTCCCGGCCGACGGAGACCAACCGCAGCCGCGTCGGTCTGGCCTTCCAGGCCACGGCCAACGACCTCATCCACGACCGCGAGACGTGGCTGGAGGGCGAGACGGCCGTCTACTCCATCCCTACGAAGGCCGCGAACGAGCGCGTCGAAGCGCGCGTCGGCTGGTCGCTCGGCGCACCCGCACTCGACGCCCGGCTGGTCGGACACGGCAACCGGACCCTGGACGCCGCCTACCTCAAGGGCTGGACGGGCTCCGCACGCATCGACGGCACCCGCGTCCTGCGCGTGGCGAAGCCCGGCGAGGACGTCGGGGGCAAGCTCGCCCTGGTGAAGCGGAGCGCAGAGCGCACGGTGGGCCAACAGGTCGACGACGCCGCGAGCGCCGGAGCCGTCGCCGTCATCGTCTACAACGACCTCCCCGAGAACTGGCGTGCGGGCAACTGGAGCCCGACCGCGACCAAGATCCCCGCGATGACCCTCTCCGGCACCCAGGGTGAGGAGCTGGCGGCCCTGGACGACGCCAGGATCAGGTTCTCCGGTACGGCGGTGAGCCCGTACACCTACGAGCTGCTGAAGCACCGCAAGGGCGGCATCCCCGCCGACCAGCGCTACCGGGTACGCGACACGGAACTGGCCGCCGTGGATTCCTCCTTCCACGCGTCGTCGCCGGACACCGAAGGCGGATACGCCAGGCTGACGCGCTCGCCGATGCAGCCGACGGCGTACTTCGGGTTCGACCGGGTCCTCATGCCGCACTCCCGGACCGAGTACGTCTCCGCGGACGTACCCACCTGGGAAGCGGTGAAGACCGGCCCGGTGTGGACGGCGGGCGGCTCCTGGAAGCTGACGACCCCCGCCGCGCTCAAGGCCGGACAGCGCGTGCACCGCGAGTGGAACAAGGCCGTGGTCCGCACCGCACTGCCGGACGCACAGCTCAACTCGGCCGTCCGGCAGGGCACTGTCGGTGTGGTGATGTCGGGCGGTCTGCTCGACACGGCGACGGGCCAGTCCTTCTCCGCCGAAGCCGGCAGCGACAAGGCGCTGTCCACGGTCTATCGGGACGGCCTGCTTCTCGGCAGCGTCGCATCGGCCCCCGTGGCCTTCCCCATGACGGCAGAGCGCGCCGAATACCGCCTGGTCACCGACGTGCAGCGGGACGCCCCCGGCTGGACGACGTCCACCAAGGTGCACACCGACTGGCGCTTCCACTCCGAGCAGAAGGAAGGAATGACCCCGCTCCCCGTCCTGTCGGTCGACTACCGCCTCGACGTCGACCGGACCAACAGCGCCCGGCCGCACTCCACCACCCGTATCGGGCTGGGCGTGCGCTACCCCAAGGGCCTGAACGGTCTGGAGCTCACCGGGGCGAAGCTGTGGGCCTCGTACGACGACGGCGCCACCTGGCGGCAGGTCCGCCTCGACGGCGGCCTCAAGGGCACGATCGACAACCCTGGGAAGGCGGGCTTCGTGTCACTGCGCGTCCAGGCCAGCGATGCCGACGGCAACAGCGTCGAGCAGACGGTGACCCGCGCCTACCAGATCCGCCGCTGACCAGCACTGCTGACCAGCACCGCTGACCCACACCGCTGACCCACACCGCTGACCCACGCCGGGGCGCCTGCACCGCAGGCGCCCCGGTCCGTGCGTTCAGGAGATCCGTTGCGCGGCCAGTTCACGGATCCCGGGAGGCAGCGACTCGTCCACGGCCAGCCGGGCCAGGGCCGCACGGCTCTGCGGGACCTCGGCCGTGTGGCGCAGTGCCCACACGGCCTGCTCGGCGGCCATGCCGCGCTGCGCGTACCGTTCGGCGAGCTCCATCGCCCACGGGGTGATCGCCGCGGTGTCGTCGACCATGAGCCCGCACCAGTAGAGGACCTGCTCGGCGATCCAGGCGGAGATGCGGACGGTCCACCGGTCGGTGAAGTCCGTCGTGTCGAAGCCTCTGCGCGCACACTCCGCCTCGGCCTCGGCCATGCGTTCCCGCGTCACACAGCGGGCGTACGGCATGTACTCCCGCACCACGCGCCGGGTCTCCGTCCATTCGGGCCAGGACGCGTCCGGGCCCAGGAACTTCAGCGTCACCTCGGGAGGCGGTTCGGGCGTGGTGAGGGGAACAGGCGGCAGGCACGCTTCGAGCACGGCTCGCGCGTAGGCGATGTTCTCCCGGCTCTCCTCCGTCTCCGGCGGCCAGACGAAACCGAGGTCCCAGGAGTACGGCAGGTCGCGTACGGCCTCGGGAAGCAGCGGCTCCTTCCCGGCGTGTTCCATGGCCATCACGAGACCCCCAGGTATTCCATCGCGCTCTTGGGATCCTTCATCTTGCCGGAGTCACGAGCGGCCTGCTTCTCGGCGTCGGTCTTGCTGTTCCACGCGGCGTCGAGGTCCTTCAGCTGCTTGGGGGTGACGTCCTGACCGGCGATCCGGACGCCGAGACCGTTGTCCGCGATGGTCTGGGCCGGCGTGCCGGGCGGGGACGTACCGGTCTTCTTGTCCTTCTGGAACCCGTTGAAGATCTTGTCCCAGTCCTTCGCGGTCTCGATCTCGTAGCGAGCCGCTCGCGGCGGTGTCGCTCCGTCCTCCTTGGCCCAGTCCGCGAGCCGCTTGGCCTGAGCGGGAAGGGATGCCTGCGTGGTCGCGTTGGCCGTGTTCTTGACCTCCACGACGTGCACCTTGCCGTCCTTGCCCTTGTACGCGACGTCGACGTCGTCGATGCCGCTGACATCGACCGGCTTGCCGTCTCCGAAGTCCACCGACTTGCGGCCCTTCTGCGCACCGACACTCGCGAACACCTTCGTGCCCTCGGCCGCGTCCAGGTCGGCGGCACGCTTGGCCGCACGGGCCTCCGCCATGGCTTCCGCCAGCTGGTGACGGTCGTTGGCCTTGAGGACGGTACCGCCCAGGGAACCGCGGCTCTGGGTGTCGATGCGCTTGTCGTTGAGCACGTCGGTGAGATCGTCCAGCGCGGAGGCCAGTTCGTCCTTGCCGAATTCGCCTCGGCTCGGGTCGGGCTCGTCCTTGGCCTTCGCGACCAGCTTGTCGACCGCGCCCTCGTTGAGGCTGTAACGCTCGGACTTGGGCGTCTTCTGCTTGTCACTCGCGTCCCGGATGGTCTGCTTCGCCCGCTCGGCCGCCTCGGAGAGTTCGACTCCGTCGGCGACCCGATCGGCGTCGTCCGCCTCCTTCTGGGCCTCGCGGGCGTTGTCCGCCTCCTCGCCCTCGCACGTGCCTTCCGCGAGGAGGATCAGGGGGGACCCGGCCCGTCCCGCGGCCAGGATTCCCGTACCGGAGCCGGACACGCCGCCGGGCGCGCGGGGCTCACGGACGGCTCCCCCGTCCCCGTACGGTACGAGGGTGGCGGCGCCCAGCGCGATGCTGCAACTGCCGTGCTCCTCCGCCTTCTCGACCGCGTCGTCGGCGTGCTCCTGGGCCTCGTCGGCCGCCTTACGGGCTCCCGCGGCGTCACCGAGCCCAGCCGCCTTGCGGGCCCGGCCCGCGGCGTCCTTGGCCTTGTCGGACACCTCGGCGATGGCCTGGGCGAGCTTGCCCAGCTTGCCGAGCTTGCTGGCCTTCCCGACGACCTTGGCCACGTCGTAGCCGGGGATGAACAGCGAACCGACGTTCCAGATGACGGTGGTGGCGGCCTGGGTCTCCTCACCCCGGTTCCAAGTCTCGCGGACCTCCTCCCCGACGAACATGTCGTCCAGGACCTTGACGCCCGTGTTGACCGAGGCACCGCCCCAGTCGGTCAGCGCGTCGAGGTAGTCGCCGTCCGCCCACTTGTCACCGGCGTCCTTGGAGTCCTCGCTCCACTTGTCGCCGAGCGACTTCCCGTAGTCGACGATTCCGGTGACGGTGTCGATGGGGTGGACGACGGTGTCCCAGAGGTCGGTGACGTCGCCCCAGATGCCGTCGACGAACAGCCCCTCGCCGACCTGCCCGAGCTGGTCGAGGGTGCACCCGAGGAAGCCTGAACACTCCTCCTTCTTCTCGCCGTCCCCCTTGTCGCCGGCCGAATCGTCCCCGTCGGCGACGATCGGCTCGTAGGGGTCGGTGGGATCGCCGGCCTCGTCGGAATCGTCGGTACCGCCGGTTTCGCCGGAGGTGCCGGTCTCGCCGGAGGTGCCGGTGGTGCCGGTCTCGCCGGAGGTGCCGGTGGTGCCGGTGGTGCCGGCAGTTTCGCCGCCGCCGGTTTCGCCACCTGTGGCGCCGCCGGTGCTGCCACCGGTTTCACCGCCGGTCGCGCCGCCCGTCTCTCCCCCGGTACCGCCCCCGGTGCCGCCACTGCCCGTACCACCGCTGCCGGTACCGCCACTGCCCGTACCGCCGCTGCTGGAACCACCCGCGGCCTCGCCACCGGTGTCGCCGCCGGTCGAACCGCCGGTTGAGCCACCGGTCGAGATGGAGCCATCCGTGGTCGCGCCGGTCTGCCCCTCTGTCCCGCCACCCGCTTCGACCGTCTGGCCTCCGGTGTCCCCACCGGCAGGGCAGGCCGTGCCGGTGACCGAGCAGATGGCCGACCTGAAGCCGTCGGCCATCTGACTGCCGGCCCCCGTCACGATGAGCGCCAACACGATCCCCGCGACGAGAGTGACCAGCCCCACGTACTCCACCGCCGACTGCCCGCGGTCCCGGCGCCACTTGATCATGTGGGGCATCGAGAAGGGGGGACGCGCGCTCCGCCGCGACCCCGCGAGCCGGAACCACTGGCGGCTCTCCGCCCGGCACAGGAACACGAGAATCACGACGGGCAGAAAGAGCTGGGTGAAGCCCTGGACCGAACCGGCACGGAGGTTGGACAGGCCACCGAGGATCAGCCACGCCTGCACGGCGATAAGGCCCCACCACACGCGGACCCCACCGGTCCAGGCACGCCGCGCCAGTATCCAGCCGACCGTCCCCGGCACCGCCCCGTAGACGAGGATCCCCAGCAGCGTGCCGTTCACCGCGTCCAGCGAGGCAGCGGTGAGGAACAGCCCGACGCCACCGAGCACGGTCGCCCCGAAGAGCACGTACACCAGCCAGCGGGCCACCATGAGCGGCTGCGGCATGGGGCGGCGGGAAGCGTCATCGCCTTGCGATGACGCCCCGGGCCATGGGAGACCGCCGGAAACGGACATAGTGAACTCAACCCCCGGAACGGAAACGGCCGTTCATGGTGGCGCGCGGCGCCCCACCCCGGCGGCCAACCGTACGGAGCACGAACGCGCGTGCCATGGGCCCCAGGGCCTAAACATGGACCTGGATTCTCCTTTCGGCCCCGCACCGTCCCCCCGCACGTCAACGGGGCAGTACGACCCAGGACTTGTATCCGCGCTGCGGCGGCAGCGCGTCACAGACACCCCAGTCACCGCCCCAGTCGTCGACGACAGCCGCCAGGAGCCACAGCCCCCGACGGCGGCGCTGCGCACAGAGCGCCGCCGCACCCGGGCACGCATGGTCCGGGTGCTGGTCCCAGACGAGCAGACGGAGTGCGTCGTCGCGGTGGCGGAGGGAGAGGTAGAGGTCCCTTTGCGGAGTGAGCGTTGCGTTCAACGCTACGAGTTCGGACGCAAGGAGGGCGGCGGGCCAGGTGTAGGAGGCCAGGCCGTACGCCCGGAGGGCGGTCGTGACCACGCCACGGGCGACGGCCGCACTGCGAGGGTCTCCGGGCAGGGTGAGGCTGAGGGCCAGCCTGCCGCCGGAACGGCGCCGGGGGTACGGGGCGGGGCGCGGGGCCTGCTCGGGATCGGGGTCGGGGTCGGGGTCGAGGTCGGGTACGGGCTCCTGGGTCACGGGACAGAGTGCGGCGCGCGGAGATGGAGGCATGGTCGACTCCCCTTGAACGAAAGGTCTGTTGACGGGGTTCTCTTTCGCGTCGATGCGCACGAGGTACTCGCGACTTACCGGATGGGCAGTGGCCTGTCTCCCTGACGCGGGCCGACCCCTCCCAGGGCAGGAGAGTGCGGGCAGGACCGCGTGATGCACTTCCGACCCATCCGAGCGTGAGCGGTGCGTTACTGAATGTAGCCCAGCGAGGGCACTCGTGTCATAGAGTTGGAGGCAATTGCCTCCAACCTGCTGGACCGGGCGCCCCGTCCAGCGGCAGACTGTGCCCACCGTCGGCGAAAGAAGGGGCCTATGCCGAGCAGTTCAACTCCGACAGAGCGCCAGAAGCGGCTCGGCGCCGAACTGCGCAAGATGCGCCTCGCTGCCGAGGCGACCACCGCGTACGCGGCGGGCCTGTTGGGCATCGACCGCACAAAGATCTCCAACATGGAGGTTGGTGTCCGGCCCGTTGCCGCCGACCGAGTGCGCACGCTGGCCTGCAACTACGCCTGCGCCGACACTCGTTACGTCGAAGCACTCGCGGAGATGGCCGAACAGCGCGAGCGCGGGTGGTGGGAGCAGTACCGGGGCTCCCTCCCGTCAGGACTGCTGAACATCGCCGAACTCGAATGGCACGCGGCTCGCATCCGGACAGCGCAGACCGTCCACCTCCCCGGTCTGCTCCACACCGACGGATACGCCCGGGCTGTGTTCGGCGCGGTACTGCCCGCGTTGTCACGTCTGGAGGTCGAGTTGCGGGTGGCCCACCGGATGGAGCGACAGCAGGTGCTCGACCGGAAATCCCCAACCGAGTACGTGGGTTACGTCCACGAAGCCGCGCTGCGGATGCAGTTCGGCGGCCGGAAGATCGCTCAGGAGCAGCTGCTTCACCTGTGCGAGATGTCCGAGCGGGAGCACATCGAGATCCGCGTCGTCCCCATCGACCGCGGGGCATTCCCCGGCGCCGGGCATGCGCTGCTCTACGCCCATGGCGTCGTACCCCAGCTGGACACCGTGCAGCTTGATTCGGCGCATGGCCCTGAGTTCATGCACGAAGATGCACAACTTGCCAAGTACCGAGCTCACTTGGACTGGATGGAGGACGCCTCGCTGCCTTCTGCCGAGTCGCGAGACTTCATTCGCACCATCTCACTTCAACTCTGAGGAGTTCGCCATGGCTGAGATCAACTGGGAAGAGTCCTACTGCGGCGAGGGAAACAACTGCTTCCGGCTCGGAACGGACGACGCGGGCAACGGCTTCATCGCCGTTCGCGGCGAGGAGGATCGTTACCTCACCGACAGCCGCGAGGCACTTCAGCAGATGATCCGCGACATCAAGGCCGGCAAGGCCGACCACCTGCTGTAACGGCAAAGCGCCCGGTACCGCGAGGCAATCGCGGTACCGGGCGCTGTGCGTGGATCAGCTCTGCGAGCCCTCCGCGCGGGGGAAGGAGACCTCCACCCGGCGGTTCTTCTTGCGGCCTTCTTCATTGTCGTTGCTGGCGATCGGGTATTGCTCGCCATATCCACGGATCTCGAACGTGATGCTGGTACCGGTCAGCGCCTTCTGCAGGACACCGTGCACGGCTTCGGCACGCTGCTTGGAGAGGACGTCGCCGTGGGCGGACGAACCGAGGTTGTCGGTGAAGCCGAACACCCTTACCTTCTTGGCGTCCTGCTTCTTGATCTCCTCGGCAATCGCGTTGATACGACTGTTGGCCGCAGAGCTCAATTTTGCGCTGTCCTTACCGAAGAGCACTTCGGCCTGGAGCGCGAACTTGATGTCTGCGTTGGTGTCCTCGCGGCGCTCCTCGCCTCCCAGGTCTTCGACGACGGACTTGATGTCGAGGACCTTGGGGGCGGCGAGGGTTGCGCCATCCGGGAGCTTAAGGTCCGCGTCGTTGCCGTCGACCTGGACCGGCACCTCGGCGGACGCAGACGGGTAAGGGCTGTCATCGGCGAAAGCGTTCGGAGTGGCCCCAACTCCGAAGGCCAGCGCCCCGGCGAACACGGTCATCGCAAGCCGGGCGCGAGCCCGCTGGGTGCTCGACATGGCGGCGCTCATCAGGAGATCTCGATCGTGGCGTTGGCGAAACCGGGGAACTGAAGGTCGACCTGACTCGTCGACTGCGCCGGCGCGGGGAACTGCGCGAAGAACGTGAGACTCTTCCCCGCCTCAATGCTCGGCTCGTAGCCACTCGTCGTCAGCGGTCGGTTGTCCGTGTCCCGGAGCACGTAGTAGCGCTTCTTCTCCTGCGAATCCACCAGCGTCATAGCTGCGAGTGATCGGCCGGAGGACGCGACAGCCTCCTCCTCACCGTTCCACTGGATCGGAGTCGTGTACATCCCGCTTCCCGTGTTCTTGAGCTGCCCACTGACCGTGAGGAAGCCGCCGGAATCACGCTTTGCGGAATTGATCACCATGTCAACGCCAGAGTCGCCTTTGACCGTCACGAGGACCTTGCTGGTGTCCGGAACAACCTCGCCGCCGCTACTGCCCTTATCGGATTTCGATGGCGGAGTGGATGCCTTGGACGCGACCGTCTTCGGCTCCTTGCCGTCGTCGCTGCCGCAAGCAGTCGCCGACAGAGCGAGCGTCGCCACCATCAAGGCGGCAACGCCCGCGCGGCGCATGGTCCTCACGTGCGGATTACTCATCGGTCCAGTTCCTTTGCGTTCGATCGAGGTCAGTCGGCCAGACGTACAGTGAAGAGCTCGGTCATCTCCGGCAGGAGCGCCAAGTCCTTGGGGTCGATCACCCACACCTTGGTGTCACAGGCAAGCGCACCGGGCGACGGCGACGTCAGATCCGGGTTCGGGATGAATTTGCAGCGAGGTTCGACGACAGCCACCGACGTCGCCTTCGCGCGCTTCCCCTCCGTGCCCGGAACCAGGTTGGCGCTCATCCCCTTGTCCGACTGGACACCAACCGTGAATCCCCAGCGACCGTCAAAGAGCATGCGACAGTCGACGCTCATGGCGTCGTTCTGTGCGGCAAACCTGGACGCCTTCACACACCCGTTGTGGGTTCCGGGATACGGCCCGTTGAACACGAGGGTGAGGTATGCCCTGTCCAAGATGTGGGCCCGCAGGTCCACCGCTTCCAGACTCCGAGACTCCTGGGCCGCCGCAAGCGCCGCGGCATCCGACGCGCTCTGAGCCCCATTACGCCTGACATCGGCTTCGCCGAACGCAAAGAAGATCAACGCAAGAAAGAGCAGGCCCACCACCGCTGTGATGTACAGCGGTGCGGCCTGCCCTGACTCGTGGTCAGCCGACTGACTCACCTGCCGAGAACCTCGTTGATCTTGGCGGTGAACTTGTTCCCGATGGAAGCGCCCAGGTTGGTGTTGATCAGCGCGATCACGATCGCCACCACCAGGATGGTGATACCCACGTACTCGATGGCGCCCTGACCCTTGTCGCTCCGGCGCTTCATGGCCTCGACGGCCGTGTTCTTCCAGCCGTTGATGTATGCCTGCGTGGTGGTGGCGGCCTTCAGAGTGATGTTCGACATGGTGTTCCCCTCCGAGTTCGGCCGACCGGAGATCGGCCGACACTGCTGCGTAAGTCTTCGTGTCGTCCGCGCTTCCGGCTTCCTCCTGGCCGGTCTCGCTTTCGACATGAGAAACGTACGTCGGGGACACACCCAGTCGCATGGGCCTGCGGGCCCAACTCCGGGCCCACTCCGTCAGTTGGGCCTTCAGGCCCATCGTCGTGTCAGCCATGCCTCGTCGACCCCCCGGACGACATGCGGTGCCAGACGGCGATGGCCTCGCCCCGGCTGCCGGCATTCAACTTGGCGAAGATGCGGTTGATGTGGTTCTTGACGGTCTTCTGGCTGATGAAGCAGGTGGCCGCGATCTGCTGATTGGTCATGCCCGACGCGATCAGGTCCATCACTTCCACCTCCCGTTCACTCAGCTCGGCGATCATTCCCGGGACCGCAGGCGCGGGAACCCCTGAGGACGAATGTCCCACAGATGGTTGCGTAAGCGAAGCCCTTTGGGGAAATCGTGGTGGTGCCAACTCGCCCTGAACTGCCCCCACCTGCGGGTTCTGTGCCGGGTTGGGCATGGGCCGGTTTGGCGTGTCGTGTGCGGATGCAGATACCGGCGCGGGCGGCGCGGCGGGTCGGTAGCCGGGGCCGCTGAACGCCGTACCCAGACCCTCCGGCAGCGGCTGACCGCCCTGGCCCGGGGCGCCCCCTCCCCGTACCGACTCGCGCAGGGCGCTGGAGGCGGAGTACGTGAAGTGCGCCCGGCCCTCCTTGGTGTCGCGGACTGCGGCCACCAGCTGGTCGGCGGTGAACTCGCCGTGCACCAGGTAGCCGCCGGCGCCCAGCCGCAGCGCCTCGTGGACGATCTCGCTCTCGCGGCTGTACGTCATCATCAGCACCGGCGCCAGGCGCACCAGGTGCGGCAGGGCGGAGATGCCGTCGACACCGGGCATGCGGACGTCCAGCAGAACGACGTCGGGATGGTGCCGCACCGCCATCTCGTACGCCTGGCGGCCGTCGTTCGCCTCGGCCACCACGTCGATGTCGTCACGCCCCTGGAGCAGGACCGTCAGCCCGGCCCGTACGACGGGGTTGTCATCGGCGACGACGACTCTCAGGGGCAGTGGCGGGGGCATCGTCATCGGGCCCGGGAAGTCCGGGAACTCGCTGGATGCCGTCGGCATGGGGGGACCGGAGGTAGGGGTGGAGCTGAGCGGGCTCGGGTGCGAGGACGTGTGCTGCGAGACATGCGGGTGCTGTGTCCACTGCTCTCCGGAGCTGCGGGAGATCTCGTCCGGCATGGTGCGGCCTCCTCTCTCGGGTGGGGACTGTGGTGGGGCTGCGGTTGGTCAGTCGTTCTCAGGACGCGTGCGTTGGCTGGGTATCTGCGGGAGCGGTGGCGGATACCCCTGGGGCGGAGTGGGAGTCGGGGTCGGTGGGGCCAGGTCCATCGCCGCCAGCGACAAGTCGAGGCGGACCTCGGTGCCCCGGGCGGCGTGGCCCCGGCCGATACGGATACGGGCGCCGATCGAGGCGGCGCGCTCGACCATGCCGACCAGGCCGAAGTGCCCGGCCTTGCGGAGGTCGGCCAGTGAGGTGCCCGGGGGCAGGCCGTCGCCGTCGTCGTACACGCTGATCCGCACGGTGTCGCGGACCAGGCCCGCGGAGACGTCCAAATAGCTGGGGTGGGCATGGCGCTGGGCGTTCTCCATGGCCTCGGTCGCAATCGTGAGCGCGTGCCGGGCCACGGCGTGTGGGATGGGCGGTACGGGGCCGTCACCGAGCCGGCGGAAGACGGCCTTGACGCCATGACGCCGTTCGAAGTCCGCTGTCCGGGCCTGGAGTTCGTCGATGACGTCCACTCCGCCGTCCAGGCCGGATTCCCGGCGCAGGTCGGAAAGGAGTTCGCGGGACTCGGCGGCGGCGCGACGGGCTGCGCGGGCCACCAGTTCCGCCTGGTGCTTGACGGTCAGCGGGTCCATCCGGTCCGCCGTGCTCGCCAGGCCGTCGGCGGCGAGGGCGAGGCCGTGCAGGGTCTTCGCAACGGAGTCGTGCATCTCGCGGGCCAGGCGTGCCCGCTCCTCCTCCACAGCACCGTTCACCGCGAGGCGTGCACGGGTGTCGGTCAGGGCCTGGGACGCGGCGCCGAACCGGAGGAGCAGACCCCGCAGGGTACTGCCGACCGCCCCAGCCATGATGCAGAGCCCGACCACGAGAAGCGCCGAGGCATCCGCTTCAACCTTCTGGCTGACTCCATAGGCAACAGCCAACAGAAGCGACTGGAGTACGGCGAAGATCGCGCTGCCGCGCCAGCCATAGACCAGGCCCGCCAGCAGCGGAGTGCAGACCGTGACGTAGGTGAGTGTGGAGCCGGGGGTGGCTGCAAAGAGTAGGAGCGCGCCGAACAGCATGTCTGCGGCGAGCAGGGAGGGGTGGCGCAGGAGGATCGGGCCGAAGCGCTCCCAGTCCCGCATCAATGCGTACGACACCATGACGGTGACGAGGACGGCCGATCCTACGAGCCAGCTGCCCAGCCTGTCGTCGACGCCGACGAGCGCGAAGGGTGCGGCGAGAGCGGTCATGGCGAGACGGAAGCCGAAGAGCTGACGGCACAGGGCCTGGAGGGCGTTCACCTGGATGGGCAGTGCCGGAACGTGGCCGGGCGTGCTCTCGGCCGTGGTCGCGTCGGGTCCGCCGGTGAGTGCCGGTCCGGTCTGTCGGGGGCCCATGGGCCTTTCACCTCCTCGTCAGCTGTCGGGTGAGTGAGTCCGTTCTTTGTTCTCCGTCAGGACCCGAAGACCTCTCCGATGCTGACGTTGGCCGCGTAGTAGAAGCCGACGGCGATCAGGATCATCGTCCCGGGCAGCATGAAACTGGTGACGATCAGCGTCGCTTTGGGGACCGCCTTCGATGCCTTGCGGCGGGCGTTCTGGGCGTCGGTGCGGCGCATGTCGTTGGCGATCTGAATGAGCGTGTCGACGATCGGGGCGCCGAGCTCCTCGCCCTGCTGGAGAGCCGAGACGAACATCGAGACCTGCTCGGACTCATTGCGCTTGCGGAGCTGGTCGAAGGCGTCGCGGCGGCTGACACCCATGTCCATCTGGCGCAGGGTGATGCGGAGTTCGTCGGCCCACGGGCCCGCGTACTTTTCCGCTACGCGTTCCAAAGCCTGCCGGAAGCCGAGTCCGGCCGAGACGACGACCGCAAGAACATCGAGGAAGTCCGGAAGGGTCCGGTCGATGTCGTCCTTGCGCCGCCGGATGGCGGACACGATGATCACGTCGGTCCAGAAGAAGCCGTAGACGGCCATCAATGCCGCAAGTACAACCTGCCCGTTCATCAGCATGGCCAGGGCCGCGAGGGCCCCCAGCCCGCCGTAGACCGCCCGTCGTGCCGCGTACCGGTCGACGGTCATGCCGCCCGGGTTACCGGCCATGTCCAGCTTGCGGCGGACCTTGTCGACCCGCTTCGGGCCCATCATGCTCAGCACCCGGGGCGCGTACCGCATGCCCATGCGGTCGATGGCCGAGCCGGTGGCCGTCGTGCGGCTGGCGCCGACTTCCAAGGCAATGGCCAGGTCGCCGGGAAGTTTGGCGTCGGCGCGGTACATGCGGATGCCCTGGAAGGCTCCGTATACGGCGAGTCCGAAGACGGCCGCGATCAGAAGGTCCATGGTGTGTGTCCTCTCTCCTAATTCCTGAAGGGCCGTCGGATTCAGATACGTACTTTTGTGAGCCGGTTGATCAAGAAGAAGCCCAGGCCGTAGAGGCCGGCAGCGATGAGGACGGCGATCCGGCCCATGGTGGCGGTCGTCATGTCGTCGAGTGCCCCGGCGCGCATGCCGTTGATGATCAGCAAGAAGCCCATACCGAGGACCGGGACGGCGACCGCCGTCACCTTCACCTGGGACAGCAGTGTGGTGACCTCACGCCGGGTCTCCTTGCGCTCTTCCAGCGTCCCCGTGAGGTTGCGCAGCGAGGAGACGATCGTTCCGCCCGCCCGGTTGGAGAGGATGAGGGTCGAAACCAGCACGGTCAGTTCGCGGGAGGGCAGGCGCTCGACGAGTTCGTTGAGCGCGTCGTCGAGGGAGTGGCCGACGGCCAGCCGGTCGGCGACGCGGCGCAGTTCCTCGTGGGCCGGGTCGTCGAGTTCCTCGACGGCCATGGCGATCGCCGTACGCAGGGCCAGGCCCGCCTGGGTGGCGTTGGCGAGGACGCGGGTGAGCTCGGGGAGCTGGTTGATGAACGCCTCGGTGCGCTTGGCCCGCTGGTAGTTGAGGAAGGCGTTGCCGCCCCAGAGGCCGATGAGGGCGGCGAGCAGGCCGAAGAACGGGGCGAAGATCGAGCCGATGACGAAGTAGAGGCCGAGCAGGGCGGCCACGACGTAGACGGCGTACTCGCCGGGTGTGAGGTCCAGGCCCGTCGCCGAGATCTTGCGTTCGATCTTCTTGCCGAGGCCCGTCCGGCGCAGCCGCCGGTCGATCCCGCGGAATCGCCGGTTGCGTCCGCCGATGGTGATCTGCCCCGTCTGGGACATGCGGTCGAACAGGATCTGCCGCTGTGCCTTGCCCGATGAGTAGATGTGCACGCCGAGGACGGCGAACAAGCCGGCGAGCAGCGTGACGCCGATCGTCAGGAGCGGGAGATTATCCATGGCGGGCGGGGACCTTCTCGGTGGCGGCGGACAGGGGACGGCGAGCGGTGGGTGGTGCTCAGGCGGCGGATTTGCGCATGATCAGCTGGTCCTCCGACTGGGCCACGCCGAAGGCCGCGGGGATCGCCTCGCTCGTCATGTAGAGGCGTTCCGCGACCCGTCGCGGCAGCGGGTAGTACTCGAAGTTGCCGTAGACGCGTCCGTCGGCGGCGACCGGGTGCGACTTGAAGCGGCAGACGGAGACGATGCGGTAGTCCTCGCGGCCGTGCGAGTCGACGACGGCGATCTCGGTGATCCGGCGGGAGCCGTCGGCGTGGCGGGTGAGCTGCACGATCACGTCGACGGCGCTGTTGATCTGGTCGTGGATCGCCACGAACGGGATCTCCACCTCGGACATGGAGCTCAGCGTCTGCAGACGCATCAGGGCGTCCTCGGCGTTGTTCGCGTGCACGGTGGCGAGCGAGCCGTCGTGACCGGTGGACATGGCCTGGAGCATGTCGAGGGTCTCGCCGCCACGGACCTCACCGACGATGATGCGGTCGGGCCGCATACGCAGGGAGTTGCGGACGAGGTCGCGGATGGTGATCTGGCCCTTGCCCTCCACGTTCGACGGGCGGCTCTCCAGCGTGATCACGTGGGACTGCTGGAGTTGGAGCTCGGCTGAGTCCTCGATGGTGACGATGCGCTCGCCGTTCGGAATGAGCCCGGACAGTGCGTTGAGCAGCGTCGTCTTCCCGGTGCCGGTGGCGCCGGAGACGATCACGTTGAACTTGGCGCGGACCAGGCCAGCGAGCAGCATCAGCATGTGTTCGTCGAGCGAGCCGAGGCCGATCATCTCCTGGAGCGTGAAGGCCCGAGGGAAGCGGCGGATCGTGAGGATCGGGCCCTTGAGGGAGAGCGGCGGGATGATCACGTTGACACGCTCGCCGGAGGGCAGGCGTGCGTCGACCATCGGATTGGCCTCGTCCACGCGGCGGTTGACCGTGGAGACGATGCGCTCGATGGTCTGCATCAGCTGCTCGTTGGACGAGAAGCGCATGGGGAGGAGTTCGAGTCGGCCACCTCGCTCCACGTACACCTGGTCGGGACCGTTGACCATGATCTCGCTGATGGACGCGTCTTCGAGGAGCGGTTCCAGGATGCCGAGTCCGAGGGCCTCGTCGACGACCCGGCGGATGAGCTGCGAGCGCTCCATGGACGAGAGGACGGGGCCCTCGCGGCTGATGATGTGGCCCAGCACGCGCTCCAGGCGCGCCCTGCGCTCGGCCGCCGCGAGGGCGGACATCTCGGCGAGGTCGATCTCCTCCAGGAGCTTGGCGCGGTAGACCCCGACGAGCCGGCTCTCTTCGCTGAGCCCGTTCGTCGGCTCGGGGCTCGTGATGCGCGCCCGCAGGCTCATGTCCTCAACTCCCTCTGGTGGTGCGGTGGTACGGGGCTCAGCCGCGCGGCATGGTGGCTTGCTTGCTCACGTTCCCGAAGTCGAACATCGGGATCACGGAAGGGATGTCGATGTCCACGGTCACGGTCACCTCGTCGAAGCCGTGGCGTACGTCGACATCTGCGTCGTCGACCAGCCACCCGCTCATGGACGAGTACGCCGCCTGCTGGGCGGGCATGCTGGCGCGGTCGTACGAGCCCACTCGGGCGCCCGACCGTGCGGCCGTGCCGGCCTGCTGCGCCGCGTACACGGCGATACCGAGCTGGACCACGGCCATGGCGACGACCAGGAGGAGAGTGAGGACGCCTACGTACTCAATGGCGGCCTGGCCCTTCTGGGAGGCGTTGCCCTTCTGGGAGGCGTCGCGGGTCCGGCGGGTGCACGGATCGGCATGCAGTGCGTGGGTCACCATCCCCAGCCCCTCTCCAGGTTCGCCGACGCCTCGCCGGTCAGCGTCATCGGCGTGTTGAATCCGCCGGGGAAGAGCAGCGGTACCTTGACGTCCACCCGGGCCTTCATCAGGTCGCCCGATGCCTGGCAGTGGAAGTTCGCGTCCCAGGCGCCCGGCAGGTCCTCCCGGCCGGCCTGCCTGCACGCCAGCAGCGCGCTGCCGTTGGAGGTCGTGGCGGCGGTGACCGCCTTGTCCGCCGCGTTGCCCGCGAGCATGAAGGTGTAGCCGACCATGGCGGCCTGCCACATCAGGGCCAGGGTGATCAGGATCAGCGGGAGCGTTCCCGTGAACTCGATGGCCGCCTGTCCGCGGTCGTCCGCCCGGAGGCGGGGCACCGCTTCCTCGTCACCTGCCGGACGGGCTCGATGGGGTGCCGCAAGGTCGTGAGCCGGCACCGTACGCACTGGTATTGGTTTCACCTGTCCCCCTCGGTCGTATCGCTTCGGTCGTCACTTCGTACGTCCCCGTCGACCGCCGATCGAGCCGCGGTCTCCCTTGAACTTGCCCTGCTTGTCCGTGCCTTCCGCGTTCTTGACGAGACCGAGGTCTCCGGCGAGGCCCCAAAGGGCCTGTTTCACCGTCGACTTGGCCTCAAGATCCTGCATGCGCCCGGCGTCGACCACCGCCTGGAGTTCCTTGAAGTTGGCGGGGACCACGATCCGCGCGACCTTCGTCGCGGTGATCCGCTCGATCAGCGGCGGCTGGATCTCCGTGTTGCGCGTGTAGCGGTTGACGACCGTGATGGTCTCCTCCGCCTTGCGGATCTGCAGCCGGTCCCAGAGCCGGACCATGCGCTTGGCCGCCCGGACGGTGACCACGTCCGGTGTGGTCACCAGGAGCGTGCGGTCGGCCATCTCGATCGCGGCGGCGTTGGCCGTGTTCATGTGCGTGCCGCAGTCGATGATCACGATCTCGAAGCGGTGGCGCAGGGCGCTGATGATCTGGCGTACGACCCGGTCGCTGACCTCTTCGGCCCGCTCCCCCTCGCCCGGGGCGAGCAGCAGCCCGATGCCGGTGTCGTGGTTGTACAGGGCGTCCTGGAGGACGCGCGGCGAGATGTCCTGGATGGTCGAGAGGTCGACGATCGACCTGCGGAACTGCACGTCGAGGTACGAGGCGACGTCCCCGGACTGGAGGTCCAGGTCGGCCAGGGCGACGGTGTGGCCCGAAGCCTTCGCGGCCAGCGCCAGCTGGACGGCGGTGACGGTGGTGCCGACACCGCCCTTCGCGCCGCTGACCGTGACGACGGTGCCGCTCGGTCCGGTGAACACGTCCGCGCCCGCGCCCAGGTGGCGCCGCACCCCGACGGACCAGCCCGCCGCCGCCTGGACGCGCTGGGCCAGCTCCTCGTACGAGAGGGGCAGGCCGACGAGGCCGCGGGCGCCGGAGTCCATGGCCGCCGAGTAGAGCCCGGGGCTCGCGTCGGCGGTGACCAGCACGACCCCGACCGCCGGAAAGCGCAGGGCCACCTCCCGGATCAGCTCCAGGGCCGGAACCGGCCCGATCCGCTCGTGCACGAGCACGACCTCGGGCAGCTCGTCCAGCGACTCGGCGGCGAGCCGGGCCAGGGTGTCGAGCAGCGAGGTCGAGTCACCCAGTGGCCCGGCCGGCTCCGCGTCGGGGAGCTGGCTGAGCAGTGTGGTGATGGATCGGGCGGCGTCGGCATCGCCGACAGCCGGGAGGATTCTTGTGCTCATCCGGCCCTCACTTGTTCTTGTCTTCGTCGAGGTTGTAGCTGCCCTCACCCGGACGGAGCGTGGTCGGACTGTTCTCGGGCAGCAGGGCGAGCCGGACGTGCTCGGCGAAGGACTCGGCGTAGGCGACGCGCTGGGCGTCGGTGGTGTTGAGGGCGAAGGTGATCGGCACGGCCTCGGTGGGGCCGCCCGCGCCGCGGTCGTCGCGCTTCGGTTCGAGGGGGGTCAGCTCGCCGACGTCGAGCACCTTGGCGTTGGCCACGATGACGCGCGAGGTGGACTTCTCACCCTCGTTCTCACCGGCGAAGGTCGCGAAGATGTTGACGAGGTTGCCGGGGTTGATCTTGCCCGCGACACCGGTCGCGGCGTCGATCATGATCGCGATCTCCTGCTCGCCGCTCTGCAGCACGGGGCGCTTGACGATCATGTCGTCCTGGAGCAGGGAGCCCGCGCGCAGTTCGGTGACGGCGATCTTGCCGTTGACGACCGCGAGGTCGGTGACCGCGTTGTCGGACAGCCAGCGCTTGGGCATCTCTATCTTCTCGAACTGCTTCGGTTCCAGGGACGTGTAGGGCGCGATGTTCGCCTTGACCTGGTACGCGGTCACCTCCGGCCCGACCTTCGAATTCACATCGCTGATCACCGAGAGCACACCGGCGAAGGCGCCGAAGGCGCAGAGGACCGAGAGGAGCAGAAGGATGACGCCGCGGCGTTGCCGTGAATTCATGAGCGGAGCAACCTCGTTGGGAGACGTGGGCCGATGGGCGGACAGAGAGAGGAGCGGGGTCGTATCGATCGGGTGTGCCGCACCGGACCCCGCTTCGGGCCGCTGAGGAGTGCGGCGAGCGGATTCACGACCCGTGGTGCATAGGTGTTCCTTGGTTCAGGACACCTGAACCGTTGGTTTGGTTCTGCTGGGCCCTCAGCGGTGCCGAACACAAGCCGCAGCGGTCGCCGATGAGTTCATTGCCGCACCAGGCGCAGACCTCCCTGCGGACGGAGGAGACCAGCTGGTAGACGACCGAGATATCGGGCAGGAAGGCAGCGAATTCGATCATCTTCGACGTGCCCCACCAGCCCGGGGAATCCGCGGGCAGCGCGACCTCGTGCACCGCCTGGACCTGCCAGGCCGGCGCGATCGTGCCCGTCACCCAGTCCGACTGGAGCTGCCCCTTGGCGACCAGCAGATGGGTCCCGAACTCGGGTCCCGCCAGCTCTCCCGAACCGATCTTGATCAGTTGGGGATTCGGGTTGGCCAGGACGCCGAACTGCGAGCCCGGCACCCACGACTTCGCGTGCGCCTTGAGACTGACGGGCACCCGGTCGAGCTTGGTGACCGTGCTGAGGAGCGCTCCGGCGTGGATGTAGTGGGAGAGCAGCCGGGCCGCCGAGGCGACCACTCCGGCACTGAAGTCGCAGATGGACAACTGCCGCAGCTGACGCACCAGGACGGCGACGCCCAGCGGCGGGAGGTCCACCTTGAGGAGCGCGATCCGGTCGCTCTCCAGCATCGAGCGGATCATGTGGAGCCGTCGCTCGTGGGCGGTGGCGATGTTGGCCGGGTAGACGGCGATGACGTAGCCGTGCTGCTCGAGAAGCACGTTCATATCGTTGAGCGCCAGCTCCAGGGGCTGCGCGTCCGGAGCATGCAGAAGCGCCGCTGTGGGCGTCTGCTGATCCGTGGGCGGAAGCACCAGGTCAGCACTGGTCACTGCTATTGCGGTCGGCACGCATTTCCCCGTTCGGCTCCGGCCGCCGCGTACCGCCGGCCGCAATCGCTCTCCTGCTCCGTGCTCCTGCCTCAGCACTTTAACGACGTAGGCGGAGGCAGAGAACACCTTTCAGTGCCCAGTAACGCAGGACACTGCCCGTACGCACAGGGTGTTCACACCCCAAATCGGGCCAACTGGTTGGTAGTTAAATTCCGTACCAGATAGGTGCTCAATCACGTCGCCCCAGGAGAATGCCTGATCCCTTTCGGGTTTACGGGCCCAGAGCAGCAACATGGGCCCGGATTGGGGCCCCAGGACCCACGCCCACCGAGTGTTCACTTCCGTAATCTCCGGATCCGGCCGGCCGCCGTAGCCGGAGGCGAAGGAGGCTCCTCGAATGGATCAGATCGGGCGAATACCGTCGGTCAGCGGACGCCGGAACAGCAGGAGCTGGTACGGACTGCCGCTCGACGACCGGGGCGCCACCGCCACGGAGTACGTCGGCATGGTGGTGGTCGTGACCTCGATCGTCGGAGCGCTGACGGCCACCGGTCTCGGCGGGCGCATCGCCGAACGGTTCAAGTGCGCCGTCTCCTTCGGTGAGTGCGGCGGAGGCGGCGGGAACGAGGCCGCCCCCCGGACGGACGCCGACTTCGAACCGCCGCTCTGCCAGCTCTCCTCGATCTCCGACAAGGCCGGTGCCAAGGCCAAGGTCCTGTTCATCGAGTGGGGCGAGGAGTACGGCTTCCAGCAGCAGACGTTCCAGTCGAAGACCGACATGAACGGTGACGGCAAGGTCGACGAGAACGACCAGCAGGTCACCATGACCTTCACCGACGCGGCCTCGATCGCCGCCAAGAAGGACTTCAAGCCGGGCCTCAAGGTCGGTTCGTTCGGCACGGACAAGGTGGAGCTGGGGGCCGGCATCAAGGTCACCAACGGTGACACCTGGGTGTTCAAGAGCGAGGAGGAGGCCAAGTCCTTCCGCGACGACATCGAGACGCTCAAGATGTACGAGCTCTCCAACCGGCACGCCAACTCCCAGGGGGCGGGGCTCGGCAACAGCATCCTGTACATGTTCGGCAAGGGCCCGATGGCCGAGGAGGAGAAGCTCCGCAAGAGCATCGACGAGAAGCTCGGCAACCGGCACATCAGTTACGGCAAGGTCGGCCTGGACGCCAGCGCGTCCGCCGGTATCAAGATCGGCGCAGGCGACGACAAGAAGCTGAGCGCGGCCCTCGGCGGCAACTTCAAGTTCTCCCCCGAAGTGACGTGGACGGACAACGACTTCAAGGGCACCAAGGCGTACACGTACTCGGCGGCGATCGAGTACGGCACCAAGGCCAGTTACGAGGCCGGGCCGATCAGCGGTGACGCCTCGGCGTCCACCACCCAGACCGGGTCCATCACCGTCACGCACGACAAGAAGACCGGCGAGCTGCTGCGCATCGACATGACCCGCACGGTGGAGAAGGGCACCACCAAGGACGGGGTCAAGGTCGGCGGCGACAACGGGAAGTCCGGCGACGACAAGCGGGGCGGCAGCGGCGGCGTCAAGGGCGGCGGCGAGGACACCGGGATCGAGGTCGTGACCAACTCCGTCGTCCTGAAGCCGGGGTCCGAAGGGGACGCCGACCGGAAGATCGCACAGGACTGGCTGAACGGGAACGGGCAGTACGGCCAGCCGTTCAGCTACATGTTCGACGACCACGCGCCCACGAAGCGGCCCGGGGACGACGACAGGTTCGGGCAGCTGCTCTTCGACAACGGGCTGTCCAGCAGGACGACGTACACCGGCGAGACGAACGCGGCGGAGTACGGGTTCGAGCTGAACCTGGGGCTGAGCCTCGGCTTCTCGGTCTCCACCGAGAAGAAGGAGGAAACGCTGAACAACGCGGAGTTCCTCGGAGCGCCCAACGGCGGCAGCCGAAGCTATGTCCCGTACAGCTACTGTGCGAACTGATCACGGCGACAGGAGCCAGCCAGCCATGAACACCCTTACGAACCGTCTGATCGCCGGGACGGCGACCCTCGCCCTGGGCCTGCTGACCACCGGGTGCGGGGACGACTCCGCCACCGGCACGGTGCCCGAGGGCTGGGGCAAGCTCACCACGCCCGCCGTCTCGGTCGCCCACCCTCCCGCGTTCGAGGAACAGAGCGCCGCCGAGCGCGGCAAGCACAACGCGGCAGCCGCCCGGCTCACCGAGGGCGGCAGGACGGTCGGCACCCTCACCGTGCAGCTGGACTTCACCAATGCCGACACGGTGGAGGAGGCGGCGATCGGGGCCGAGGCCGGGATCGCACTCGGCGCGGAGCTGAAGAAGCAGTCGGACGTCGAGGTCAAGGGTCCCGAGGACGTACGGGACGCCAAGCGCGTCGACTTCACGTTCACGTCCGGCGGAGAGGCCGGGAGCCCGGTGAAGGGCACCGAGGTCAAGGGTGTGATCATCACCGGCCTCGACTCGCAGAAGAAGAGCTATGCGGTCCGGATCGACGCGGCCGAGGGCAGTCTGTCCGCGTCCGACCTGGACCGGATCATCGAAAGCATCACGGTGAAGTAGCCCGTGATACTCCGACACGGAGGCGGACGAGCATGACGCGGTACAGCTACCCCGGGGCCCCCACCCGCCGGGACGACGGGCCCGGGGCGGTGATCTTCGCCCTGGCCCGCGCATGGGCCGCCGGCATCATCGTGCTGATCGTCACCGAATACGTGCAGGCCGGCGTCGTCTACGAGCATGTGGCGACGCCGGAGCGCATGGAGTCGTTCGGCGGGCGCATGCTGCTGATCCACATACCCAACGTGATCTGCCTGGGCCTCGCGGCGTGGGCGGCCGCGCGGCTGCACCGTGAGCCGTTCCGCCACTCGATGCCGCAGCATCTGGCCGCGGCGATCTGTGTGCCGGTCGTCGCGCAGCTGCTGAACATGGCGGTGCAGTGGGAGGAGATGGCCGCCGAGGGGCTGTTCATGTCCAACGTGGTGGCCGCCGTGGCCTGCGTGGCGGGGTACGCGGCGGACCGGTTGCAGGACGACGCCTGACCCGGGTGTCCCGCACGCCGGGGGGCGTGCACAACGGAGTCGTACGGGGCGGAACCGGACGAGCCGGTGCCAGAGGTCTTGACAACTCAATTGGTCTGGACCAGCTTATGGGCCAACGGTGGCCACCGCACACTCCGCCAGCACCCCCCCAACTCCCCCCGGAGGCACCAGTGGAACGCTCCGCAGGCAGCAGACGCCGCAGGCGCAACAGCAGGCCCGTCCTCGGCACCGTCACGGCTGTCCTGGCGGCCGGGGCCCTGACCGTCACCGGCCTCGTCAGCACCGCGGAGGCGGCCGACGTCAACGTGGCGAAGAACGCCGGTTTCGAGTCCGGGCTCGCCAACTGGACCTGTTCCGGCGGCAGCGGCACCGCGGTCTCCTCCCCCGTGCACGGCGGCGCCTCCGCCCTCAAGGCCACCCCGGCCGGCCAGGACAACGCCAAGTGCACGCAGACCGTCGCCGTGAAGCCGGACTCGACGTACACCCTCAGCTCCTGGGTGCAGGGCGGGTACGCCTACCTCGGCGCCACCGGCACCGGCACCACGGACGTCTCCACCTGGACGCCCGACAGCGGCAGCTGGAAGCAGCTGACGACCAGCTTCCGTACCGGCCCGAGCACCACGTCGGTCACCGTCTACACGCACGGCTGGTACGGCCAGGCCGCCTACTACGCCGACGACATCTCCGTGACCGGCCCCGACGGCGGAGGCGGCACCGACCCGGAGCCGCAGATCCCCGCAGCGCCCGCCGGGCTCACGGCCGGCACGACGACGACCACCTCCGTGCCCCTGACCTGGAACGCGGTCTCCGGCGCGACCGGCTACACCGTCTACCGCGACGGCGCGAAGGCCACCACCTCCACCGGCACGTCGGCGACCGTCACCGGGCTGACCGCCGACACGGCCTACCAGTTCGCCGTGAGCGCCACCAACGCCGCCGGCGAGTCCGCCAAGTCCGCCTCGATCAGCGCCCGTACGGCGAAGACGACCGACCCGGGCCCCGGGCCGGTGACCTCGGTCCCCAAGCACGCGGTGACCGGGTACTGGCAGAACTTCAACAACGGCGCGACCGTCCAGAAGCTCAGCGACGTGCCCGCGAACTACGACATCATCGCGGTCTCCTTCGCGGACGCCACGGCGACTCCGGGCGCGGTCACCTTCAACCTCGACAGCGCGGGCCTGAACGGCTACACCGTCGACCAGTTCAAGGCCGACATCAGGGCCAAGCAGGCGGCCGGCAAGAACGTCATCATCTCGATCGGCGGCGAGAAGGGCACCATCTCGGTCAACAACGACGCCTCCGCGACGGCCTTCGCGAACTCCGTCTACGCGCTCATCCAGGAGTACGGCTTCAACGGGGTCGACATCGACCTGGAGAACGGCCTCAACGCCACGTACATGACGAAGGCGCTGCGCGCCCTGTCCGCGAAGGCCGGCACCGGCCTGGTCATCACCATGGCGCCGCAGACCATCGACATGCAGTCGACCTCCGGCGAGTACTTCAAGACGGCGCTCAACATCAAGGACATCCTGACCGTCGTCAACATGCAGTACTACAACAGCGGTTCGATGCTCGGCTGTGACGGCAAGGTCTACTCGCAGGGCTCGGTGGACTTCCTCACGGCGCTCGCCTGCATCCAGCTGGAGGGCGGCCTCGACCCCTCGCAGGTCGGCCTCGGAGTCCCGGCGTCCACCCGGGGAGCGGGCAGCGGCTACGTGTCGCCGTCCATCGTGAACGCCGCCCTCGACTGCCTGGCCAAGGGCACCGGCTGCGGTTCGTTCAAGCCGTCCAGGACCTACCCCACGCTCCGCGGCGCGATGACCTGGTCCACGAACTGGGACGCCACGGCGGGCAACGCCTGGTCGAACGCGGTGGGACCGCACGTCCACGCTCTGCCGTAACCCCGGAGAGCACCACTGACCAGCAGCGCCGCCGCTCCCCCGGCGGCGCTGCTGCGTTCGGTCAGGGCCTCACCAGGGCAGGTCGCGCACCTGCTGGACGCACAGCACGAGGAACAGCAGACCGGCCGCCGCCAGCATCCCGTTGCTGAGCCACCCGTTGCGCCATTCCACGGGCGTGCGCGAGGAGTTGAGCAGCCAGATCAGGGTGAGGGCGAGGAACGGCATGAAGAACGCGCCCAGCACCCCGTAGACCACGACCAGGCCGAACGGCTGGTCCAGCCACAGCAGCGTCATCGGCGGGAAGGTCAGCCACAGGAGGTACGCGCGGAAGGGCACCGACCTCTCCTGCCGGGCGATCTCCCCGCCCTCGGTCCCGGTCTCCGCGGCGGCGCCGCCCGCGGCCCGTTCGGCGCGGATGCGCTCGACGAAGTCGGCGAACATGAGGCTCACGCCGTGCCACACGCCGATGAGCGACGAGAACGACGTGGCGAAGAAGCCGACCAGGAACAGCTTCGCGGTGACCGCGCCGAAGCGGTCCTCCAGGATCGTCCCGAGGTCGATCAGACCGCGGTCGCCCTTGGTCAGGGCCAGCTGGGAGGAGTGCAGCAGTTCGGCACCGACGATCAGCATGGCGACGACGAATATCCCGGTGGTGAGGTAGGCGACCCGGTTGTCGAGGCGCATCACCTTCATCCAGGAGGAGTTGTTCCAGCCCTTGGCGTTCACCCAGTACCCGTAGGCCGCCATGGTGATCGTGCCGCCGACCCCGCCGATCAGCCCGAGCGTGTAGATCAGCGAGCCGTCGGGGAGCACGGGGGCGAGCCCGGCGATGGACGCGCCGACGTCCGGTCCCACCCGCAGGGCGACGTAGACGACGACCACGAACATCACGCCGATCAGGACCGTCATGACCTTCTCGAAGACGGCGTACTGGTTGAACCAGACGAAGACCAGGCCGACCAGCCCCATGACGATGGCCCAGGTCTTCAGCCCGGGACCGTCCGGGAAGAGCGCCACGACGGGCAGGGCGCTGGAGGACATGGCCGTCGCGCCGTACACGAAGCCCCAGATGACGACGTACACCGCGAAGTAGACGGTGGTCCACGATCCCAGGGTGCGCCAGCCCTCGAAGAGGGTCCGGCCGGTGGCGAGGTGCCACCGGCCGGCCGCCTCGGCGAGGGAGATCTTGACGAGGCAGCCGATCACGGCCGCCCACATCAGGGTGTATCCGAACTTGCTGCCCGCGATCAGCGTCGCGACCAGGTCCCCGGCTCCGACGCCGGTCGCGGCGACGACGATGCCCGGTCCGATGTACCTCCAACTCGATGTGCGCGGCTGGGAGTCGATCTCCCCGGTCCCTGTGGTTCCGCTTGTCTCCGCCATGCCGATCAACGAACCGTAAAGAGATCCTTCGCACAAGGGGGTGTGCACCGCCCCCTGCCGGAAGCCCGGCAGGGGGCGGTGGCGTTCCGGGTCAGGGAGTGGTGCCCCAGGCGAGGGTGCCGCCCACGTACACGGCGATCTTCGGCGCGTCGGCGTAGCCGGTGTTGGTTCCGCGGCTGTAGTCGTCGGCCTCGTTGAAGTTCGACCAGTCGGTCTTGTTCAGGCGCAGCTGGATGTCTCCGGTGGAGGCCCCCGCCGCCAGGGTGCCGCTGCCGAAGCCGACCTCCAGGTAGTGGCTGGCCCCGGCGCCCGCGCTGCCGGAGGACGTCACGCCGTGCGTCACGTTGCCGGAGCCGATGGCCGCGTAGTCCACGTACGTGCTGAAGGTGCTCGCTCCCGCTTCGGGGGTGAACCAGTAGCGCACCTTCACCGTGGACAGGTTCACCGCGGTGCTGCCCGTGTTGAGCAGCTGCACGTTCATCCGGATCTGGTTGTCGGTGGCCGAGGAGTCGGTGTTCTTGTACTGCACCTTGACGTTGCCGCTCCCGGTGGAGCCGCCCGGCTCCGTCGTGGCCGCGACGGCGGCGGAGGCCGCCGAGACGTTGCCGGCCGCGTCCCGCGCCCTGACCGTGTAGCTGTACGCAGTCGAGGCCGTCAGGCCCGTGTCCGTGAAGGACGTCGACGTCGCGGTGCCCACCTGGGTGCTGCCGCGGAACACGGTGTACGCGGTCACCGCGGTGTTGTCCGTCGAGGCCGTCCAGGACAGCGAGACGCTGCCGCTCGTCTTCCCCGTCACCGTCAGCCCCGTGGGCACGGACGGTGCCTGGGTGTCTCCACCGCCGCCGCCGTCCAGCGGCGGGTAGGCGTTGCGTACGAGCTCCTGGAACTGGGCCGAGAACCAGTGGCCGGCGAGCGGCGAGTTGGGCAGGGCGCCGGTCAGGTTGTTGCCGTTGCGTCCGTTGCCCGTGTACGTCGGGTCGCACATCCGGTCGAAGCCCTTGCCCTCGTCGTTCTCGACGGGCTGGCTGTTGCCGTCCGACTCGCCCGGGGGCTTGGCCCAGACGTACGCGTCGATGCCGGGCTCGGGGGCGGTGGTGGGCCGCTCGCCGATGCCGGCGCCGGACTGGTTGCACCAGTTGCCCGCGTGGATGCGCCGGTCGATGCGGCCTCCGTTGACGTAGGTGTCCACGCTGGTCAGCGGACCGGCGGCGGTGGGCCGGTCGGCGCCGCCCCAGCCGTTGCGGGCCGTGTCGATCAGCATGCCGAGGTCCGAGGCGAAGCCCTGGCGGACCAGCTCCGTGCGCAGCCCCTGCGCGAAGGTCAGTTCGTCGACGTAGTAGTTCCAGTCGACCCACTTGGACTGACGGACCGTGGTGCCGTTCACGGTGTCGGTGACCTTGAAGTTCGGCTCCTTCAGAGCCGAGTAGTTGGCCGTGTTGACGATGAAGCCGTGGACGTCCGCGACCGTGGCGCCCTCCGACGTGGCCGCCTTCTTGAACTCCTGGGCCGCCGGGACGAAGTTGGTGTCCCAGCCCAGCCAGCCGTGGTGCCCGGCATCGACGTAGTTGTAGACGTTGGGGATGGCACCCAGGGTGTGCAGCGCGTAGCCGACGCCCTTCTCGTAGTTGCCGTTCGCCTTCATCACCGCGCACTCGGGCGTGGCACCGGCCTCACCACTGGCGTTGGTGACGATGTTGGGCAGCGAGTCGGGTTCGATGATGGTGACGATGCGCAGGCTCGCGTAGGCGGGGTCGGCGAGGATGTCGGCGATCGGGTCGATGTACTCGGTCTTGTAGCGGGGCAGCTCGGTGGGGCCGAGCTCGCCGTTGGAGGCCAGGGCGGCGCAGTCGCGTCCGGGCAGGTCGTAGATGACCACCTGGAAGAGGTCCGCTCCCTGGTCGAGGGCCTCGTCGAGGTGCTCGCGCAGGCTCATCGCGTCGCCCACGCCCTCGATGGCCGCGATGCGGTCCATCCAGACGAACGCGGGCTCGTCCGCGATGGCGCTGCCGCCCGGCTCGGCCGCGGCCTTGGCGGACCACTGCGGGTTCACGTAGGCGGTGGCTCCGGAGTAGGGGTTGTCGACGCGGGCTGCGGCCGAGGCCGGGGCCGGGACGGCCACGACCAGCGCCGCTCCGAGTGCCAGGGCCGACAGCGCGGCGGCCTTCCGGCGCAGCGTGGGCAGAGTGGTGCCTCGTATCTTCATTGCGGCTCCGTGCTCCTTTCGATCGTCCGCGGGGCTCCCGCGGACGGGTTCATGGGGGTGTCGCGGTTCCGGGGCGGGGCTCAGGGCGCGGTGCCCCAGGCCAGGGCGCCGTCGACGTAGACCGCTACCTCGGGTGCGTCCGCGTAGGTGGTGTCGGTGCCCCGGCTGTAGTCGTCGGCCTCGTCGAAGTTCGACCAGTCGGTCTTGTTGAGGCGCAGCTGGATCTCTCCGGTGGAGGCTCCGGCGGCCAGGCTGCCCGCGGCGCCGGTGAAGCCGGCCTCCAGGTAGTGGTCGGCGCCCGGGACCGCGGCGCCCGCCGTGGCCACGCGGTGGGTGAGACCGCCGCAGCCGATGACGGCCCAGTCGCACCAGGTGCTGTAGGTGCTCGCGCCGGACTCGCCGCTGAACCAGTAGCGGACGGTGACGTCGGACAGGTCCACCGCCGCCGTTCCGGTGTTCACCAGCCGCAGGGCGGGCCTGATCTGGTTGTCGCCGGGCGAGGAGTCGTTGTTCCTGTACTGCGCCTTCAGCGCGCCGGTCCCGCCGCCGCTCTCCTCCTTCGTGACCGCCGTGACGGGTGCGGAGGCCGCCGAGGTGTTCCCCGCCGCGTCCCTGGCGCGCACGGTGTAGCCGTACGAGGCCGAGGCGGACAGCCCGGTGTCGGTGAAGGCGGTCGAGGCCGTGGAGCCCGCGAGTCGGCCGGCCCGGTACACGTCGTACGCCACGACGCCCGTGTCGTCCGTCGACGCCGTCCACGACAGCGAGGCGCTGCTGCTGCTCGTCCCGGTGACACCGACCCCCGCGGGGACCGAGGGCGCCCGGTTGTCGTCCTCGCCGCCTCCCTCCGTACCCGCCGTGAAGGAGAAGCTGTTCGTGCCGAGTCCCTGGCCGCCCTGCCAGATCTCGAAACCCGCCTCCGCGTCGATCAGATAGTGCGCGGGGTCGATCTGGCCGCGTGACACGGCGTCGATGATCAGGTCCTTCACGTCGAGGTCGGCGAACTCGGTGGCGCCGCCCTGCAGTACGTACGAGATGACCTTCCAGCCCGAGGCCCCGGGCCCCGTCCAGACGTCCCAGGACCGGCCGTCGAGCTGCACGGTGGCGGTGCGCGAGCCGATGGGCTGGACCCCACCGCGGTGGTTCATCCAGATCATCACCTCCGTGCCGTCGGGCTGGCCGTCCGTGACCGGCGCCGAGTCGAACCAGAGGTCCATCGAGGCGTTGTACGCGCCCGAGGACACCTGCGTCGTCGACCAGGAGGTACGCGCGCTGCCCAGCTCGTTCACCCGCACGGGCAGTCCGCTGTCCGCCGTGCAGACGCCCCAGTGGCAGCCCTTGTAACTGGACGGGTACGTGGCGGGGGCGCCGTTCGTCGGGAGTGCGAAGGATGCCTCCGTGACGCTCCAGGCCCCCGTCGCGGGGTCGACGCTCACACACTGGCGGGCCGTCGAGTTCCACTCGTTCTGCTGGTAGAGGTAGGTGCCGCCCTGCAGCTCGGTGGTCCCCCACTGCGTGCAGTCGGTCACCGGTGCCGCCGCCGCGGGCGTGGCGCCGGTGATCAGCGAGGCCACGGAGAGAAGCAGTGCCGCGGCGGCCCCGGCGAGGGCCGGGGCCCGGCGACGACGGAGCACGGCCGGCGTCCTGCGTGTGCCACGGCCGCTCACGGCTCCATCCCCCACGCGAGGGCGCCGCCCACATAGGCCGCGACCTTGGGGGCGTCCGCGTAGGTGGTGTTGGTGCCCCGGCTGTAGTCGTCGGCCTCGCCGAAGTTCGACCAGTCGGTCTTGTTCAGCCGCAGCTGGATCTCCCCGGTGGAGGCTCCGGCGGCCAGGCTGCCCGCCCCGCCGGTGAAGCCGACCTCCAGGTACCGGCTCGCGCCGGTCTTGGGGCTGCTGACCTGGACCACCGTGTGGGCGATCGTCGATGCGCCGAGGGCTGCGTAGTCGCACCAGGTGCTGAAGGTGCCGGCCCCCGTCTCCGGGGTGAACCAGTAACGCAGCTTCACCGTGGACAGATCCACCGGGGCGCTGCCGGTGTTGAGCAGTTGCAGACCCATCCTGATCTGGTTGTCGCCCGCGGAGGAGTCGGTGTTCTTGTACTGGACCTTCACCGTGCCGGTGCCGCCGCTGCCCGGCTTCGTGGTGGCCGTCACGGCGGCGGACAGCGCCGAGGTGTTGCCCGCGGCGTCCCGCGCCGCCACCGCGTAGCTGTACTCGGTGGCCGCGCCGAGGCCCTGGTCGGTGAAGGTCCGCGTCGTCGCGTTCCCGGCCAGACTTCCGTTGCGGTAGACGTCGTAGCCGGTCACGGCCACGTTGTCGGTCGAGGCCGACCACGACAGGGAGACGCTGCTCCCGGTCGTGGCGGTCACCGCGAGTCCGGCGGGGACGGACGGCGGTTCGGTGTCTGAGCCGCCGCCCCCTTCCACCAGGAGCTCCGCGTAGATCGCGAAGGCCAGCGCGAGCGCCGCCTGGGCCCAGAAGCGGTGGTAGGTGAAGGTGGGCGCGGGGCCGCCGTCCAGGTATGCCTGGACCTTCGGCCAGTCCGGGTCCTCCTTGTACCAGGAGCGCATCCCGATGAAGCTGACGCCCGGCTCGACGACGTCGCCGTTGGGCATCTCGCCCGACCAGCCGCCGGGTACGAACACCGTGTCGTCGAACCGGTTGTAGTCGGCCCGGGTCTCCGGCACCGCGATGCCCTTGTCGTCGGCGTGCAGCGCCATGGCGTCCAGCAGGGCCTTGGCCAGCGCTCCCGCGTCCTCGTCGCCCGACTTCGCGGCGTAGTAGGTGAGCGTCTTGACGTACGCGGCGCCCACACCGACGTCGTTGGCGTAGTCCACGACCGAGACGTGCAGCCCGGAGTTGCTCCCCGGGGAGGCCGGGTTCCAGGTGTCCGGCTGACCGGTCCAGCGCAGGGTGGAGGGGAAGCGGTAGCTGCCGTCCGATCCGACCGTCGTCTGGGCGGATGCCCAGGCGACCCACTTGTCCAGCACGGCTTCGGCGGTGGCGTTGCCGGTGACGTAGTAGTACGCGGCGACCCGCTCCATGCCCCACACCTGGAAGCCGAACCAGTTGTTGCTCGGGGGGTCGTGGTAGACCGGCTGCCAGTCGTAGGCCATGCCGTAGAAGGTGGGCGTACCGGCCGGCGGAGTCCCGTACTGGCCGTCCCAGCTGTTGGTGCAGCCGCCCGCGAGGGCTCCCTCGGCGGACTGGAGCCAGCGCAGGAACTCCATCTGCCGGGTCAGGCTCTTGACCCAGTCGCCCTTGGCGGTGGCCGACTTGGGGGTCAGCGCGGGGACGTTGCCCAGCGCCCAGGCGGCGAGGGGGTTCTGGTAGCCCTGGTGGGCGGCTCCGTCACCGATGCGCCAGGCCCATCCGCCGCCGCTGCCCGCGGCGGCGCCGCCCCAGGCGTAGTACCAGGACAGCAGGTAGTGCTGGGAGTCACGGCCGGACGCCGCCGGGCAGGAGTCGGGGTCGGTGCAGTCGCCGATCCGCTTGAAGTACTTGTCGAACATGGAGTAGCGGAGGTAGTCGCCCATCTTGGCGGCCTTCGCCACCGAGGCCGCGACCTGGCCCTCCTTGCCCTGCGCCGAGGCCCAGCGGTAGGCCCAGTAGGCGGCCTGGACCGCGCGGGCGTCGGCGTCCGGCGCGTTGGTGTACTTCCACTGCTTGGCGTAGCTCGCGTCGTCGACGAACAGGTCCAGATAGCCGTTGGGCCCGCCGTAGGCGAAGAGATCGGTGGTGGGCTGCGGAATGGTCTCCCACACCGACTCCTGCGCGCCGCGCTGGTAGGTGTTGAGGTACGAGGGCCCGGGGCCGGGTCCCGACTCGCCACCGGTGCCGGGCTTGTTGCCGTAGCCGTAGATGTTGTCCAGGTCCATCAGCCAGTGCATGCCGTAGACGTCCATCGTGCCGTAGGACGCGGCCAGTTCGGTGGCAATGGGGTCGGAGCCGACCGGGACCGAGGGGTCCAGGGCGGACGGGTAGTCGTCGGGGAGCGGATGTTCCGGTGCATAGGTCGCGGGGGCACCCGGGCTGTACGAGCCGCTGGTCGACTGGTCGGCGTGCGGCGGGATGATCGTCCGCTCGGCCACCGTCCACGCCTCGTTGAAGGGGGCCCAGTCCCCCGTCACCCGCCCGTACGCCGCCTCCAGCCACATCCAGAAGCTGACGGTCTCCGACGTGGTCTCGTGGCCGTGGTCCGGTGCCTCGACGAGCAGCGTCTCGACCGAGTGGTACGGCAGGCCGTCCGGGCTGAAGTAGCCGTTGGCCGCCGCCTTGATCTTGGCGTACTGGGTGAGGAACGCCTGGGTGTACGGGTCGTCGGCCGCGGCGGCGCGGGCGCCCTCCGCCGCCTGGGCGGCGGGGGCGGCGATCGCGGTGCCCTGGGTGAGGCCCAGCGCGATCAGGCTGCCGCTCAACGCACTGCTGAACGTTCTCCGTGATATCGACACAAATCCTCCGGATGCGGGTGTCGTGGGGGCGTGCGGGAGGGGTGAGGAGGTGGTGGTGCGGGACGGGGTACCGGTCAGGGTTCGATGCCCCAGGCGAGCGCGCCGCCGATGTGGACGGCGATCTTCGGGGCGTCGGTGTACGAGGTGCCGGTGCCGCGGCTGTAGTCGTCGGCCTCGTCGAAGTTCGACCAGTCGGTCTTGTTCAGCCGCAGCTGGATGTCGCCCGTGGCGGCTCCCGGGGCGAGAGTGCCGCCGGTGAAGCCGACGTCGAGGTGGTGGTCGGCGCCGGCCTTCGGGGTGTCTGCCGCGACGACGCGGTGGGTGACGGTGCCGCAGCCGAGGGGCGACCAGTCGCACCAGGTGGTGTACGAGGCCGCGCCCGCCTCGCCGCTGAACCAGTAGCGCACCGTCACGGTGGACAGATCCACCGGTGTGTCACCGGTGTTCACCAGGTTCAGCACCGGCTTGATCTGGTTGTCACCGGTGGCCTGGTCCTGAGTCCTGTACTGCGCCTTGAGGGTGCCCGGTCCGCCGCCACCGCCGTCGTCGCCCCCGAGCGCCGTGCGGACGGTCCCGTACACGGGCTTCGGCAGGAGGTTCTCGTCGTAGAGGGTGGCCGCGCCCTGCCCGGGGAAGGCGCCGGGGACCCAGGAGTACTTGTCCGTGTAGTCCCACACCGTGACGCCCTCGCACCGCGTCACCGCCAGGCATGCCTCGAAGACGCGCTGGTAGTAGCCGGCCTGCGTGGCGAGCTTCGCCGGGTCGGCGGGCAGCTGCATACGGACGTCGAGTTCGGTGACGGCGACGTCGAGTCCGAGGTCCGCGAAGCGCTGCAGGTTCTGCCGCATGCCCTCGGGGAAGCCGTACTGGACGGCCAGGTGGCTCTGGAAGCCCACTCCGTCGATCGGCACCCCCTCCGCCACCAGCTCGCTCACCAGGCGGTACATGCCGTCGCTCTTCGCACCGAGTCCGTCGGTGTTGTAGTCGTTGATGTAGAGATCGGCATCGGGATCCGCGGCGTGCGCGGCACGCAGCGCGGTGGCGATGTAGTCGCTGCCCATGGCGTCGAGGAACGGGCCGGCCCGGAACGTGCCGTCCTCGTTGAACGGTTCGTTCACCACGTCCCACGCCTCGACGGCGCCCCGGTAGTGGCCGGCCACCTGCGCGATGTGGTTCGTCATGGCCGACTCCACCTGCTCCGGCGGCAGGGCGGCGACCCAGCCGGGCAACTGGCTGTGCCAGACGAGGGTGTGGCCGCGCACGCCCTGCCCGTGCGCCCGGGCGAAGTCCGTGATCGCGTCGCCCCGTTCGAAGGTGAACCGGCCCTGCTGCGGCTCGGTGGCGTCCCACTTCATGGAGTTGCCGGGGGTGATCCGGCCGAACTCGGAGCCCAGGATGGCGGCGTACGGGGCGTCGGACAGCTCCGGGTTGTCGGTGGCCGAGCCCACGTACTTGCCCTGGGCGGCGGCGAGTTCGTGCAATGTAAGCGGCTCGGCCGCCTGGGCCGGTCCGCCCGCCAGGGCGGTGGTGACGGCAAGTACGGCGAGCAGGAGTGCCGGAATCCCGGCCGTGCGGCCATGCCTACTGCGCTTCGCCAAGCTCATCGCCGATCGCCTTCCTCGGCCGGGACGGGCAGGGGGCACGGGCGCACGGCTGCGACCCGGCCCCCGACTCGCGGCTCGATGTCTGGGGGAGGTAAAGGGGCGTGCAAGTCTTGATTGTGGGAGCGCTCCCAAGGTGGAGTGGCGACGCGCACCTGTCAAGACTTAAAGCACAGCGGGCTCGGAGTCCGGGCGATCGCCGGATGGCTCGAACCAGAGCGTTTGAAGCCGCGTACCGCACAACGCAGAAGCATGTCCCGGACCCCTTGCGCGAGTCCGGGACATGCTCGGCCGAAGGGCTCTCCGCCCTGGCGTCCTGCGTCTTCCGCCTTCTAGATCACCAGGCTGAGCGCCGCAGCAACGACGAAACCGGCGACCGACAGGACCGTCTCCAGGACGGTCCACGACTTCAGGGTGTCGCGCTCCGAGATGCCGAAGTACTTGCTGACCATCCAGAATCCGCCGTCGTTGACGTGCGAGGCGAAGATCGAGCCCGCCGAGATCGCCATGATGATCAGCGCGAGGTGCGCCTGGGACATGTCCTGGCCCTCGACCAGGGGCACCACGATGCCCGCCGTGGTCACGATCGCGACCGTCGCCGAGCCCTGTGCGACGCGGAGCACGACGGAAATCAGCCAGGCGAGCAGGATGACCGGGAGCCCGACGTCGTTGAAGGTGTCGGCGAGCGCGTCCGCGATGCCGCTGGCCTTGAGCACGGCTCCGAAGATTCCGCCCGCGCCGACGACCAGCAGGATGTTGCCGACCGGCTTGAGCGAGGACGTGGAGACCGACTCCAGCGACTTGCGGGACCAGCCGCGCCGGATGCCCAGCACGTAGTACGCGAGGAACAGCGCGATCGTCAGGGCGACGAACGGGTTGCCGAAGAACTCGACGACGGAGCGAAGGGTGGAGGGGTCCAGCGCGATGGAGGAGAACGTCGCGGCGAGGATCAGCACGAGCGGGGTGCCGATGATCGCGAGGACGGTCATGAGCCCGACCGGGTCCTCGCGCGGGGTGACCCCGGCGGCCCGCTGCTCGGCGGCGACGGCGGCCTTGGACTCCTCGGCCGCCTCGACCATGTCCTGCGGGACGTCGACGAAGATGCGCTTGCCGATCCACGCGGCGTAGACCCAGGCGGCGAGGACGGACGGGATGCCGACGACGGCGCCCATCAGGATGACCCAGCCGAGCGAGACGTCGAACAGTCCGGCGGCGGCGACGGGGCCGGGGTGCGGCGGCAGGAACGCGTGCGTCATCGAGAGACCGGCCAGCAGGGGCATCGCGTACAGCAGGATCGATTTTCCGGAGCGCTTGGCGGCGGCGTACACGATCGGCGCGAGGACGAAGATGCCGACGTCGAAGAAGACCGGGATACCGAAGATCAGGCCGGTGAGGCCCATGGCGAGCGGGGCGCGCTTCTCTCCGAAGAGGTTCAGCAGACGGGTGCTCAGCACCTCGGCCCCGCCGGAGACTTCGAGGATCGCGCCGAGCATCGTCCCGAGGCCGATGATGATCGCCACATGGCCGAGGATGCCGCCCATGCCCGATTCGATGACGGAGACGGCGGCGGATTTCTGCACCGTACCGAAGAGTTCGGTGACGGAGAGACCGGCGCCCAGGCCGACGGCTATGGAGACCGCGAGCAGGGCGACGAACGGCTGGAGCCTGACCTTGATGATCAGGAAGAGGAGGAGGGCGATTCCGAGGGCGGCGACGGTCAGCAGACCGGCGGTGCCGTCGATCAGCAGGAGGAGTCCACCGGTGTGGGGTGGCGTCTCGGCCGGCTGTGGGGTGGCGGCGAGCAGCATGGGTAACTCCGTGGTCGGAGAGGGCGCTTGGGCAGGGCGGAGCGCGGCACGGCGCCCCGGTGCTGCGGGGCGCCGTGCCGTTGCGGCGTGAGCGTGCGGTGGTGCGGTGGGGCAACGGGGTCGGCAGGATCAGCTGAGGACCGCGAGCGCGTCGATCTCGATGAGCAGGCCCTTGGGGAGACCGACGTAGACCGTCGTACGGGCGGCGGGCGCCTCCTTGAGGTTCTGCTCGCCGAAGTAGGTGTTGTAGATCTCGTTCATCTCCGCGAAGTGGTCCACGTCGGTGAGGTAGACGCGCATCATCATCACGTCGTCCCAGCTCGCGCCGCCCTCCTCCAGGATCGCCTTGACGTTGGCGAAGGTCTGGAGCGTCTGCTCGCGCAGCGTCGGGCCCGCGGGCGTGGGCGCCTGGCCCTCCACGGCGGGCAGGAAGCCGACCTGGCCGGCGACCTGGAGGATGTTCCCCTTCTTCACGCCGTGCGAGAACTTCGCGGGCGGGGCGGTGTGGGTGCTCGGGGTGAGAGCGGTCTTCTCGGTCATGACAGTTCAGGCTTTCTTCGTGGGGGCGTTGCCGGAGTACTCCCGGCTGATGGTGTCGGCGGTGCGACGCACCAGCGGAAGCAGGGTGAGGAGTTCCTCGCGTGTGACGACCACGTTGGGCGCGGACACCGACATGGCGGCGACGATCCGGCCGTCCGCGCCGCGGATGGGGGCGCCGACGCAGTTGATGGACTCCTCGTGGCCACCGAGGTCGGTGGCCCAGCCCTGTTCGCGTACGACGGCGAGTTCCTTGAGGAACGCCACCGCGTTCGGGGTCGAACGGGACGTGTACATGGGGTAGTCGAGCTTGTCGGCGATCACACGCCGCTCCGGCTCGGAGAGGTCGGCGAGCAGCAGCTTGGCGACCGCGGCGACAGTGATCGCGACCGGCTTGCCGATCCGCGAGTACATCCGGACCGGGTAGCGGCTCTCGACCTTGTCGATGTAGAGGACCTCGTTCTCCTCGTACACCGCGAGGTGCACGGTGTGCCCGCACTGCTCGTTCAGTTCGACGAGGTGGGGGTGGGCGATCTCGCGTACGTCGAGGTTCTCGACGGCTTCCTGCGCGAGCGCGAAGAGGCGGGCGCCCAGCCGGTAGCGCTGGTCGGCCTGGCGGTAGACGAGTCCGTGCTCGTGGAGCGTACGGAGCAGGCGCAGCGCCGTGGACTTGTGGACGCCGAGCCGCTCGGCGACCTGTCCGAGGTCGGCGGGTCCCTGGGCGAGCAGCGGAAGGATGCTCAGTGCCCGGTCGACGGTCTGGCTCATGTCCTGCGTACCTCCTGGTCGTCCCCCGTCCACCCGGGGCCGAGACGAAGTCTCCCCCAGGCGCCGTCGTCGAGACCCGCAAGGTGGTCGGCGTGGGCGCGGGCCGGGGGGTCGGTGAGGTCGCCGGGGACGGTGAGGACGGCGGCGGCCATCAGGTGACCGTGCCGTGCGCGGTCGCGTACGGGGAGTCCGCGCAGGGTGGCGGAGAGGAACCCGGCGGCGAACGCGTCACCGGCACCGACGGGCGCGACGACGTCCACCCGGAGGGCGGGGACGGTGACCGGGGACTCGGGGGCGTCCTCGGCCGCCGGGGCGTTCGAGGAGCGGGGCCCGGAGAAGACGGTCGCCCCGTCCGCGCCCTGCTTCACGACCAGCACGCCCGGTTCCGGCAGCGCCTCCCGGATCGCTTCGGCCCCCCGCAGGCCCCACGCCTCCTCGGCCTCGTCCTCCCCGACGAAGACGAGGTCCGAGCGGCGCGCGAGGTCGAGCAGGACGTCCGGACCCGCGGCGCCCTCGCGCCACAGCCCGGGCCGGTAGTTGACGTCGAACGAGACGAGCGGGCGGCCCTCCCGCGGCGCGGTCAGATCGCGGAGCAGCTCCAGGCAGTCCGCGGACAGGGCGGCGGTGATGCCGGACAGGTGCAGGACCCGGCCGGAGAACACGTCCTCGTACGGCATGTTCCGTACGGACATGGCGGAGGCGGCCGACCCGGCGCGGTAGTACGCCACCTCGTGGACGTCCGCCGCCCGGTCGGTGGCCGTACGGAAGTAGATGCCGGTGGGCCGGTCCGGGTCGCGCCGCACGGCACGGGTGTCGACCCCGTAGCCCCCGATCGTCTCCACGAGGTGGTCGCCGAAGCCGTCCGTGCCGACCCGGCTGACCCAGGCCGCCCGGTGTCCGGCCGCGGCCAGCGCGCAGGCGACATTGGACTCGGCGCCGCCGATCCCGCGCCCGAATTCGGGTACGTCGGCGAGGCGGCCCGGCCGCGAGGGCAGGAACGTCACCATGGACTCTCCGAGGCAGACGACATCGGTGGTCGCGGCGGCACGGACAGCCGTCCCTGCTCCGGGTCCGGGCACTCTGGGCTCCTCGCTGATCAGCGTTCAGCGCCGGTTCTCACCATTGACCCGGCGTCGGCTCGGATGTTAGACAGCGTTAAGCGATATGCGCAATGGGTGTTGCATATGCTGCAACGACAACTCTCTAGGAGGCTCCCTTGGCCGCCGACCACCAGGTCACCCTGGCCGGAATCGCCGACGAACGGGTCGACCACCGCTTCAAGGCACTGCCGCCCGACGCGGAGGGCCTGACCGTCGGCGACCTGGCCGCCGAGCGCCGCAACCTCTTCACCGGCGGGTTCACGACGCCGGTGCTGGCCCTGTCCGCGGAGTCGGTGGAGCACAACCTCGCCCTCCTGGAAACGTACGCGCTCCGCCACGGCCTGGCGTTCGCCCCGCACGGCAAGACCTCCATGGCCCCGCAGCTCTTCGCGGACCAGCTGGAGCGCGGCGCGTGGGGCATCACGGCGGCCGTCCCCCACCAGGCCAGGGTCTACCGGGCCTACGGCATCCGGCGGATCTTCCTGGCCAACGAGGTCGTCGACGCGGTCGCCCTGCACTGGGTGGCCCGCGAGCTGGAGGCGGACCCGGACTTCCACTTCGTCTGTTACGTCGACTCCGTCCGCGGCGTCGAGCTGATGGACGAGGCCCTGCGCGCGGCGGGCGCCACCCGCCCGGTCGACGTGGTCGTGGAGCTGGGCGCGGGCGAGGGTGCCCGCACCGGCGCCCGTACGGACGCCGACTGCGCGGCGGTCGCGGACGCGGTGGCCGCCGTGTCCACCCTCCGGCTGACGGGCGTCGCCGGGTACGAGGGCGAGGTACCGGACTCCTCCCCGGAGCGGGTGCGCGCCTGGCTGCGGCGCCTCGTCGCGGTGGCGGCGGACTTCGACCGGGCGGGCCGCTTCGCCGGTGCCGAGGAGATCCTGATCAGCGCGGGCGGCAGCGCCTGGTTCGACGCGGTGGCCGAGGTCTTCGCGGAGATCCCCGAACTCTCCCTGCCTGTATGCAAGTTGCTGCGGTCCGGGGCGTACGTCTCGCACGACGACGGCCATTACCTGCGCATCACCCCGTTCAACCGGGTCCCGGAGGAGGGCGCACTGCAGCCCGCCTTCCGGCTCTGGGCCCAGGTGGTGTCGCGTCCCTCCGGCGAGCAGGCGTTCCTCAACGCGGGCAAGCGGGACGCGGCGTACGACCTCGACCTCCCGCAGGCGCAGGTGATCCGCTCCGCACGCGACGGTTCCGTGCGCGCGGCGACGGGTGTCACGGTCACGGGTCTGTCGGACCAGCACACCTGGCTGAAGACCGGGCCGGAGGCGGAGCTGGAGGTGGGCGACTGGGTCGGGATGGGCCTGTCGCATCCCTGCACGAGCTTCGACAAGTGGCAGTTGATTCCGCTGGTCGAGGCGGACGGCACGGTCACGGACTACATCCGCACGTTCTTCTGACGGGTCCGGGGGGCCGAGCCCCCCGGTTCCTGAAAGGCACTCCATGGACCTGGTCATCCGCGACGCGACCGTCATCGACGGCTCCGGCGCCCCCGCCTACCGCGCCGACGTCGCCCTCGACGACGGCAGGATCGCCGCGATCCACCGCGAGGGCGACGGCCCCCGCCCCACCGCTGCGCGCACCCTCGAAGCCGACGGCCTGGCCCTCTCCCCCGGCTTCATCGACATGCACGCGCACAGTGATCTCGCGTTGCTCCGCGACCCGGACCACAGCGCGAAGGCCGCCCAGGGCGTCACCCTCGAAGTCCTGGGCCAGGACGGCCTCTCGTACGCGCCGGCCGACGACCGCACGCTCGCCGAGGTCCGGCGCTCCATCGCCGGCTGGAACGGCGACGGCGGCGACATCGACTTCGACTGGCGCACGGTCGGCGAGTACCTGGACCGTCTCGACCGCAACTTCGGGGGCCAGGGCATCGCGGTCAACGCCGCCTACCTGATCCCCCAGGGCACGGTCCGGATGTACGCGGTGGGCTGGGACGACCGGCCCGCCACCGACGCCGAACTGGCCCGGATGAAGGAGCTGGTGGACCAGGGCATGCGCGAGGGCGCGGTCGGCATGTCCTCGGGACTCACCTACACCCCCGGGATGTACGCGGACGACGCCGAACTCACCGAGCTGTGCCGGGTGGTGGCCCGGCACGGCGGCTACTACTGCCCGCACCACCGCAGTTACGGGGCCGGAGCACTGGCCGCGTACGAGGAGATGGTCCAGCTCACCCGGAACGCCGGCTGCGCCCTCCATCTCGCCCACGCCACCATGAACTTCGGCGTGAACAAGGGCAAGGCCCCCGACCTCCTCGCCCTCCTGGACGGCGCGCTCGCCGCCGGGGCCGACATCTCGCTCGACACCTACCCGTACACCCCCGGCTGCACCACGCTCGTCGCGATGCTGCCGAGCTGGGCGAGCGAGGGCGGACCGGAGTCGGTCCTGACCCGGCTCGCGGAGGCGGAGAGCGCGGAGCGGATCCGGCACCACCTGGAGGTACTGGGGTCGGACGGCTGCCACGGGGTGCCGATCGAGTGGGACACCATCGAGATCTCCGGCGTCGGCGCGCCGCACCTGGCCGAGTACGTGGGCCGTACAGTCGCGGAGTCGGCCCGGCTCCGGAGCGAGGAGCCCTGGGTGACCGCGCGGCGGCTGCTCACCGAGGACCGGCTGGGGACGACGATCCTCCAGCACGTGGGCCATGAGGAGAACGTCCAGCAGATCATGCGCCACCCCGTCCACACGGGCGGCAGCGACGGCATCCTCCAGGGCGACAAGCCGCACCCCCGCGCGTACGGCACGTTCCCGCAGTATCTGGGGCGGTACGTGAGGGAGCTGGGCGTCCTTCCGCTGGAGGAGTGCGTGGCCCACCTCACCTCGCGCCCGGCGGCCCGGCTGCGGCTGCCCGACCGGGGGCTGGTCCGCGAGGGCTACCGCGCGGACCTCGTCCTCTTCGACCCGGACACGGTGGCGGCCGGCTCCACGTTCGACACTCCGCGCACCCTGCCCGTGGGCATCCCGCACGTCCTCATCGACGGCCGCCCCGTCATCGAGGACGGCAAGCGGACCTCGGTCCTGGCGGGGAGGGCCGTACGGAATCCGGGCTCCTCCGGCGGCTGAGGACGGCGCGCAGGACGGCGCGCAGGGCGACCCCGGCCCGCCGGCTCAACGGCCGACGGGCCGGCGCTGCAAGGTGTCCGCCGCCGAACCGGTGCGGTCCATGCGCTGCCAGCCCAGCCGGTTGCCGAGCAGGGCGGTGACCACCGACTGGACCACGACCAGGTACATCAGCTGCCGGTAGACGAAGATCTGGAGCGGCAGCGTCCAGAGCGGCTCGAACTTCTCCCGGTCCAGTCGCAGCGCGTACACCGCGCAGAAGACCTGGACGGCGGTGAAGCCGAGCCACACCAGCGCCGACTGTCCCGCGTCGCGGAAGAGCAGCCCGTACAGCGCGAACACGTCGACCAGCGGGGCGAGCAGCGGAAGCACCGTCTGGAAGAGCGCCAGATAGGTCAGCCCGCGCCGCCCCAGTTTGCCGCCGGGGCCACGCTCGACCAGGGCGCGGCGGTGCTTCCACATCGCCTGGAGGGTGCCGTAGCACCAGCGGTAGCGCTGCTTCCACAGCTGGCGGACGGAGGACGGCGCCTCGGTCCAGGCGATGGCGGACTCCTCGTAGACCACCCGCCAGCCGGCCCGGCCGAGCGCCATCGTGAGGTCGGTGTCCTCGGCGAGCGTGGCGTCGCTGACACCACCGACGCCCATCAGCGCGTCCCGGCGGAACGCGCCGATCGCGCCGGGCACGGTCGGCATGCACTCCATGACGTCGAACATGCGGCGGTCGAGATTGAAGCCGATGACGTATTCGAGGTGCTGCCAACGGCCCAGGATTCCCTGCCGGTTGCCGACCTTCGTGTTGCCGCTGACCGCGCCCACGCGCGGGTCGGAAAGCGGCTGGATCAGGTTGCGGATCGCCTCGGGCTCGAAGACCGTGTCGCCGTCGATCATCACGACGATGTCGAAGTGGGCCCAGGCCAGACCGGTGTTGAGCGCGCTCGCCTTGCCCCCGTTGGGCTGGCGGACCACCATCACACGGGAGTCGGGGATCGACTCGGCGATCTCGTACGTACGGTCGGTGGAACCGTCGTCCACCACGATGACCTGCACGTACTCATGGGTGGAGGCGAGCAGCGAGCGTACGGTCGCCTCGATCCCCGCCTCCTCGTTGTACGCGGGGACGATCACCGAGACCGGATCGGTGAGCGGAGGCACGCGCGGGGCGCCCCGGCGCCTGCTCCGCTTCGCGCGCACCCGCGCCACGTGCATCCGGGCGACGGTGAGCAGCAGGACGAGCCGCAGCACCGTGAGCACCCCGGCCACCACGAGCAGTCCGGTCATCGCGTCGGCGAAGGCACGGGACAGCCGCTGCGCCAGGACGACCGCGGAGCCCTTCCACTCGGAGAGGACGGACACCTCGTACATCGCCGAGGGCTGGCCGAGGCCCCGGCTGACCGTCGTGTACGTCAGCTCGTCCCCGGCGCCCGCGCGCAGGAGCTCCGCGGTCTCGGTGACGGCCTCGGCGGAGCCGGTGAACTGCCGCAGGGCGCCGCGCTCCGCGCCCCGCCCGGGGTCGTCCGCGGTGACCACCACGTAGCCGTCGAGGACGGCCGTGCGCGCGGCCTGCCACTGCTCGCCGCAGAGCTTCTTGGCGGTGGTCGTGTGCGGCAGGCGCAGCAGCGGGGTGCCGACGCCCGCGGTTCCGGCGAAGGCGTTCTCGGTGAGGGAGAGTTCGAGGCCCGCACGGATGCCGGACACCCGGCCGAGGTCGGCGTCCGTGTAGGTGTGGGAGCCGATCTCGTGGCCCTCGCCCCTGATCCGGCGTACGAGGTCCGGGTGGGCGGCGGCCTCGGTGCCGGTGAGGAAGAAGGTGGCCCGCGCCCGGTGCTCGCGGAGCAGGTCCAGCAGGCGCGGGGTCCAGGCCGGGTCCGGACCGCCGTCGTAGGTGAGGGCGACGTTGCCCGGCTGCATCTCGGAGGCCCTGACCCCACCGGTCTTCGGATCCAGGCGGACGACGGGGCCGCCGACGTACGGGGCCTGCGCGGGGGCGGCGCAGGCGGAGGCGCCGGAGGCCGGGGCTATCTCGTGACGGCCGTACCCGCTGAACAGGAGCGCGGTGGCGGCGGCGGCCAGCGTCAGTGTCAGCAGGACCCAGTGGGCTTTCGGCTCACGGCGCTGCGCGTGCCTGGTCACGGCTTCCTCCCCTTGCCGGTCGCGGCGGGTTCGGCCGGGGTGCCACGGCCCTCGCTCCCGGTGCCGTTGCCGGGCGCCGGAGCGGATGACGTGGCCGGGGTCGGCGCGGGACCGGAAGCCGGGGCGGAGCTCGTGACCGACGGGCTGGGAGCCGGCGTCGCGGACTCGGCGGCGCCCTTGTCGGCCGCCGCCGGGACGGCCGACGGCTTCCGGCTCGGAGAGCCGGTCGGCGTCGGCGAGTGCTCGGCGCGCACGGGCGGATTCCCGCCGTTGTTTCCGCTCCAGGGCAGCGAACCGCCCGCCGGACCGGAGCCGGACAGTCCCGCCACGACGGCTCCGAGGAACAGAACGCAGGAGACGCCGAGCAACGCAGCCGCGTACTTCACGAAACGGCTGCGTCGCCCGGAGGCGTCGACGAATACCGCGCTGCTCTGCTCACTCCGGTGACCCATGGCCGGGGATTGTACGGAGCGCGACCCTCCACCAGAAAGCGAACTCCGATACCAGCACATTCCACCGGACAGCTCCGGTTGCGGGACTCCGACTGCCGGGGCTCGCCGCGGACGCTACGGCTTGGGCAGGGCGCACCCTTCACGGCCCAGGTCGATCTTGTTGCCGACGCCGACGCACGGCACGATGCCGTAGGTCTGCTGGGCGTAGTTGATGCCCTGGCGAACGGTCACGTTGCCGGACTCGTCGACCTCGCACGGATTGTTGTCCGTGCACTCCTGCCCGTCCTCATTGCCCGTGTTGTTCACGGCGACGACCTTGCCGGTCGCGTTGTCGATCACCGGGGAGCCGGACGTGCCGCCGATCGTCTTGCAGGCGGAGGTGTAGCGGACCGAATCCTTCCAGGTCCACAGCCCCTCCTTGAGGCGGTAGGCGAAGCCGTCGATACTGCAGCTGTACGTCCGCTTCCAGTACCCGGACACGACCGTGATCGCGGTGCCCTGCACCGGGTGGGCGGCGTTGAGTTCCAGCGCCTTGATGCCGTAGGCGCTCTCTATCTGGGCGTAGGTGCTGGTGAGCTCGTACAGCGAGACATCGGTGTCCGTCATCGTCCCGTACGCGATCTTGCTCGCGCGCAGCGTGCCGACGCCGGTGCCCGCGGCGTTCAGCAGAGTGAAACTGCGGGTGGACGGCTGGTCGATCACGACCTCGCCAGGGCCGGGAAAGCCGGACTCCATGCAGTGCCCGTTGGAGAGCACGAGTGCGGGGTCGGTCGCCTGGGAGCTCGGCGTGCGGACGACGGAACCGGAACAGTTGCTGAGCGCGACCGTCCCTGCGAAGCCGATCGCCTTGGGCCGTGCTTTCGCCACGGCCGCGGCCCTGCTCGAATCCGCCGCGACCGTCGCCGTGCCGGGCGCTGCCGCTTCGCGACTGGTGGCCGCGGTCGCGGGTGCGATGCCCGCCCCGAGGAGCAGGACGGTGAAAAGTGCGCCGACGAGAGGCTTTTTCATGTGGGGGTCCCCTCAAGTGACCTCTGTGACCGGAGTTTTTCCGGTTTTTTGACATGCGCATGGTGGCGCATGCGAGAGGTCCCCACAAGGGACCGAATCAAGCCCCGGGCGGCTCCTGCCCGATCCGTCCGGCCACCGGACGCCGGGACACGCCGGACCCCCTGACGGCGCGCGGCCCCGTCCGGGTCAGCCGGGCCGTGTGCTCGCCCCCGGCTCCTGAAGGAGGTTCTCCCGCCCCCACGCGCCCAGCGGCTCCAGCGCCTCGTTGAGCGCGACACCGAGCGGGGTCAGCGAGTACTCGACGCGGGGCGGCACCTCGGCATGCACCTCGCGGTGCACGATGCCGTCCTCCTCCAGCTCCCGCAGATGCGACGTCAGCACCTTCTCGGTCACCCCCGGCACCTGTCTGCGCAGCTCACCGAAGCGGTACGCCTGCTCGTTGAGCGCCCACAGAATCAGGCCCTTCCACTTGCCGCCGACGACGTCCATCGCGGCGTCGATCCCGCAGACGTACGCCCCCGGCCTCCGCGCGGCACCCATGGTCCACCCCTCCCACCTGGTCACTCACCCTGGGGTAACCACCCACTTCCAAGTGGGTACTTGATCGTTCCAGGGCCCACGGGAAGCCTAGTCGTCATGACTGACAACACCCCCGGGAAAACCCCGCTCACCCTGCTCGGCCTGGGTGCCATGGGCACCGCCCTCGCCCGCACCTGGCTCGCCGCCGGGCACCCCCTGACCGTCTGGAACCGCACCCCCGCACGGGCCGAACCGCTCGCCGCCCTCGGTGCGCGGGCGGCCGGAACCGCCGCCGAAGCGGTCGCCGCGAGCGAGCTCGTCGTGGTCTGCCTGCTCGACGACGCCTCGGTCGAGGAGGCGCTGACCGGCGCCGACCTGACCGGCAAGGATCTGGTCGACCTCACCACCGGCACCCCCGGCCAGGCCCGCGCCCGCGCCGCGTGGGCCCGGGAGCGGGGCGCCCGGTTCCTGGACGGCGGCATCATGGCGGTCCCGCCGATGATCGGCGTACCGGAGTCCGGCGGTTACGTCTTCTACAGCGGCTCCCGGGCCGCCTTCGACACCCATCACAGGACTCTCGCGGTGCCCACCGGGGCCAGGTACGTCGGCGAGGACGCCGGCTTCGCCGCCCTCCAGGACGTGGCCCTGCTGAGTGCGATGACGGGCATGTTCGCCGGCCTGTCCCACGCCTTCGCACTCGTCCGTGAGGAGAACATCGACCTCAAGGAGTTCGCGCAGTTCCTCGTCGACTGGCTCACCGCCATGGCCCCGGCCACGCACACGACGGCCGAGGAGCTGACCAGCGGCGACTACACCACGGGCGTGGTCTCGAACCTCGCGATGATGGTCGCGGGCAACACCACTCTGTTGCGCACGGCCGAGGAGCAGGGCGTCAGCAGCGAACTGCTGCTGCCCTTCATGGACCTGATGGAACGCCGACTGAAGGACGGACACGGCGACGAGAGCGGCACCGGCGTGATCGAACTCCTCGGTCGCTGACCGAGGGACCTGGGTCCTGCGGACGAGTCGCCCGGTCCCCGGGTCGGAGGCGTTCCCGGCTCCCGTCTGCGTACCGTCGAGGTATGACACTCGACCTCGACGCCTATTTCGCCCGCATCGGCTGGACCGGGGAGCGCCGCCCCACCGTGGAGGTGCTGCGGTCCGTGCACCGGGCCCACATGCTCGGCATCCCGTTCGAGAATCTGGAACCCGTCCTCGGTTCCGCGCCCTCGCTCGCACTCGCGGACCTGGAGGCGAAGCTCGTCCGCGGGGGACGCGGCGGCTACTGCTACGAGCACAACACCCTCTTCGCCGCCGTCCTGACCAGGCTGGGTTTCCCGGTGACACTGCTCGCCGCACGCGTGGTGGTGGGAGCGGCGCCCGGTGACATCCGCCCGCGTACGCACATGCTGATGGAGGTGGACGTGGAGGGCGAACCCACCCCCTGGCTCGCCGACGTCGGCTTCGGGTCCAGCGGCGCGCTGCTGGAGCCGATCCCCCTGGCGGAGAACGTGGAGCTGCACGACACCCCGCGCCACCACCGGCTCGCGCACGCCCCGCACACCGGGCCGCTGGAGCTGTGGGAGCTCCAGACGGAGAAGAGCGGGGTCTGGGAGCCGCAGTACACCTTCACGCGGGAGCCGTTCGAGGCACCCGACTTCGAGGTCATCAACTGGCACATCGCGACCAACCCGCGCTCCCCGTTCAGCCGGGCCGTGTACGCGCAGCGCACCACGCCCGAGGCCCATCTGGCGCTCTCGGGCCTGGATCTCGTGAGGACGGCGGCCGACGGCACGGTAGAGGAACGCGTGCTGGCGGACTCCGCCGAGGCGCTGCGGGTGCTGGCCGACGACTTCACCCTCCGGCTCCCGGAGGGCACCCGCCTCCCCGGGTGAGAACCGGGGAGGGCGCTCCCGGGAGGGACCCCCCGCGTGGCGCATCTCACCCGGAGCCGCCCGCACGGCCGCTCACGCCCGCATTCCAAGCCGCGACGCCGCCCCGACCGGCCCTTCCGACGGCCGGGGACGGCGGGCGGTCTGCCGATGGAAGACGGGCCGCGCCGGTGGGGCCCCCCGATGGGAGGAACCGGCGGGGAATCTCCGCGCACCCGGCGAAACACGGTCGTAAGCTCGCAGACATGCAGGTCACCCAGTCCACGAAGCTCTCCGGCGTCTGTTACGAAATCCGGGGTCCGGTGCTAGAGGAGGCGATGCGGCTGGAAGCAGCAGGTCACCGCATCCTCAAGCTCAACACCGGCAACCCCGCCGCGTTCGGATTCGAGTGCCCGCCCGAGATCCTCGAAGACATCCTGCGCAACCTCTCCGGGGCGCACGGCTACGGCGACGCGAAGGGCCTGCTGTCCGCGCGCCGCGCGGTGATGCAGCACTACCAGACCAAGGCGATCGACCTCGACGTCGAGGACATCTACCTCGGCAACGGCGTCTCCGAACTGATCCAGATGTCGATGCAGGCGCTGCTCGACGACGGCGACGAGGTGCTCGTACCCGCTCCGGACTATCCGCTGTGGACCGCGTCGGTCTCCCTGGCCGGCGGCACGGCCGTGCACTACCGGTGCGACGAGCAGGCCGACTGGATGCCCGACCTCGCCGACATCGAGCGGAAGATCACCGACCGCACCAAGGCGATCGTGATCATCAATCCGAACAACCCGACCGGCGCGGTGTACGACGACGAGATGCTGCGGGGGCTGACGGAGATCGCCCGGCGCCACCAGCTGGTCGTCTGCTCGGACGAGATCTACGACCGCATCCTCTACGACGGCGCGACGCACACGCCGACGGCCGCGATCGCCCCCGATCTGATGGTGCTGACCTTCAACGGCCTGTCCAAGAACTACCGGGTCGCGGGCTACCGCTCCGGCTGGCTCGCGGTCTGCGGTCCGAAGGCGCACGCCACCTCGTACATCGAGGGGCTGACGATCCTCGCCAACATGCGGCTGTGCGCCAACATGCCCTCGCAGCACGCGGTGGCCACGGCGCTCGGCGGACGCCAGTCGATCAACGATCTGGTGCTGCCCGGTGGACGCATCCTGGAGCAGCGGGACGTGGCGTACGACCTGCTGACGCAGATCCCCGGGGTGACGTGCGTGAAGCCGAAGGGGGCGCTGTACCTCTTCCCCCGGCTCGACCCGAAGGTCTACAAGATCAAGGACGACCGGCAGATGGTGCTGGACCTGCTGCAGGCCGAGAAGATCATGGTCGTGCAGGGTACGGGGTTCAACTGGCCGGAGCCCGATCACTTCCGGATCGTGACGCTGCCCCCGGCCAAGGATCTGGTCGCCGCCGTGACCCGGATCGGGAACTTCCTGGACGGTTACAGCCAGCCCTAGGGGTCCGCGCGAGCAGGCTTTACCGGATCGCGCACAACTTTAGACTGAATCCAAGCTAGGATGGATCCACTGCAACGCCAGGAGGCCATCCCATGTACGAGCCGATCCGCACGAAGTCGGTCCACACGACGGCCGACGACGCCGATTTCCCGCACCGTACGCGCGAGGAGGAGCTGGACATCCAGCTCGCCGGGCACCTGGCCGCACTGCTCGCCGTCACCGACGAGCTGGGGCTCGGCCCCGCAGGTGACCGCATCGCCGAGCAGGTGGCCCGGCTCCGCGGTGCGCCGCCCGCGCGGCACGCGGGCCTGACCGAAGCATCCCCGGCCGTCCTTCACCGGCGCGCCCACGCCCTCGCGGGCCGCGCCCTGGTGGTGGCCGCGTCCCGCGCGGACACGGCGGCGGCGATCCTGGCGGCCGAGCGCATGGACGCGCACGCCGCCGCGACCGAGGTCACGGACGCACCCTCGCGCCTCGTCGGCGCCCACTGACGGCCCCGGTCCACGGGCCTTCGAGGCGCGCGGACCGGGTGCCACCCATGGAACGACCGGGGTTCGACGGACGGGCTGCGGCCCCGCCCGTCCGTCGGGCCCCGTTTAGCGGCGTACGCGGATGGTCGCCGCCGCCGTGGCGCCGGTGTGCAGGTCGTCGCCCGGGTAGGCGACCTCGTACGTCACCGCACCCGTGGCCCGCGGCAGGTCGTTGATCCGGAACGTGCCGTCCGAGGCCACGGCCGCCGAGGTCAGCGTGCCGGTGCCCTGGCGGTCGGTGCGGGTGACGGTCAGGGCGATACCGGCGGGCAGCGGGCGGCCCTGGGCGGTCAGCCTGCCCGTGATCTCCAGACCGGCACTCTTGATCGCCTCCGCGGGAGCCGTCAGAGCGATCGCCGTCGGCGCCTTCGCGACCGGGACCGTGAGCGTGATGTCCTGCGCCGGGCGGCGCGTGACGTCACCGGTGAAGGAGACGGTGTACGTCGCCTCTCCGACCAGCGACGGGACGTCGAGGACCGTGAACGAACCGTCCGCGTCGACCTCGACGGCCGCCAGCTTCCGGTCGCCGTTCGCGTCGTGCCGTACCGCCGAGACCTTCAGCGGCTCGGTGGGCGCCGGCCCGTCGACCTCCAACCGGCCCCGGAGTCCCAGGGGTTCACCCACCACGGCCTGACTCGGGGCAGTCGTCAGGGACCCGGTGAACCGGGAGTCGAACTGGGCGGCCGGCGGCTGGATCACATGCAGCCAGTACTCGGTGCCGTACGTGTTGGTGGTGACGGCGAAGAGCCGGGCGCCGTCCTGCGACCAGCCGAGGCCCCGCGGGGCGATCCGGTTCCCGTCCAGCGCGCCGTCGAAGGCGAACTCCAGCGGCGCCGTGCGGTCCTCCGGGTCCGCGGGCTGGATCAGCAGGTCCGGCGTGCTCCCGGCGGCGGATGCGCCGCGCGCGATGTACTTCCTGTCACCGCTGAACGAGACCGCGCTCGCCGTGGCGTCCGTCGGCAGCGGCTGGTACGGGACCGGCGCGTCCGACAGGTCGGCGGCTTCCAGGAGGCGGGTGCCGCCTGCGGCGTCGGCGACCGCGATGCGCTGCCCGTCGGCGGACTGCGCGATGTCCTTCAGATCCAGCGCGCCCTTGCCCTCGCTGTCCGCGAACCGGCGCTCCGGGCCGCGCACGAGCGTGTCACCGCTCGCGTCGAAGGTGGTGACGAACGGGTCGTTGGTCACGCCCGCGGTGCGCGACTGCCCCATGACGAGGCGGTCGGGCGCCTGGGGCCCGCTCGCCAGCCTCAGCCGTCCCATGTCGTTCCAGCCGGTCTGGAACACCTGGCTGCCCTCGACCCCGTACAGCCAGCTCTGGCGGGTGTCGCAGTCACTCAGCGCCGGAACCTCCGTGTACCACTGCTTGCCGCCGGCGAAGGCCACATCGCGCGGGCAGTCCACGTAGTAGTTGGCATACGCCTGGCCGGTGCGCTCCTGCGTCACGGTGTCGAAGGAGAGGATGCCCGTCGACTGGGAGACGTAGAGCGTCGCGCTGTCCGCGCTGAGCGCCATCCCGGACGGCGAGCTGTCGGTGGTCAGCGAACCGACCTTCTGCCCCTCGAAGTTGTAGACCTGGACGAGGCCCGCGGTGCGGACCCTGCGGTCATCGGTCACATAGACCCGCTCGTGCACGGAGTCGACGACGAGCGCCGAGTACGAGGAGATCGGGAGCTTGGCCACCTGGTCCTCGGCCGCCTGGGCGGCGGGTGCGGTCACCGCTGTCAGCCCCACGGTCGCGAAGGTCAGCGCGGCCAGGGCCGACGCCGTACGCAAGTAATGCCGAGACATCTTCAACTGAGTCCCCCACAGGCTCTGTTGGGCCACGCGTAAAGGCGGGCACCATGTGAAGGATCATGCAACATGTGTGAAGGTGTCGTGCGCAAGTCTCCGGCCATGAACGGATGTTCTCCGCGAAAGGGGCGGCCCCCGGAAGCGTGAGGGCTTCCGGGGGCCGAACCGCGGCGGGCCGTCGGCCCCACAGGTCAGGGCGGATGTCCGAAAGGCCCGGCCGCGGGGGTCGTGCGCGGGGCGGCACCCGAAGGCGCCGCCCCGGTGGAGCGTCAGCCGAGGCGCTGGACCAGCGCGCGGTACTCGTCCCACAGTTCCTTCGGGGCGTGGTCGCCGAAGGTGTTGAGGTGCTCGGGGACCAGTGCGGCCTCCTCGCGCCAGACCTCCTTGTCCACGTTGAGCAGGAAGTCCAGCTCGGACTCGGAGAGGTCGAGGCCCTTGGTGTCGAGGGCGCCCTTGGCCGGCAGGATGCCGATCGGGGTCTCGACGCCCTCGGCCTGACCGTTGAGGCGCTCGACGATCCACTTCAGGACGCGGCTGTTCTCACCGAAGCCGGGCCACACGAACTTGCCCGCGTCGTTCTTGCGGAACCAGTTCACGTAGTAGATCTTCGGGAGCTTGGACTGGTCCGGCTTGTCCGCGCCGACCTTGATCCAGTGGGCCATGTAGTCGCCCATGTTGTAGCCGCAGAACGGCAGCATGGCGAACGGGTCGCGGCGCAGCTCGCCGACCTTGCCCTCGGCGGCGGCGGTCTTCTCGGAGGCGACGTTGGCTCCGAGGAACACGCCGTGCTGCCAGTCGAAGGACTCGGTGACCAGCGGGACGGCCGAGGCGCGGCGTCCACCGAAGAGGATCGCCGAGATCGGCACACCCTTCGGGTCCTCCCACTCGGGCGCGATGATCGGGCACTGCCCGGCCGGCACGGTGAAGCGGGAGTTGGGGTGGGCGGCGGGGACGCCGGACTCGGGGGTCCAGTCGTTGCCCTTCCAGTCCGTGAGGTGCGCGGGCGGCTCCTCGGTCATGCCCTCCCACCACACGTCGCCGTCGTCCGTCAGCGCGACGTTCGTGAAGACGGAGTTGCCGTACATCGTCTTCATGGCGTTGGCGTTGGTGTGCTCACCCGTGCCCGGCGCGACACCGAAGAAGCCGGCCTCCGGGTTGATCGCGTACAGCTGGCCGTCCTCGCCGAACCGCATCCAGGCGATGTCGTCGCCGATCGTCTCGACGGTCCAGCCGTCGATCGTCGGCTCCAGCATGGCGAGGTTCGTCTTGCCGCAGGCCGAGGGGAAGGCGGCCGTGACGTACTTCGGCTCGCCCTGCGGCGGCGTCAGCTTCAGGATCAGCATGTGCTCGGCGAGCCAGCCCTCGTCGCGCGCCATGACGGAGGCGATGCGCAGCGCGTAGCACTTCTTGCCGAGCAGGGCGTTGCCGCCGTAGCCGGAGCCGTAGGACCAGATCTCGCGGTCCTCGGGGAAGTGCGAGATGTACTTGGTGGTGTTGCACGGCCACGGGACGTCGGCCTCGCCCTCGGCGAGCGGCGCACCGAGGGTGTGGACGGCCTTGACGAAGAAGCCGTCGTCGCCGAGCTCGTTCAGCACGGCCTGTCCCATGCGGGTCATGGTGCGCATGGAGACCGCGACGTACGCGGAGTCGGTGATCTCGACACCGATCGCGGAGAGCGGGGAGCCGACCGGGCCCATGCAGAAGGGCACGACGTACATGGTGCGACCGCGCATGGAGCCGCGGAAGACGCCGTTCTCACCGGTGAAGACGTCCCGCATCTCGGCGGGGGCCTTCCAGTGGTTCGTCGGGCCCGCGTCCTCCTCCTTCGCGGAGCAGATGTACGTGCGGTCCTCGACGCGGGCGACATCGCTCGGGTCGGACGCGGCGTAGTACGAGTTCGGGCGCTTGGCCTCGTTCAGCTTCGTGAAGGTTCCCTTGGCGACGAGCTCGTCGCACAGGCGCTCGTACTCCGCCTCGGAACCGTCGCACCAGACCACCCGGTCCGGCTCGGTGATCGCTGCGATCTCGTCGACCCAGGAGATGAGTTCCTGGTGGTTGGTGGGAACAGTGAGGGGAGCCGCGATGTCGCGCGCCACGATCGCTCCTTGTCGAGGGTGTCTGCTGGAAGGCCCCGTGGGGGCTGCGACCCGGATGCTTCAACCCCTTCAAATTCCCATGGCGCTCATCCGGTGCCGACCGCACTCATTTGATCATCCGACTCTTCCGCCCATATGTCCAGGGGGCCGCACACGTGAGCATCGCCACTCCTGCCTGTTACCTACGGGAGCGTAGGTAACATGCCGTTATGACTGCTGCCGCCGACGCCGCCGCGCCCGTGATCGCCGAGCCCGACTCCGTACCGGTGAAGCCACGGATGCGTGGCTGGTTGCACGCCGGGATGTTTCCGGCGGTCCTGATCGCCGGGATCACCCTGGTCGCACTGACCGACAGCACACGGGCCAGGGTCGCCTGCGCCGTGTTCGTCCTGAGCGCCTGCCTGCTGTTCGGCGTCAGCGCGATCTACCACCGCGGCACCTGGGGACCACGCGGCGAAGCCGTGCTCCGCAGGCTCGACCACGCCAATATCTTTCTGATCATCGCGGGCACCTACACCCCGCTGACCCTGCTCCTTCTCCCGGATTCCACCGGCCGGCCCCTTCTGTGGGCGGTATGGGTGGCAGCACTCGCGGGAATCGCGTTCCGGGTGTTCTGGGTCGGCGCCCCCCGCTGGCTCTACACCCCCTGCTACATCGCGATGGGCTGGGCCGCGGTGTTCTTCCTCCCGGACTTCATGCGCACCGGCGGCATCGCCGTCCTCGTGCTCGTCATCGTCGGAGGAGTCCTCTACAGCGCGGGCGGCGTCATCTACGGGATCAAGCGCCCCAACCCCTCACCGCGCTGGTTCGGCTTCCACGAGGTCTTCCACTCGCTGACGCTCGCGGCGTTCGCCGCGCACTACGTCGGCATCTCCCTGGTGGCCTACCAGCACGGGTGACCGCACCCCCGTACGGCCCGGCCCCCGGGCCGTACGGGACCGGGGTCAGCCGCCCAGCGTGCGCGCCAGCTCCTGTGCGTCGGTGGTCGGCGCGTCACAGACGAAGTGCCGGCAGACGTACGCGGTCGGCTCGCCGTTCACCTGCGGCCGGTCCACGAGCAGCGGGAACTCCGTGCCGGCAGCCGGTCCCTCGCCCGCCGCGACCACCGCGCCCGGCGCCTTGCCCAGCAGCGCGACCCGGTGCAGTGCGCCGCCGACCGGCCCCACGACCGCGACCTCGCGCGGCCCGTCCAGCAGCGCCTCCGCGACCGCCAGACCCCAGCCGATGAAGCGGGGCGCACGCGGCCCGAGCGCCTTCACGACACCGAGCGCGCCCTCCGCGGCGGTGCGGTGCGCCTCCGAGCCGGTGTGGGCGGCGTACGAGAGCAGCGCACCCGCCGCGGCCGTCCAGCCCGCCGGAGTGGCGCTGTCGGTGGGGTCCTGCGGCCGGCGGATCAGCTGCTCGGCGTCGTCGGCCGTGTCGTACAGCTGGCCGCCCTCACCCGTGAAGCGCTCCAGCACGATGTCGAGCAGGAAGCCCGCGAACTCCAGCCAGACGCCCTCGCCGGTGACCGAGGCCAGCGCGAGGAAGCCCTCCGCGACGTCGCCGTAGTCCTCCAGCACCCCGGCGTGCCCGCCCACGCGGCCGTCCCTGGAGGTCCGTGACAGCCGGGCCACGTCGCCCATGTGCACGCGGACGAGCAGATCGGCCGCCTCGGTGGCCCGCTCGATCAGATCGGGCCGCTCGAAGTACGCGCCCGTCTCGGCGAGCGCGGCGATCACCAGGCCGTTCCACGCGGCGACGACCTTGTCGTCGCGCCCCGGCCGCACCCGCGGTTCGCGCGCCGCCAGCAGCCGGGCCCGCACGTCGGCGAGCCGCGCCGGGTCCGCCTCCCTCTCCGTGCGGGGAAACTGCAGGACGGAGGCCCCCTCCTCGAAGGTGCCCTCCTCGGTGACCCCGAAGCACTCCGCGGCGAACGCGGCGTCCTCCTCCCCCAGGACCTCCCGCAGCTGCGCCGCCGTCCACACGTAGTAGGCACCCTCGACGTGGCTGCCGTCCGCGGCCTCGCTGTCGGCGTCCAGCGCCGATGCGTAGCCGCCCTCCGTCGTCCGCAGTTCCCGCACCATGAAGTCGGCGGTCTCCAGCGCGACCCGGCGGGCCTGCTCGGAGCCCGTGGCCCGCCAGACGTGCGCGTAGACCCGGCAGAGCAGCGCGTTGTCGTAGAGCATCTTCTCGAAGTGCGGCACCAGGGCGCCGTCGGGCCGCTGACGCAGGACGTACCGGTGGAAGCCGCCGCCCAGCTGGTCGAAGAGGCTGGAGCGCGCCATGGCGTCGCAGATCCCCTCGGCCATCTCCAGCGCCCCGTCGGACTCCGTGCGGGCGTGGTGGCGCAGCAGGAACTCGATCAGCATGCTCGGCGGGAACTTGGTGTCGCCACCACCGAGCCATCCGCTCTCCGTGTCGTACTCCCGGCTGATCCCGAGCAGCGCCTGGGCGAGCTCCGCCTCGCCGGGGAGCCCGTCGCCCGCGCCGGAGACCAGCTCCCGCGCCGCCAGGTCACGGGTGATCTTCTCGGCGACCTCCCCGACCTCCTCGCGGCGGCTCGTCCACGCGGTGTGGACGCCGTCGAGGACCTGCTGGAAGGAGGGCAGGCCGTGCCGGGGAGCGGGCGGGAAGTAGGTACCGAAGTAGAACGGTTCGCCGTCCGGTGTCATGAAGACGGACATGGGCCAGCCGCCCTGCCCGGTGGCCGCCTGCACCGCCTCCATGTAGACGGCGTCCACGTCGGGACGCTCCTCGCGGTCCACCTTCACCGAGACGAAGTGCTCGTTCATATAGGCCGCGGTCGTCTCGTCCTCGAAGCTTTCGTGAGCGAGCACATGACACCAGTGGCACGAGCTGTACCCCACGCTGAGGAACACCGGCACGTTGCGCCGGCGGGCTTCCTCGAAGGCGGCGGGCTCCCACTGCCACCAGTCGACGGGGTTGTCCGCGTGCTGAAGGAGGTAGGGGGACGTGGCGTGCGCGAGTCGGTTCGGCATGCCCCAATCCTTGCGTACGCGGCGGAGCCCCGCCCACACGCCACGTCAGAGCGCCGTGCCGCGCCCCTCCGTCACCCGGGCCGCGAAGGCGTCCAGGTTTCCCGTCATGCGGGCGAGGCGCTCCTCCGTGGTCAGGGACTCCTCGTAACGCCCGGTCCGCAGCTTCGGCTGCCGCTTGCCCCGCACGTACAGCGGGCAGGCGAGATCGGCGCAGATGTAGATGCCGACGGTGTTGCCCTCACGGCCCTTCGCACCGGCCAAGGGGGCGGCGAGCAGGGAGACTCCGGAGGAGGCGTGACCCGTCAGACAGATCTGGCAGAGGCTGGACTTCACGGCGCTGGTCCGCCGTACGGAGGGGACGCGCAGCGAGAATCCCAGGGGTCCGTCCGCCCGGGGCAGCACGATGTGGGCCCGCAGCGGGGCGCCCGGATCGACCCACCCGAGGAAGTCCAGGTCCTCCCAGGGCAGTTCGCCGAAGTCGAGCGGCAGCTTGAGCCGCGCCGCCTCACCCTTGGTGCAATTCACGAAGGATGACCTGATCTGTCGTTCACTGAGCGGTTCCACGGGCGTCGACACTACGTGGCGGTTGAACGCATCGCATCTCCATTTCCGCCACGCCGACGGCCGTGAGTGGCATGCCCGCGGAGATTCGGGGAAGTCGTCTGCGCAAACCGTTCGCCCGCGCCCCGCAGGACACCGGGTCACGATGCCGGCCGGTGCGGGCGTACTCGGGGTGACCAAGGGGGACACATGCGGGAGAGCCATCGGGCCGAAGCCGAAAGGCTGTTGGTACGCGCGGTGGAGGAGGAGGCGCGCCGGACCGGCGGACGGAGCGATGCGGGCGCGCTGCTGACGCGGGCGCGGGCCGCGCTCGACACCATGGCCGCCGGGGCGGGCGAGGAGTACGCCGCGTACGTGCAGGCGCTCGACGCGGCGGAGGCAGGGCAGCAGCCGCTGTCGCAGAGGTTCAGCAGGACGGCGCTCGGAACGCCCCTGCTGGTCACGGGAGTTGCCTCTGCGGCTGCCGTCGGAGCGGACCTCGCGCTCGGCACGGCCACCGGTCTCGCCGTCGGCGCGGGCGCCGTCGTCGCCGTCGCGGGCGCCGCGGCCACCGTCGCCAAGGTGACCGCCTCCCACTGGCCCGCCGCCCACCGCAGGGCGGGCGCCCTGAACCAGCCGGGCGGCCCCGGACAGCTGCGGCTCCAGTGGCTGACGGCCCTGGAGGTACGGGGCATCCGCCCGTACCTCGACCAGCAGCGGATGCTCAGCGCCTCCGCGCGCCCCGCGAAGAAGGCCGCCGCATCCGTCGTACCGCAACTGCGCGGTACGGACCGCAGCGCGGCGGCCCGCACCCGGTCGCTCCTCCAGCAGTCCTTCGGCCAACTACCGTCCAAAGAAGGCCCGTTCGCGGGCCGCCGCACCGAGCTGGCGCAGATCGCCCAGTGGGTACGGACGGCCCGCGCGGCCACCGAGACCCGGCCGACCGTCGTCGTGCTGCACGGTGCGCCCGGTACCGGACGCACGGCACTGGCCGTACGGGCGGCCCACGCCCTCAAGGACCAGTTCCGGGGGGCGTGCGTGGTCGATCTGCGCGGCGACGTGGCCGGGGAGACCCCCCTGCCGACCCGTGACGCCCTGCTGCACCTGCTCAACCGGCTGGGCGCACCCCGCGAGCAGCTGCTCTTCCGGGAGAGGGCCTCCGCCGAACAGCAGGTACGGCGGCTGAGCGAGCTCTACCACCAGCACCTCACCGGCACCCCCGTCACGATCGTCCTCGACGACGCCACCGACGCCGCCCAGGTCCGCACGCTCCTGCCGGAACGTTCCGACAGCCTGGTGCTCGTCACCGCCCGCGAACCCCTCGACCTGCCGGACTCCGTCCCGGCCTGGGTGCACCAGCTGCCCGTGGGCGGCCTGGACGCCGCCGGCGCCGAGGAACTGCTGCGCGAGGTGGCCGACGAGGAGGAGGGCGGACCGTACGACTACCCGTCCACGGACACCGTCGTCGAGCTGTGCGGCGGGCTGCCGCTGGCCCTGCGCATAGCGGGCTCCTCGCTCGGCGCCCGCACCCGCAGCGCCCTCGCCGCCGACCTCGGTGCCTACGGCCCGGTCGCCCCGGCCGAGCGCGCCCTGTGGCTCCGCTACACCGACCAGCCCGAGCAGGCCAGGCGGCTGCTGCGGCGGCTCGCCCTGGCCGGCCGGGCGAGCCTGGGCGCGGCGGCAGCCGCCGCCCTGCTGGCCACGGACGAGCAGGAGGCCGAGCGGCTGTTGACGGCACTGGCCGGGGCCGGGCTCCTCTCCCACGTGCGCGGCTCGCGCTACCGGCTCCACGACCTCGTACGGGGCTTCGCCCTGGCCCGGCTGCTCGACGAGGAGGAGCCCGCCGACCGCACCGCCGCCCAGGAGCGGCTGATCCAGAGCTACGCGGAGCTCGCGGACGCGGTGATCCGCATGGTCGACGGCAAGATGTCCACGCGTGCCGGACAGTTCGGGGCACACGGCTTCGGCTCGCTGGACGCGGCCCTGCGCTGGCTGGACGACGAGTCGAGCTTCATCACCTCGGCGCTGCGGCACGCGGAGGACGTCGACCAGGGCGCCGTCCTCCACCTGCTGGGCGCGCTGTGCGACTACTGCCTGCTGCGCGGCGACCTCTACCGGCTGGGCGAGATCAGCGAGCTGACGCAGGCCGTCGACAAGGGGCTCCTGGAGCGGTCGGTCCAGTGGCGTACGGGCATCGCGGCCCGGCAGCTCGGCGAGCTCGACAAGGCCCGCACGACGCTGTCCTCCGTCGTCGGCCTGTACCGCGAGGCGCAGAACGACGCCGGCGCCGCGCTGGCCCTCTGCTCGCTCGGCATCACCCTGCACCACCAGGGCAACCTCACTGAGGCGTCGGCGCGGCTGCGCGAGGCGCTGGACCTGCAGTCCTCCGACGAGCAGGCCGAGGACCGCGCCTGGTCGCTGCACGCCCTGGCCGCCGTCGAGCGGGACCGGGCCAATCTGGCGGAGGCCCTGACCCTGCTCGACACCGCGCTGCGGCTGCACCGGGAGGGCGAGTCCCTGCACGGTGAGGCGTGGTCGCACTTCCAGCTCGGCCAGGTCTGCCTGCGGATGGGCGAGGTGGCACGGGCGGAGGACGAGCTGCGGACCGCGCTCGACCTCTACGGCCGCACCCGGGACGAACGCGGTGCGGCCTGGGCCCTGACCCAGCTCGCCCGCGCCCGGCTGCTCGACGGCGACCCGGCGCCCGCGGTGGAGCAGCTACGGCTGGCCCTGTCCCGGCACCGGGACAACGAGGACGCACGGGGCGAGGCGTGGACGCGGTACTACCTGGGCCAGGCCCTGGAGGAGGAGGGCGACACCGACGAGGCGGTACGTGAGCTGGAGCGGGCGCGCACGATGTTCTCCCGGATGCGCGACGTGTACGGCCTGGCGTGCGCCCGCCACCACTCCGGGCGGGTGACCCGCGACCAGCGGGCGGCGCGGACCGGGAATCTGCGCAACTCCGGCTTCGCCCGTCAGCTGCTGGTGGACGCGCGGGCCGACTTCCGGCGCATCGGCGTCGCCCACGGGGAGGGCTGGACGTGCCTGGAGCTGGCGCTGATCGACGCGGGCAACCAGCGGGCCGGTCAGGCGCTGGCCCTGTGCGACGAGGCGGTCGAGCTGTTCGCCTCGTACGGGGACGCCCGCGGCGGTGACTGGGCCCGTTTCCTGCGGTGCACGCTCCTGCCGTACGCGTCACCGGGCGGCAGCGAGGTGGGGACGGCGGTGGCCCAGCAGGAGCTGGCGGAGCTGGTGACGGCCGCGCACCCGAGCCGGGACCCCAAGCTGGAGGACTGCGCGGAGACGTTCGCCGTGATCCTGGGGCGCGGGGTGGACCTGGAGGACGGCTGGCAGGCGTGGCACCTGGGCCTGACGCCGGGCCGTCACGCGCGGGAGGTCATGGGCGTTCCGCTGGGCCCTGCGCGTGCGTAAGGGTCCGCGGCGCCGTTTTGTCCTCAAGCGCCGGACGGGCTGGTTGGTGGTGCCCCGGTCCCGGGTTGCCCGTTCGGGGTTGGTCCGGGGCCCCTCCGGAGTGTCTCCTCGGGCAACGAACGTTCGGCGGAGACGTCTCCGTACCCGGGTATCTGTTCGTCACCCTGCGGGGACCCTCCTGCACGGCCCCGGACCGGCCGGTGAGTCGCTGCGGGCCGTGCCACCGGGGGTGCGCAGACGGCATCGTGGCCGGGATGCCGTGCCACCGGGCCGCAGGGATCGACGAGACACGGGTGGGGCCGTGCAGGAGGGTCCCCGCAGGGGCGGGCGTAGGACCCGGGTTCGTTCGCTCCGTACCCGGGTGCCACGCCCGTCCCGAGGAGACACTCCGGAGGGGCCCCACCCGACCACCCACCGCTCAGGCGGACAACCCGGGCACCCACCACCGGTCAGGCGGTGGGCCTGCCCGGTTCGGCCGAGCCCGGAACCGGGGTCTCGTCCGGCGCCTCCTCGAAGTCGACCTTGCCCATGTGGCGGTTCATCGACTTCATCAGAAACCACACGGCCACGGCGAGCGCCGCGAAGACGATGAAGCCGAGGACGCCGGGAGTCACCTTGTTGTCGTCGACCTCCTTGGCGAGAGGGACGAGGTGGGTCAGTGCCTGGGTCGCGTACATATCAGGCATTGTCGCGGATGCCCGCGAAGAGGTCGCTCTCGGGGAGGGAGGTATCGACCAGAGACTTCGCCAGCTCGTACTCCTCGGTCGGCCAGACCTCCCGCTGGATGTCCATCGGAACCCGGAACCAGCCGCCGTCCGGATCGATCTGCGTCGCGTGCGCGATCAGCGCCTTGTCGCGGATCTCGAAGAACTCGTCGCACGGAACGAACGTGGTCAGCGTCCGCTCGTCGCGCGCGAACTCCTTCCAGCGCTCCAGCCACTCCCCGTACGGGGACTCCAGCCCGCGGGCGAGGAGCGCCTCGTGGAGGGCGACGGTGCGCGGCCGGTTGAAGCCCTGGTTGTAGTAGAGCTTCTGCGGCGCGAACGCCGGGCCGAACTCCGCCTCGGGGAACCTCTCGGTGTCCGAGGCCCCGTCGAACGCGATCATCGTGATCGTGTGCGTCTTGATGTGGTCGGGGTGCGGGTATCCGCCGTTCTCGTCGTACGTCGTGATGACCTGCGGCCGGAACGCACGGATCTTCGCGACGAGACGCCCCGCCGCCGTCTCGTCGTCCTCCAGTGCGAAGCAGCCCTCGGGCAGCGGCGGCAGCGGGTCGCCCTCGGGCAGACCCGAGTCGACGAAGCCGAGCCACTCCTGCTCGACGCCCAGGATCTCCCGGGCCTCGTCCATCTCCTTCTTGCGTACCTCGTGGATGTTCTCCTCGATGTACGCGTCCCCCTGGAGCTTCGGGTTGAGGATGGAGCCGCGTTCGCCCCCGGTGCAGGTGACAACCAGCACGTCCACCCCCTCGGACACGTACTTGGCCATGGTGGCGGCGCCCTTGCTCGACTCGTCGTCGGGGTGGGCGTGAACGGCCATCAGGCGCAGCTGCTCAGTCAAGACTCGATCCTCAGTGATTGGTCGCCATCAGGGTGCCGTCCCGCAGGGACGTCGATGCTGGGGTGGCGGTCGGGTGGCGGGTGGGCGGCTTCTATAGTGACCGAACCGGGGGGCGGAAAATTCCTCGATCCCCGGCACAGGAGGAACGATCATGACTGCGGTACGCGAGGCGGTGTCCGAAGGGCGCTACGGCCGGTCCGAGGATCAGCGAGCCGACCGCAAGCTCAAGATCATCGGCGCGGTACTGGGCGCCGGTCTGCTGGGCGTGATCGTCTGGATCGGCTTCGACTACGTCGGCGGCAAGGACATCAACGCCGAGGTCATCAAGTCCAAGGTCGTCTCGGACGAGCGGGTCGAGGCCCACCTCGAAGTCCGCAAGGATCCGGACGCCGGCGGCTACTGCACGCTGCGCTCGCTGAGCGAGGACGGCAGCGAGGTCGCCCGCAAGGACTTCCGCTTCGACGCGCCGACCGGCCGGATCGACGAGGTCGTCTCCCTGCGGACGACGGCACGGGCCACCGCGGTCGAGCTGATGGGCTGCACCGCCGACGGCGGGGCGTCGCGCTGACCTGCTGGTCCGACGCGTATGCCGTTTACCTTCTCCCCCTTTTCCTGCGGAATTGTTAGGCTCGTGGTTTCGCCCACCCGTGGAGGAACATGCTTCTGGGTAGGGCGATGCTTTGTATTCCCAGTACCGACGAGGAGCACCCTGTGACCCAGACCAGCGATAACGTCACCTGGCTCACGCCGGCGGCGTACAACCAGCTCAAGGCCGAGCTGGACTACCTGTCTGGTCCCGCGCGCACGGAGATCGCCGTAAAGATCGCGGCGGCCCGTGAGGAGGGTGACCTCCGGGAGAACGGCGGGTACCACGCGGCCAAGGAGGAGCAGGGCAAGATGGAGCTCCGGGTGCGCCAGCTGACGCAGCTCCTGGAGCACGCCAAGGTCGGCGAGGAACCTGCCGACGACGGCGTCGTCGAGCCCGGCATGATCGTGACGATCGCCTTCGACGGCGACCCGGACGACACCCTGGAGTTCCTGCTCGCCTCGCGCGAGTACGCGAGTTCGGACCTTGAGACGTACTCCCCGCAGTCCCCGCTCGGCACGGGTGTCAACGGCAAGCGGATGGGCGAGGACGCCGAGTACGAGCTGCCGAACGGCAAGATCGCCAAGGTGAAGATTCTCGCGGCGAAGCCGTACAAGGGCTGAGCCGCCCCGATCGGAACACCAGTGGGCCCCGGCCGTGCGTGCACGGCCGGGGCCCACTGCGCTGTCCGGGCCCGGAACTCAGGCGGTCGCCGAGCGGTACTTGCGGACCGCGAGGGTCCGGAAGACCAGGATGATCACGGCGGACCAGATCAGCGACGCCCAGACCGCGTGCTGCATCGGCCAGGCGTCGGAGGTCGACACGCCGGGGTTGCCGAAGAGTTCCCGGCACGCCTGGACGGTCGCGCTGAACGGGTTCCAGTCGGCGATCGGCTGGAGCCAGGAGGCCATCTGGCTGGAGTCCACGAAGGCGTTCGAGATGAACGTCACCGGGAAGAGCCAGATCAGCCCGCCGGAGGTGGCCGCCTCGGGGGTGCGCACCGACAGCCCGATCAGCGCGCCGATCCAGGAGAACGCGTACCCGAGGAAGAGCAGCAGCCCGAAGGCGGCCAGCGCCTTGGGGATGCCCTCGTGGATGCGCCAGCCGACGAGCAGCGCGACGATCGCGAGGACGACGACGGTCAGCGCGGTCTGTACGAGGTCGGCGAGCGTACGTCCGGTGAGCACCGCCCCCCGGGCCATCGGCAGGGAGCGGAACCGGTCGATGAGCCCCTTGTGCATGTCGTCGGCGATGCCCGCTCCGGCGCCCGCCGTGGCGAACGTGACGGTCTGGGCGAAGATGCCCGCCATCAGGAACTCCCGGTACGTCGCCGGGTCGGTGGAGCCCCCGACGCTCATGGAGCCGCCGAACACGTAGCTGAACAGCACCACGAACATGATCGGCTGGATCAGCCCGAAGATGACCATCTCGGGGATGCGGGTCATCCGGATCAGATTGCGCTTGGCGACGACGAGCGAGTCGGCGACCGACTGCTCCAGGCCGCCGCGCGGCCTGCGGGCCCGCGCCTCGGCCGCGTCCGTTACGGCGGTCACGTGACGGCCTCCTTGGCGGTCTCCCCGTTCGTCTCCAGCTCCGCGGCATGGCCGGTGAGCGACATGAAGACGTCGTCGAGGGTGGGACGGCGCAGACCGATGTCGTCGATCTCGACGCCGCGGGCGTCGAGATCGCGGATGACCTCGGCGAGCAGCTTGGCCCCGCCACTGACCGGGACGGTCAGCTTGCGGGTGTGCGCGGCGACGCTGACCTCGCCCTCGCCGAGCACGGTGAGCACCTCGCGGGCGGGTTCGATCTCGTCCTTCCGGTGGACGACGACTTCGACGCGCTCGCCGCCGGTGCGGGCCTTCAGCTCGTCGGAGGTGCCGCGGGCGATGACCTTTCCGTGGTCGATGACACAGATGTCGTCGGCCAGGTGGTCGGCCTCCTCCAGATACTGCGTGGTCAGCAGGAGCGTCGTACCGCCGGCCACGAGCTCCTGGATGACCTCCCACAGCTGCTGCCGGTTGCGGGGGTCGAGTCCGGTTGTCGGCTCGTCCATGAACATGACGGGCGGGGAGACGACGAGCGCCGCCGCCAGGTCGAGGCGGCGGCGCATTCCGCCGGAGTACGTCTTGGCGGTTCGGTCGGCGGCGTCGGCGAGGTTGAACCGCTCCAGCAGCTGCCCCGCCCTGGCCTTCGCGTCGCGCGCGCTCATCTGGTAGAGCTGCCCGACCATCTGGAGGTTCTCGCGGCCGGTCAGATACTCGTCGACCGCGGCGAACTGGCCGGAGAGCCCGATCGAGCGGCGGACCTCGTTGGGATGCTTCAGTACGTCGATGCCCGCCACGACCGCCGTTCCGCTGTCCGGCTGGAGGAGCGTGGTCAGGACGCGCACCGCGGTCGTCTTTCCGGCACCGTTGGGTCCGAGGAGACCCAGGACCGTGCCCTCCGGCACGTCCAGGTCCACGCCGTCCAGTGCTCGTACGTCGCCGAAGGTCTTCACCAGACCTTCGGCGTATATGGCGCCTGGCATGTGGGATTCCCCCCGTTGCGTTTTGGGTGACTTCCTGTGCAGATCCTAGGGACGTCCCACGGGGCGCGCGCGGCGAAAGCGAGTATTCAGCTCATCACGAGATAGCCCGCGTCGCGCAGCGCCGCGGACACCTCGTCGCAGTGCGCGGGGCCCTTCGTCTCCAGGTGCAGCTCGACCTCCGCCTCCGTGAGGCCCAGCCGCGGATCGGTCCGCACATGGCTGATGTCCAGGACGTTGGCGTCGGCCACGGAGAGCGCGGCGAGGAGCGTGGCCAGCGCCCCGGGGCGGTCGGTCAGCCGGAGCCGCAGGCTCAGATAGCGGCCCGCCGCCGCCATGCCGTGCGTCAGGATGCGCTGCATCAGCAGGGGGTCCACATTGCCGCCGGACAGCACCGCGACGACCGGCCCCGCGAACGCCTTCGGGTCGCTGAGCAGCGCCGCCACCGGGCTGGCCCCGGCCGGCTCTACGACGAGCTTGGCCCGCTCCAGGCAGAGCAGCAGCGCACTGGAGAGCTCGTCCTCGGAGACCGTACGGACCTCGTCGACCAGCTCCTGGACGAGGCGGAAGGGGATGTCGCCGGGGCGTCCCACCTTGATCCCGTCGGCCATCGTCTGGGGCGAGACGACCGCGACGGGGTGGCCGGCGGCGAGCGACGGCGGATAGCCGGCCGCGCCGGCGGCCTGGACACCGACGACCCTGACGTCGGGGCGCAGCGCCTTGACGGCCACCGCGATGCCCGCGGCGAGGCCGCCGCCGCCGATCCCGACGACGATGGTGCGGACCTCCGGGCACTGTTCGAGGATCTCCAGGCCGACCGTGCCCTGCCCCGCGATGATGTCCGGGTGGTCGAACGGGTGGATGAAGACGGCGCCGGTCCGCTCCGCGTACTCCTCGGCGGCGGCGAGCGTCTCGTCGACGACATGACCGTGCATCCGGACCTGCGCGCCGTACTCGCGGGTCGCGGAGACCTTCGGCAGGGGTGCGCCCACCGGCATGAAGACCGTGGACCGTACGCCGAGCAGCGAAGAGGCGAGTGCGACACCCTGCGCATGGTTTCCGGCACTCGCGGCGACCACTCCGGCGGCCCGCTCCTCCGGCGTGAGCCCGGAGATCCGTACGTACGCGCCGCGCAGCTTGAACGATCCGGTGCGCTGGAGGTTCTCGCACTTGAAGTGGACCGGCGCTCCGACCAGCTCCGTCAGATACCGGCTGCCCTCCATCGCGGTCACTCTGGCCACGCCCGACAGCATCTTCCGCGCCCCGCGGACATCGTCGAGGATCACGGGCGGAAAGGGGCCTGACGCGCGGAAGCTCATGACAGCAAGTCTTGCAGCTCGGGCCGGTCGCGGCCGACTCGTCTCATGGCGGACTGCGGTGGTGTCCACAGGTTTGTGCAGCGCTGGTACGCGTTGCCCCGTGGCCGCGTACTCTGTCCCCCACTCATCCGACACCGCACGAAGAGAGCCCGGCCATGCCCCCTCAGGACATGACGACTGCTGCGTCTCCTTCCGGGGGCACCGCCCCCGGCAACCCGGGTACCGACCACCTTCTCGATGCGCTCCAGCACCAGGTGGCCGTCTTCGCCCGCCGTGCCGAACAGACCCGCCTCGGGGGCGTCGGCCAGGTCCGCAACTCCATGGACCGGGCCGCCTACTTGCTCCTGAACCGGCTGGACCGCGAAGGCCCGATGGGCGTCAAGGCACTGGCCGCCGGGATGGGCATCGACTCCTCCACCGTGACCCGCCAGGTCGCCCCCCTCGTCGACACCGGTCTGGTCAAGCGCACCTCGCACCCGGAGGACGGCCGCGCCGTGGTGCTCCAGCTGTCCCCGCGCGGGCAGGCCCGTCTCGACGAGGTCCGCTCCTCGCGGCGCGAGCTGATGTCGCAGGTGACGGACGACTGGAGCACGGAGGAGCGCGACACGTTCTGCACCCTGCTCACCCGGTTCAACGCGGCACTGGCCGCGCGCCAGGCCGCGCACCAGGCCCAGCCGGAGGACTGACCGCCGGCCGGTCGCGCACACCTCTTGACCCGGGGCTCCCGCCGGGTCTCCGATGGGGTATGCGAGAGCGGCAGGCCGACCGGCAGCGCCGCCGCGCCCAGGAGTTCGAGGACTTCGTCGCGGGCGCGGCAGGCCGTCTGCTGCACACCGCCACGCTCCTCACGGCCGAGCCCGCCGAAACTCCGGGGGCCAACCTCCGGGCTCTGCGGCTGCTGACCGGGGCGCTGGCGCACACGTACGCGGAGTGGGACCGGCTGCGCGGCGAGGACCCGTACGACCGGACCCGCCAGGAGCTCGTCACCCGGTTCGCTCGGGAGGCGTGGCGTCACCACCGGCCGCACGGCGGTCTGCTGGAACGACTGACCCCGCAGGAGCGCCTGGTGCTCGTCCTGCGTCTGTACGAGGGGGTCGCCGAGGAGCAGGCGGCGGCGCTGCTCGGGCTGCCGGCGGAACGGGTGCGGGCGATCTGCACCAGGGCCGTCGTCAGGACGTACACGGCCCCGGAACCGCCGGAACCGCCGGAGCGCCCGGAGCGCCCCGTCGCACGGCTGCTGGGGGGCACGTGACGAACGAGCGCCGTGCCCGTCCCGGCCGTCCCGACCGCAAGGTGGACGAGGTCCGCCGGATGCTGGAGGCTCCGCGTCCGCACGTACCCGCCGATCTGGCGCTGCGGGCGGCGGAACGCGGCGCCCGGCTGCTGCGCCGCCACCGTGCCGTGCGCCGGGTGCTGGTGTGCCTGATGTGCGCGGCGGTGGTCGCCTTCGTGGTGTGGGCGGGGGTCACCAGGCCGTGGGTCGTCCCGCCGGCCGGGACGACGCCGCCGCTGGAGGGCTGGTGACGCGGGCCGCCGTGCGCCCCGACCCGCCGGATCTATCCTGGAAGGGTCGGCATGCCGTACGAGCCGAGGAGGCCGTCATGACCAGGAAAGTCGCCGACTGCCGGAAGTACCCGAGCGTTTCGAACTGCACCCTCACCATCTCCGGTGAAGAGGAAGAAGTCGTCCGGGCCGCCACCGAGCACGCCGTCTCCGTCCATGAGCACACCGACAGCCCGGAGTTGCGCGCGGAGGTCCGCGCCTCCCTGGAGGACGAGAAGGTCGGCGTCTGAGGGGGACGGGCCCGCCCGGCGATCGCATCGCGCTCACCGCCGGACGGACAGAGGGTCCTAGGACACGACCTAGCCGAGCGCCTGCGTCAGGTCGGCCAGCAGGTCGTCCGCGTTCTCGATGCCGACGGACAGACGGACCAGGTCGGCCGGGACCTCCAGCGGGGATCCCGCGGCGGAGGCGTGCGTCATCCGGCCCGGGTGCTCGATGAGCGACTCGACGCCGCCCAGCGACTCACCGAGGGTGAACAGCTTGGCGCGGTTGCAGACCTCGACCGCCGCCGCCTCACCGCCCGCGACCCGGAACGAGACCATTCCGCCGAACGCCTTCATCTGCTTGGCGGCGATCTCGTGCCCGGGGTGCTCCGGCAGGCCCGGGTACAGGACGCTGTCCACCTTGGGGTGACGGGTCAGCAGGTCGGCGACCTTCGTGGCGTTCGCGTCGTGCCGGTCCATACGGACCGCGAGGGTCTTGATGCCGCGCAGCACCAGCCAGGCGTCGAAGGGCCCGGCGACCGCGCCCATCGCGTTCTGGTGATAGGCCAACTCCTCCGCCAGCGTCGGGTCGTTGGCGATCAGCGCGCCGCCGACGACGTCGGAGTGGCCGCCCATGTACTTGGTGGTGGAGTGCACCACGACGTCCGCGCCGAGGGCGAGGGGCTGCTGGAGGTACGGGCTCGCGAAGGTGTTGTCGACGACCAGGCGCGCCCCCGCCTGGCGGGCGACGTCGGCGACGGCCGCGATGTCCGTGATCCCGAGAAGCGGGTTGGACGGGGTCTCCACCCAGATCGCCTTGGTGCGCGGGGTGATCGCCGCCCTGACGGAGGCCACGTCCGAGGTGTCGGCGACGGAGAACTCCACGCCCCAGCGCGAGGCGACCTTCGCGAACAGCCGGAACGTACCGCCGTAGGCGTCGTTCGGGATGACCACGTGGTCGCCGGGCGTGAGCAGCGTACGGAGCAGGCAGTCCTCGGCGGCGAGGCCGGACGCGAAGGCGAGTCCGCGGCGACCGCCTTCCAGGGCTGCCAGGTTCTCCTCCAGGGCGGTACGGGTCGGGTTGGCGCTGCGGCTGTACTCGTAGCCGCCGCGCAGTCCGCCCACGCCGTCCTGCTTGTACGTGGACACCTGGTAAATGGGCGGAACAACGGCGCCGGTGAGGGGATCGGCGGTGTTTCCCGCGTGGATCGCGAGAGTCTCGAAGCTGTGCTGGTCGCTCATGAGGCCCGAGCGTAGTTCGTCACGAGGGCGCTCACGGGTCACTGCGCCGTGCGGGGACAATGGGTGTATGGAGATTCTCTGGTTCCTGCTCGCGCTGTGCATGCTCGCCGCCGTCTTCGGCCCCTTCGTGCTGCGCCGCCGGGGTGGCATCCGTCAGGTCGCGCCCGGCTCCCCCGACGCCGCCGACCCGGAGTCGTACGGCTTCCTGCGCGAGGAGGAGCTGGACGTCCGGATGCCGGGGCCCGACCAGGATCTTCTCGATGTCCTGGACGTCGTGCAGGGGACCCAGGACTGGCGGGCCGCCGCCCAGCTGCTGGCCGGCACGCCCAAGGAGGGCGAGGTGCGGTGGCAGCGGGTGCAGGCGTTCGCCGGCGCGGCCTCGCTGGAGCTGATGCGGCAGCCGGGCGTCGGCGGCGCGTGGCTGCGCAACTGGCGGGCGGAGTCCCCGAAGGACGCGGGCGGCGCGGCGGTGCACGCGGAGTTCCTGGTGCAGCAGGCGTGGCGTTCCTCCGCCGCGGGAACGGATGACTTCCGGATCATCCTGGAAGAGGCCCGTACGGTCTGTGGCGAGGCCGCTCTGCTGGCTCCGGGCGACCCCGTCCCGTACATCGTCGAACTGGCCGTGGCCCGTGGACTCGGATACTCCCACGAGCAGTTCGACCAGCTCTGGGCGAAGATCATCGACCGGGCCCCGGCGCACATGGGCGCGCACATCGCGGCGCTGCACTTCTGGTGCGAGAAGTGGCACGGTTCGCGCGAGGAGTCCGAGCGGTTCGCCACCACGGCCGCCGCCCGCGCCCCGCAGGGCTCGCTGCTGGCGGCGCTGCCGCTGTTCGCGGTGTACGAGCATCTGCCGGAGGTCAATCTGGTGCAGGGCTTCTACCGGAGTGTCGTGGTCACGAAGGCGGTCGAGGGCGCACTGTTCGCGGTGCACGCGGCCCGCGCCGACGATCCGATGCTCGCGCACGTCCGTCATCTGCTGGTGCTGTTCCTGGTCCGGATGGAACGCTGGTCGGAGGCGATGAACCAGCTCGTCCACATCGACGGCCACGTGGGCGCGCTGCCGTGGACCGAGGGTGCGGACCCGGCCGCCGCGTACACCGTCTACCGGGCACTCGCGGTCGCGGGATACGAGGCGAACGGCGGCAGCCCGGCTTCCCTTCCCCAGTAACCGCCGCGGGGGCGCCGCCGGAATCCACGGCGCACGTCCCGTGTTGTACGCACTGCACACCAAGCCCCGGAGGAGCCCCCGCATGTTCCTGAACCACCGCACCCCGCAGCTCCCCACCCCCGAGGAGGCGCTGCGCGGCCGTCCCACGCCCGAGTTCACCGTCCCTTCCCGCCACACGGTCCTCGGCAACCCCCTGGTGGGCCCGTATCCGGAGGGCCTGGAGGTCGCCGATTTCGCGCTGGGCTGTTTCTGGGGGGCCGAGCGCAAGTTCTGGCAGACGGACGGTGTCTGGACGACTCTCGTGGGTTACCAGGGCGGCTACACGGAGAATCCCTCGTACGAGGAGACCTGCTCGGGTCTGACCGGTCACACCGAAGCGGTGCGCGTCGTCTTCGACCCCCGGATCGTCTCGTACGCGGAGCTCCTGAAGCTCTTCTGGGAGTCCCACAACCCGACCCAGGGCTTCCGCCAGGGCAATGACGTGGGCACCCAGTACCGCTCGGCGCTCTACACCCACTCCCCCGAGCAGGCGGAGGCGGCGAGCGCGTCCCGCGAGGCGTACCAGCAGGTCCTCACCGGCGCCGGGTTCCGCGAGATCACGACGGAGATCCTTCCCGCGGAGGGCCGCACGTTCTGGCCCGCGGAGGCGTACCACCAGCAGTACCTCGACAAGAACCCGGACGGCTACTGCGGCATCGGCGGTACGGGCGCGACGCTGAGCGCCCCCTCGGAGACGAACTGGGGCCGCTCCTGCCCGACGGGGATCGCTCCCGCACCCGAGTAGACCTCCGAGGTCCCCGCCCGCCGAGGTGCCCAATTCGTGAACGGACAGCGCCGATTGCGTGTGCAACCCGAGAGTTTGCGCACCCACGCCCGCTGACTAAAGTGGCCCTCAAAGACTCACGTCAACGGGGGGACCCTGACGGCGGAGGCCCGTCGCCGGGTTCGGCGGGCCACTGCACCGATATTTCCCTCAGCAACTGGGCCCCGGCCGTCGCTCGTCGCGACGGCCGGGGCCCGAGTCAGGCTTCGACAAGGGGGAAAGCGTGTCGTTCGACGAGGAATGGGCTCGGCAGAAGCAGGCCGTCACGGAGCAGCAGTCGTCCCACACACGGCTGAACCAGCTTCCGGCCGACGGCTCGGGACCGACGGGACCGACGGGTTCCACGCCGGACCTGGCCACGGCCCCCGCCGCCAAGAAGAAGGCGGCGAACACCATCGAGACCAAGCTGGAGCCCGGGACCAAGCAGGCCGCCGACGCGGCCGACGAGTCCACCCGGAAGGCCATCGGCGAGTTCGGCGGCTGGGACACCGGAGCCGGCCTGAAGAAGGCCCACGCGCACTGGGACACCCAGGTGAAGCGGCTCATGGGACGGCTGAACAGCGAGAAGTCCAGTCTGCGGAACACGTCGACGCTGTTCAACAACCAGGACATCGCCACGGGGCAGGGCTTCACCCCTCTGCAGTCCAGGGTCTCCGGAATATAAGTGCGTTCACGACCGTCCGGCATTTGAGGGGGAACGATGCCCAGTTATTACGAGATCCTGCACGTCAAGCTCTCCGAGCTCACTTCGGCCGCGGACGGCTGGAAGGACATGGCCGGCAAGCTCAAGAAGCTCGAGGACCTGTACGAGTCGGACGTGCAGAGCGTCACCAAGGGCGACAAGTGGCTGGGCGAGAGCGCGTCGATCGCCGCCCCGAACTTCGCGGTGACGCGCGGCCAGTACGACGCGGCGCAGAAGGAAGCCCTGGCCATGGAGTCGCTGCTCCGGGACGCACACGGGCAGTTCACGGACCTCAAGGCGAAGGTGGAGTCCGCCGTCGCCGACGCGGTCAAGGCCGGGATGAAGGTGTCCGACACCGGCGTGGCGAGTTATGACTACAGCAAGGTGGACGCGGCGACGGCGAACAGCATCCGCCACGATCCTGAGCTCCGGAACGTCGAGATGTCCTACACCAGCAATATCGGCGCCGCGGTGAAGGCGGTCAACGAATTCGACCAGGACGTCAAGGTCGCCCTGCTGAACGCGTCCGGTGCCGATGGCACGGCGCCCTTCGGATTCAATGCCAAGCCGGTCGGGGACGTCGAGGCCGTCGAGGCGATCGCCCTGTCGGAGAAGGTCAAGTCCGGCGAGGCCTCGGACAAGGAACTGAAGCACTATCGCGATGTCATGCGCGAGAACGCCAAGGACAAGCATTTCAGCGAGGCGTACCTGCACGCCCTCGGTGCCGAGGACGCGGTGCGGATCGCCGACCGGATGCACCTCGCGGCGAGCGATTCCGGTGTGTCGGCGAGCGACAAGAAGCTCTACAACTCGATCTCCGAAAGCCTCGCCAACACCGTCGCCTCCGGCACCAAGGACCCCGGAAGTTACGCGTACAAGCCCTTCATGGACGGCCTGAAGGGCGTGGGCCCGGACCGGATCGACAAGGGAGTGTCGGTCACCTCCGGGTACCAGGCGTTCGTGACGCTGCTGAAGCACGGCGACGGGTACGGCAAGGAATTCCTCAATGACGTCGGAGACGACATCATCAAGAACGAGGACCCGGACCGGCGCGCGCACGCCTTCGACGCGACGCGCCCCGGCCTTTCCGTCGACCCGCTGGACGACCTGCTCGGCATCATGAGCAAGAACCCGGAATCGGCGGAGTACTTCCTCGACCCCCAGGCGGAGGGGAACAAGAACGAGCACCTGAAGTACCTGCTCACCGACCGGAAGTGGCCGTACGACGACATCATCGGGCCGAACGGCGCGACGCTGGATATCCAGGACCCCGAACAGGCCGCGGGCCTCGGGGCCGCCATCGAGGCCGCGTCGACCGGCCACGAGCCGGGCGGAAAGCCCGGCGAGCCCGGTCCGCACTCCGAGGGCCAGGCACGGGTGATGCACAACGCCATCCGCTTCCTCGACGACGACTCGGGCGGCGACGAATTCCCCAAGGAGCTCGAGAACATCCGCCAGCCGATGGCGCGGGCGCTCACCGACTACGTGGCGGACACGCACATCATCCTGAACGGCCAGGAGTCGGCGTACGGCGGAATCGCCGGCCAGGACTCCATCAACGGGTCGGGTGACAAGGCGCACCTCGCGGTGGGGCAGGCAAGCCTTATCCGCGTCATGCGGGGTGTCGCGGAAGACGCTCCCGCTTTCTCTCTGCTGTACGAGACCGAGCGGGCCTATGTCGCCGAAGAGCTTGCCACGGCTCCCCCGTACAACGGCGACAAGACGCATGGCGCGAGCGCGGACTGGGATCATCGCGGCAGTCAGATCGGTGGTGCGATGGGCGCGCTCAACGGGATCGGCGCCGACGTGTACGACGACAAGGAGAAGGACAAGGCGGAGTGGGCCGAGGACACCGCCGCCTATTCGGCCGCCGGGGCGAACGGTCTGATCGGTGAGATCCCGGTTCTGGGCACGGTGGGCGGTTCATTGATCGACGCGGTGTCATACGACTGGACCAAGGATGTCGTCGACGCGGCGGAGGCCCAGGGCAAGAAGGACGCGAGCGACAACTTCGCCGTGGGTGTGGACGGCACCAACAAGCTGATCGACAAGTGGGGCGAAGACAATGACATTTCGGGATCGGGAGCCTTCAAGTCCGCGAGGGACAACGCGCGCGACGGCCATGACGCCGGGCGCAATGCCGCCCTCACGCACCTGTGACCCGAGAGTCCGCCGCTCAGTGAAGACAGCGGCCGTCTTCGCGGCACTCGCCCTGGCGGCGGTCGGCTGCACGTCGGACGAACCCGAACCCGCGCCGCCGGTCAGCCAGCCCTGCCAGACCGACCCCGGCACCCCCGAAGGCAAGTTCGTCCGCCAGCTGCTCGACGCGGACGACTACCGGACGCGGGTCGAGAAGGCTCCGGACGATCTCGCGGACGGGCTGAAGGAGGAGCTGAAGGCGCGCGCGGAGCCCGGGCGTACGGAATTCCGTACGCCGATGTGCTCGTTCGCCCTGAACTACCCCAGGGGTTCCGGCAGCGACACTCTCAGTGTCGATTTCCACTGGACCTCCCGGGAAAGCCCCAAAGGCACGGGGCGCCCTGCGGACACGCACGCCTTCTACAACGTCAACGGCCACTACGGGGAGTCCGACGAAACCCTGTCGGTCCTCCACGTGGAGTGCGCCCTGCCCGGCAAGCTCGGCACGCTCTCGCAGCAGAACCTGCTCGTCGCGTCCGCCTCGAACACGTCCTACGTCGGTACCGCTGTGAAGCAGGAGGTACGCGACCGCCAGATCCACTTCCTGTACCTCATGGCACGGCAGGCCACGGAAGCCCTCGGCTGCGAGAACGAGCCGCTGAAGAAGGACCCCGTCGTCAAGGGCTACAAGACCCCCGAGGAGGCCGCGAAGGCCACCCCGTAGCCGTGTCAGGCCGCGAGGCGCACCTCGCCCCGGCGCGGGGCCGGCCGGGCCATGCGCGTGGCCGGGACCTCGCGGCGGGCCGGGGTGAGGTCGGTCCGCGCGAGGCGGATCAGTTCGCGGTGGCTCAGGGCGAGGAGGTCGGCGAGGCGGAGGCCGAGGGCGTGGGCGGCTGCGGCCAGGACCTCGGACGACGGCTCCTTCAGGCCGCGTTCCAGCTCGGAGAGATAGGGCATCGAGATCCGCGCCGCGTCGGCCACGTCCTTCAGCGTGCGTTCCTGGGCCTGCCGCTCGCGGCGCAGGACGTCGCCGACGACATGCCGCAGGAGCGGCTCCTTGGCGGCGGGGGCCGGTGCCCCGGCCGCCGGGCGCAGGGGAATGACGCGGGCGTTGTCCGACTCGTTGCTGCTCACCTCCCCAGCGTAGGAGTCCCTGGCCCCGCACGTCAGCGGGAACGTTCCGCCTCCGGCGAAATCCCGTATCGCGGGGGCGCTTTCCGGACGCTGCTGGAAGACTCCCCGTCGTGATGACGAACGAGCGACAGTCCGGGCCCGCCCGGTCCCTGGCACGCGGACCGTGGTTCATGGCCAACGAAGTACTGGCCTTCTTCCTGGAGTTGGCGGCCCTGGCCTGTCTGGGCTGGTGGGGCTTCGCCACGCCCGACGGCACCGTCGCACGCCTGCTGCTGGGCGTGGGCACACCGGCGGCGGCCATCGTCCTGTGGGCGCTCTTCGCCGCCCCCAGGGCCCGTTTCAGCCTGCCCCTGGCGGGTGTTCTGCTGGTCAAGGCCGTGGTGCTCGGAGGCGGCGCGCTGGCGGTCCTCGGCCTCGGCCATCCTCTGGCCGCCCTGACCTTCGCCGTGGTGCTGGTGGCGAACACGGGCCTCGCGGAGTTCTCCCGGCACCGGCCGGGCCCCGCCGCACCCGACGGTGCCGAGGACTCCGACAGGACAAAGAACCCCGACTACCGGACAGATGTGCGAGATTGACCGGATGAACAAGCAGGAATCTCAACGCATCGCACTGCGCCGCGCCCGCACCGAGGACGGGGCAGCGGTGGCGGAGGTCTACCTCCGGTCCTTCGACGCCGCGCTGCCGACCGTGCGCCGCGCCCATGACGACGACGGCGTACGGGCCTTCTTCCGCGACGTCGTCGTGGTGCACCACGAGACATGGGTGGCCGACGAGAGCGGCACCGTGGTCGGAATGATGGTGCTGGAGGAGAACCGGATCGAACAGCTCTACCTGGCCCCGGAGAGCCGCGGGCTCGGGATCGGCGACCGCTTCGTACAGCTGGCCAAGGAACGCAGCCCGCAGGGGCTGGAGTTGTGGACCTTCCAGGTCAACTCTCCCGCACACCGCTTCTACGAGCGGCACGGATTCGAGGCGGCGGAGCGGACCGACGGTTCGGACAACGACGAACGGGAACCGGACATCCGCTATGTGTGGAAGGGAGACGCGACAGCGGACGATCGGCCATGATGCCGTCATGAGCGCGCCACGGGGGTACAGCAACCGTCAACATCCCTATGAACAAAGGTCGTTGTACGGAAAGCGACGGTCCGGAATCCCTTCGGGAGACCGGGTCGTACCCCCGGTCCCGCCCGGCGTCTACGGGGAGTTACGTCCCCCGCCGCGCATCCCCTCGGGCGCCGGCGACATGCGGCGGTACCTCGCGGTCGCGGTCGACTGCTATCTCTGTCTGCTGGCCGCCGGGCTGCTGACCCGGGTCCACGTGGGCACGTCCCAGGCGGGCCGGGCCCTCCCGCTGCTGCTCGGTATCGCGCTCGCGCTCTCGTTCGCCAATCAGGTGCTCCTGACCATGGCGGTGCGGGCCAGCGCGGGCAAGCTGGTCATGGGCGTACGGGTGGTCGGGATGCCCGGCGTCGGCCGGCCCGGGCTCGGCCGGCTGATGCGGCGCTGGGTCCACGGACTGTGCTGGGCGCCGCTGCAGCCCTGGCACTGGCTGCGCTCGCCCTCCGGGCCCGCCCGGGACGGCGGCGACTGCCCGCTCCTCGGCAGCGAGGACGGCGACCTGTACGAGGACCTGTCGGGTATCCGCCAGGTCCGTCGTGCGGACCTGGCGGCCTACCGGGCGGCCGTCGCCTACCGGGCGGCCGTCGCCGGGCGGGCGGTCTGACGACGGACCGCCCGGCGAGGGAACGGGATCAGGCGGCGGCGTTCTCCGTCACCGTGACCCGGCCCTTGCGGATGGTCGCGAGACGCGGCGCCTTGCGTGCCAGCGAACTGTCGTGGGTGACCATGATGAACGTCAGCCCGTGCTCCTTCCACAGCCCGTCGAGCACCTCCATGATCTCGTCCCGCATGGACTCGTCGAGGTTGCCGGTGGGCTCGTCCGCGAGCAGCACCTTGGGCCGCTTCACCAGCGCCCGCGCGATCGCGACGCGCTGCTGCTGACCACCGGACATCTCGCCCGGCAGATGGGTCGGACGGTCGCCGAGACCCACGGATTCGAGCGCCTCCGCCGCCCGCTCACGCCGGGTCCTCGCGCCCAGGCCCAGCGGGACGAGTGCGGTCTCGACGTTCTCCTGCGCGGTGAGCGTGGGGATCAGGTTGAAGCTCTGGAAGACGAAGCCGATGGACTCCGCCCGCACCTTGGTGAGCCGCGCCTCGGGCAGCTTCGCCAGGTCGACGCCGTCGAGTTCGATGCTGCCCTCGGTCGGCCGGTCGAGGCCGCCGAGCATCTGGAGGAGGGTGGACTTGCCGCCGCCGGTCGGGCCCTGGATGACGAGCCTGCCGCCGTCCTCGATGGTCAGGTCGACCCCGTCGAGCGCGTTGACGGTGGTCTTGCCGCGCCGGTAGCGCTTGGTGACGCCTCTGAGCTGGTACACGTGTGAACTCCTGCTGTACGTACGGAAGTGGGGTTCGGGAGCGGGCGCTACTCGACGCGGCGCAGGGCGTCGGCGGGCCGCAGCCGGGAGGCGCGCCAGCCGCCGAAGGCGCCCGCGATGAGTCCGCCCGCCACGGCCAGTCCGACGGCGATCAGGATGATGGACAGGGAGACGGGTGCGGTCAGCGCGATGTCCAGGGTCTTGGACGCCGCCTGACGGCCGGGTCCGCCGCCCATGGGTCCGCCGCCACCCATCCCGCCTCCGCCGCCCGAGGAGCCGAGCTGGGCGGTGAGGGTGGGGCTGATGGCGGTCACGACGTACGCGCCGCCGAGTCCGACGGCGATACCGAGGACGCCGCCCATGAGGCCGTTGACGAGGGCTTCGCCGACGACCTGCCGGGTGACGCGACCGCTCTTCCAGCCGAGGGCCTTGAGGGTGCCGAACTCCCGTACGCGACGGCTGACCGCCGAGGACGTGAGCAGGCCGGCGACCAGGAACGCGGCGATCAGGACGGCGATCGAGAGCCACTTGCCGACGCTGGAGGCCAGGTCGGACGCGGTGGAGAGGGAACCGGAGACCGTGTCGGCCAGGTCCGCGGAGGTGGTGACCGTGGTGCCCGAGATGTTCTTCTGGATCGCGGACTTCACCGTGTCGATCTGCTGCGAATCGGCGGCCTTCACATAGACCGTGGTGACCTTGTCCTTGGAGTCGGCCAGGGTCTGCGCCTGCTTCAGCGGGACGTAGACGTTGGCGGCGGCGTCGCCGCTGTCCGCAGTCGAGACGCCGATGACCTTGTACGCGGTGCCGGAGATCGTCACGGTCTTGTCGACCGCGAGCTTCTTCTCCTTGGCGTACGAGGCGTCGACGACCGCGACCTTCGCGTCCGTCTCGGCGGTCTTGAAGGTACGACCCGCGGTGATCTTGGAGGAGGTCAGCGGGCCCAGGTCCTGCTGGGTGACGTCGGTGCCGTACACGGTGAAGGAGTTGACGTCGAAGGAGGCGCCGCCGCCCCGTACCTCGCCCTGCGGCTGGCCACCGCCGCCACCGGGCCCGGACCTGCTGTCCTGGGCGCCTTCGTCCTGCTTGAACTCGCCGCGCTTGAACTGGCCGTCGACCTTCATGACGGTCAGGCTCAGTCCGCCGACGGCGTCGGCGACGCCGTTCTGCTCGCCCACCTCGTCGACGGTGGTGGCGGCCAGGGTCTGGAAGCCCTGGACCATGACCCGGTCGGTGCTCTGGGTCGAGTCGTCGTCCTTGGCGTCGAACTCGAACCGCGGGCGCTCGGTCGTGGAACCCGGAGCGGCGGCGGCCTTGGTGACGGTCATGTCCGTGCCGAGGCCGTACAGCGATTCCAGGACCTTGTCCTGGGCTTTGGTCATGCCGGTGGACACCGAGCTGACGATGATGACCAGCGCGATTCCCAGGGCGAGCCCCGAGGCGACGACCAGCGCCGCCTTTCTGCGGCGGCGCAGCTCGCGCCGGAGGTAGGTGAAGAACATGGCGCGAAGATATGGAGCGGGTGTGATGGGGAGTTAAGGCCCCGATGAGAGCGCCATGAGAACGCCCACGGGCCCGCGACGGCCGCCGCGTACGCCGAAGGCGGCGGCACCGGAATTCCGGGGTGCCGCCGCCTTCGTACGGGGGGATGAGGTCGGACGGTGGGATCAGGCGGCGGAGCCGGCCTGCCACTCGGCCCAGCTCATGTTCCAGCCGTTGAGCCCGTTGTCCGGCGCGATGGTCTTGTCCGGGGAGTTCTTGACGATGACCACGTCGCCGATCATGGAGTTGTTGTAGAACCAGGCGGCGGGCTGGTTCGCGTCGCCCGCGCCCTTCACGTCGGCGAGGCCCACACAGCCGTGGCTGGTGTTGGCGCTGCCGAACATCGACTTGGCGCCCCAGTAGTTGCCGTGGATGAAGGTGCCCGAGGTGGAGAGCCGCATGGCGTGCGGCACGTCCTTGATGTCGTACTCGCCCTTGCCGTCGTCGTCGGTGAAGCCGACGGTCGCGCCGTCCATCCGGGTCTCCTTGAACTTCTCGGAGATCACCATCGCGCCGTTGTACGTCGGGTTGTCCGAGGAACCGGCGGAGATCGGGATGGTCTTGATCGTCTTGCCGTCCTGGGTGACGGTCATCGTCTTCGTCTGCGCGTCGACCGTCGAGACCTGGTTGCGGCCGACCTTGAAGGTGACCGTCTTCTGCTGCACACCGAAGACGCCGTCGGCGCCCTCGACGCCGTCGAGCTCCAGCTTCAGCGTGACGGTGGAGCCGCCCTGCCAGTAGTCCTCGGGGCGCAGGTCGAGCCGCTGCGAGTTGAACCAGTGGCCGACGACCGGCTGGCCGCTGCTGGTCGTGACGGTGATGCCGTCCTGGACGGCCTTCCGGTCGGTGATCGCCTTGTTGAAGTTGATCGAGACCGGCATGCCGACGCCGACGGTCGAGCCGTCCTCGGGCGTGAAGTTGCCGATGAAGCTGTTGGCGGGCGACACGGTGGTGAAGGAGCTGTTCTCGTGGGCCTCGCGGCCCTTGGCGTCCTTGGCCGTAGCGTTGATCTTGTACGTGGTGGAGCGTTCGAGCTGGCCGTTGGGCACCCAGCTCGTGCCGTCCGCGGCGAGGGTGCCCTCGACGCTCTGGCCGGCCGACGTGGTCATGGTGACCTCGGTCAGCTTGCCCTTGACGACGGTGACCTTGGCGTCCTTGTTGATGCTCGCGTTGGTGGCCCCGTTCTTCGGCGCGATCGTTATCTGCGCCTCCGAGGTCTCCTTGGCCGCCGCTTCGTCCACCTGTGCCTGCGACTTCTTCGAGCTCTCCGCAGCCGGCGCGGGGCTGTTGCCGCCTTCGTCGCTACAGGCCGAGAGCACCAGTACGCCGCCGAGCAGTGCGGACGCGGCCATGAGGCCCCTGCGCCGCTTGCTGTCCGTCATCACACGCTTCTCCATCGTTGCCGATTTCCCCAAAATCCCCGAACAGGACGCCAGACGGCGCTACCCCGTCAATGTTCCAAGAACACCCTTAACGGGTGGTCGGTTCCTCATCCGCCGAAGATGTGGGGAACACCACTCACCGACGCAATGGCGTCGGCTCCGGTTCCCGCCGCCGGACACGTAGGGACGGTCGGCACACGACCGGCCCCGGTCCGCCGTCGGATGCGGGCCGGGGCCGGGTGCTCACACCTCTGACCTACCGTTCCGCTCCGGCGCGCTCGCCATCGCCTTCCCTATTGTCCTCGACCTCGGCGTCCTCCCCGGCGCCCTCGAATCCGTAGTCGCTCCCGTCGTCGTCCTCGCCACCGTCCCAGTCCTCGGACCAGTCCTCGGCCTCGGGGTCGTATTCGACCGTCTCACTGCTCCAGGACGCCTGGGCGAGTTCCACGCCCGGCACCTCGCTGACCAGGTCGAAAGGGTCGACGAGCGAAGCGAGGGCCTCCGCACCGTCTTCCCGGACAGTGGCCTCGGCATGCGTGCGTTCCTCGGCGGATCCCCCGGGAAGGGCGTCGATTCCCGCCGCGCCGTACTCCGCGGCGATGCCCGCCAGTGCGCCGCCGGTCAGGGCTTCGGCGTCGGTGATCTCCAACACCATCTCCACGCGAAGCCGAACATACCTGGATGTCTCTGAAGTGCTCATACGCGGGAGCGTAAGGCTCATGGACTCCGCGGCTTTCCCACGACCCGCTGCTTTGCTTAGCATCGGCGCACGGGGCTAACTGATGGTTGTCGCAAGGGGATCGATTCTGTGTCCATCGCTCGTCGCACGCTGCTGACCACCACCGCCGCGGGCACCCTGCTCTGCGCTCTGTGGTTCGTCCCCTCCGCCAACGCCACCGACGGGAACACCCCGCGCGACGTCGCCACCGCCGGCTCCGGACGGAGCCTGTCGGCCGTGTCCGCCGGGGAGTCCGACGCGGACACGTCACTCGCCGACACCGGAGCGGGGGTCGACACCACTCCGTATCTGATCGGCGGTACGGCGTTCCTGCTGATCGGCGCGGGTTTCGTCACCTACTCGACCCGGACGGGCCCGGTCAGGGGCCCGTCCGTCGGCTGAGGTCCTACGCCAGCGGTCCGGTGACCGGCTCCACGGCCGCGACCAGCTTTCCCTCGCGTACGAAGGTGTCGGCACCGGCCAGGTCGGGGGCGAGGAACCGGTCGGGGCCCGGGCCCTCGACACCGGCCGCGCGCAGCGCCTCGATCGCGGCGAGCGAGGCGGGCGCCGGGGTCAGCCCCTGGGCCGCGCGCAGTTCGACGGCGCGGGTCGCCGCGTACATCTCGACGGCGACGATCCGGGCCAGGTTGGCGACCGCGGTACGGAGCTTGCGCGCCGCCGACCAGCCCATGGAGACGTGGTCCTCCTGCATCGCGGAGGACGGGATCGAGTCGGCGGACGCGGGGACTGCGAGCCGCTTCATCTCGCTGACGAGGGCCGCCTGCGTGTACTGGGCGATCATCAGGCCGGAGTCGACCCCGGCGTCGTCGGCGAGGAACGCCGGCAGCCCGTGCGAACGGTTCTTGTCCAGCAGCCGGTCGGTGCGGCGCTCGGAGATCGAGCCGAGGTCGGCGGCGACGATCGCCAGGAAGTCGAGTACGTACGCGACGGGGGCGCCGTGGAAGTTCCCGTTGGACTCGACCCGGCCGTCCGGGAGGACGACGGGGTTGTCGACGGCGGCGGCCAGCTCGCGCTCGGCGACCACGGCGGCGTACGCGAGGGTGTCGCGTCCCGCGCCGTTGACCTGCGGTGCGCAGCGTACGGAGTAGGCGTCCTGGACGCGGGGGGCGTCGTCCTGGTGGTGGCCGGTGAGGCCGGACCCGGCGAGCACCCGCAGCATGTTGTCGGCGCTGGCGCCCTGGCCGGGGTGCGGGCGGATGGCGTGCAGCTCCGGGGCGAGGACCTTGTCCGTGCCGAGGAGGGCCTCCAGGGAGAGGGCCGCCGTGATGTCGGCCGAGGTGTAGAGGTTCTTCAGGTCGGCGAGGGCCATCACGAGCATGCCGAGCATGCCGTCGGTGCCGTTGAGGAGGGCCAGGCCCTCCTTCTCGCGCAGTTCGACGGGGGTGATGCCGTGGGCGGCGAGGAGCTCGCCCGCGGGGCGCACGACGCCGTCGGGGCCCTCCGCGTCGCCTTCGCCCATCAGGGTGAGGGCGCAGTGGGAGAGCGGGGCGAGGTCGCCGGAGCAGCCGAGCGAGCCGTACTCGTGGACGACGGGGGTGATGCCCGCGTTCAGCACGTCGGCCATCGTCTGTGCGACCTCGGGGCGTACGCCGGTGTGGCCGGAGGCCACCGTCTTCAGCCGGAGGAACATCAGGGCGCGGACGACCTCGCGCTCCACGCGGGGGCCCATTCCGGCGGCGTGCGAGCGCACGATGTTGCGCTGGAGCTGGGCGCGGAGGTCGGGGCTGATGTGGCGGCTGGCGAGTGCGCCGAAGCCGGTGGAGACGCCGTAGACCGGCTCGGGTTTGGCGGCGAGCGCGTCCACGATGCGGCGTGCGGCGGCCAGCGCTTCCACGGCGGTGGCCGAGAGCTCGACGCGGGCGTCCGCGCGGGCCACGGCGATGACGTCCTCGGCGGTGGTACCGGACGTCCCCACCACGACTGTATGCATATCCATATTCAGGAGCCTACGGACTGAAACCCTTCATGTCACTAGTGGTCGTCCGGTTGACCCCTTACCGGTCCGCGCCCGCCCGGTGACGGCCACCGGAGCGGGGCCGCGCGCTCACGGGCGGTTGCCGCGCAGCCGGCGGCGGTCGTGGGCGGACTTCGGCGGGGAGTCGGCGAGCCGGATCACCTCGCCGTCGCGCCCGGCCACCACCGGCCTCGTGGAGCGCGCCGCCTTCGCCCGGTACTGGGCCGCGTCCGCCAGCCGGAAGAGCCTGCGCGCCGAGCGCAGCGGGCCGATGGGGTCCCCGGTCGAGGCGACCCCGCAGGCGACGCCGTTGCCGAGTTCGAGCACGGCCGCGCGCTCACAGAGTTCCGTGGCCACCCGCACCACGTCGTCCGCCTCGGGCCCGAGGGTCAGCAGACAGAACTCGTCGCCGCCCAGGCGTGCCGCCAGAGCTCCGGGCAGCATCGCCCCGCACAGGGACAGCACCGAGCCGAAACGTTCCAGCAGACGGTCGCCGACAGCATGCCCATGGGTGTCGTTGACCGCCTTCAGGCCGTTCAGATCGCAGACCACCAGGCTGACCACGGTGCCGTCGGCGCGGTGCCGCTCCACCGCCTCGTCGAGCCGGATGTCGACGGCGCGACGGTTCGCGAGGCCGGTCAGCGGGTCGCTGAAGGCCAGCTTGCGGACCTCCTCCAGCCGCTCGGTCTGGGCGATCCCGGCGGCGACGACGGCGGCCAGCACGGTCGCGAAGTCGGCGTCGTCCCGGTCGAACACCGGCTGCCCCGCCGACCGCGCCACGTACAGCTCGCCCCAGGCCCGGCCGTGCAGCACGATCGGCGCCACCACGCAGCAGCCGCGCCCGCGCCGGCGCAGGGCCGCGACCCGCTGGTGGCAGAACGGCCGCGCGCCCCGCGCCGGAGCGCCCTCGGCCGCGGTCCCCTCGGCGGTCTCCACCCAGGCGTCGGGCTCACCGCCCCCCGCCCAGCGCTCGTGGAGGAACTCGGTGATCTCCGGGAACTGGTGCACGGGATACGCCTCCTCCTCGGGGAACTCCTCCTCCCCCTCGGCCCGCTCGCCCGCGTTCACCAGAACCCGTAGCCGTCCGCGATCGCGCTCCCACACGGAGAGCGCGGCGAAGCTGCCGTCCAGCGCCTCGCACGCCCTCAGTGCCGCCGCACGCCACGACTCCCGCGGCGTGTAGGCCGCGGCCATCGACTGTGCGAGCGAAACCACGGCCCGTAGCCGCGCATCATCACCACCCATCGCTCCAGCTTATGTAGATTTGTGGTGATTTGATCAGTTCGCGCCTTGAATGATCTTCGGTGCGCCCCCGGAGAAGCGGCCCGCCCTCACTCAGGGTCACCGACGGCCGGGCAGCCGCCGCTCACTCACCGGGCCAGTTCGGCTTCCGCTTCTCGTTGAAGGCGGCCACACCCTCGGCCCGGTCCCCGGAGAAGGCCACCGACCGCCAGGCCGCGTCCTCGACCTCCAGGCCGGCCCGCAGATCCAGCCCGTGCCCCAGCCGCAGCGCCCGCTTGGCCGCACGCAGCCCCACCGGCGAGTTGGCGGCGATCCGCCCGCCGAGCGCCAGCGCCTCGTCCCGGTCCCGGCCCGCCTCGACCAGCTCGTCGACGAGCCCCAGCTCCCGGGCCTCCGCCGCCTCCACGCGCCGCGCGGTGAAGACCAGCTCGGCGGCGCGGGCCGCACCGACGCGACGGGGCAGCAGCTGCGTACCGCCGCCGCCCGGAATGACACCGACCGACACCTCGGGCAGGCCGACGACGGCCGTGCGGTCGGCCACGATCAGATCGCAGGCGAGCGCCAGCTCGAAGCCACCGCCGAGCGCGAAGCCGTGCACCGCCGCGATCGTCGGCATCGGCAGCTCCAGTACGCCGGTGTAGGCGGCGCGGGCGGTGGGCCGCTGCCGCACCAGCTCGGCGTCGGTGAAGGAGTTGCGCTCCTTGAGGTCCGCGCCCACGCAGAAGGCCCGCTCGTGGCTGGAGGTGAGCACGGTGACCCGTACCCCGCTGTCCGCGCCGAGCGCCGCGCAGGCGGCCCCGATCGACCGGGCCATGTCCGTGGACACGGCGTTCATCGCCTTGGGCCGGTCGAGCACCAGCTCGGCCACGTGCTCCTGGCCCACGTGGCGCCGCACGACGACGAATTCCCCGAACCGCTGCTCGGACGTGACGGTCATGACTGCACCCCTCCGGTAAACGAGCTCGACAGTTAACGAGCGTTACCGGGGGATCCTAGAGTGCGCCCGGGCCCGGGCGAAGGGGAGAGCCCGCGAGTCCGTCAGCCGGAACCCGGAGTGCTGCGCCGCGCCAGCAGCCACGGCTCCACGACCCCGAGCCCACGCACCGGCCGCTGCCACATCGGCTGGAGACCGAAGCGGTAGCGCGGCGGGGCCGGCTCATCGGACTCCCGGCCCTCCTTCTCGGCCAGCCGTGCCCGCTCGGCGGCTGCCGCCGCCTCCTCGGCCGCCTGCGCCTCGGAGGCCGGGGCGTCACCGGTGCGGGTGAGCTCCTTGGCGAACGCCCCGTCGACCAGGACGGCGTCCTTCGGCGCTATCGAGGTGAGCCGGCTGGCGAGATTCACCGTGGTCCCGAAGACATCGCCCATCCGGGTGGTGACCGTGCCGAAGGCGATGCCGACGCGCAGCGCGGGCATGCTCTCGTTCTGTGCCATCGCCTCGACCAGCCGAAGCGCTATCTCGGCGGCCGTGCCCGCGTCGTCGGCGGCGAAGAGGACTTCGTCGCCGAGCGTCTTGATGAGCCGCCCGCCGTGGGCGGCGACCAGGTCGGCGGCGGTCGTCTCGAACGACTCGACCAGCTCGCCGAGCGCCTCCTCCTCAAGCCGCCGGGTCAGCCGGGTGAAGCCGACCAGGTCGGCGAAGCCGACGGCCAGCCGGCGGTCGACCATCTCCTCGTCGTCGGCGGCCTGCACGACCCGGCCCGTCGCGGCGGCGAGCTGGCGCCGCCACACGTACACCAGGAACTCCTCCAGCTCGGGCAGGAGCAGCTCGACCAGCGGATACGTGACCTCGGTACGGGTCATCCCCGGCTCCGGGGGCTCGGTCAGCCCCTCCAGGAAGGAATCGATCTGCCATTCCGCCAGCCGGGCGGTGGTCTGCCCGGTGGAGCGCGCCACCTGGATCGCCATCGGCTCGCTGAGCAGCCCCGCCTCCACGAGTCCGGCGAGACGGCGCAGTGCCAGCACGTCGGCCTCGGTGAGGGCCTTGGCCTGTCCGATGTCGGCGAAACCCATGGCGCGCCAGAACCGGGACGCCAGGTCCATGGAGACGCCTGCCGTACGCGCCGCCTGGAACGGCGTGTAGCGGCGGTCGGCCCCCAGGATCAGCTGTTCCAGCCGGATCGCGAGCGGGTCGTCGGTCGGCTCCGCCGTGTGATCGACTTCGTGATGCGGTGTCGCGTGGACCGAGGAGTCCGACGGGGGCTCCTCGCCCGCGCCGGACGTCGTGTCGTCGACGGTCACCAGCCGCCTCCTGCCCGTTCCCTGCGCACTGCCCTGCCGATCTGTCGCTGGATCGCCTCAACGATACGGCAGGTGTGCCCTACCTCACGTCGTCCGGGCCGTGACCACGAAATGTCACCCTGGTCCGTACGGCGGCTGTTTTGTCCTCACTCGCCGGGCGGGCTCGCGAACAGATGCACGATGTCGCCCGCCGACACCGGCTCCTGGAGCCCGTCGCCGGTGGACAGGACGAGCCGTCCGTCCCCGTCGATCGCGACGGCCTCTCCGACGACGGAACGGTCGCCGGGCAGCTCCGCCCGCACGGTCCGGTCCAGCGTCGCGCAGCCCGCCGCGTACGCCGCCTGGAGTCCGCTCGCCGCGGCGTCGCCCTCCGCCGCGCGCCACCTGCCGTACCAGTCCTCCAGGCCCCGCAGGACGGCCCGCAGGAGCGTCTCCCGGTCGGTGGACACCGCTCCGGCCAGCACGAGCGAACCGGCCGCCGGGACGGGAAGCTCGTCCGCGCGCAGCGAGACATTGAGGCCGATGCCGATGACGACGCCCTCCCCCGCGCGCTCGGCGAGGATGCCGCCGGCCTTGCGTTCGGCGCCGTCGATCGTGACCAGGAGGTCATTGGGCCATTTCAGTGCCGTGTCCACGCCCGCCGACTGCGCGAGGGCCGTCGCCGTAGCGACCCCGGCGAGCAGCGGGAGCCATCCCCAGCGGTGCACGGGCACCTCGCCGGGGGTCAGGTAGACGGAGAAGAACAGCCCCGACCGAGGCGGCGCCGACCAGGTCCGGTCGAGTCTGCCGCGTCCCGCCGTCTGCTCCTCGGCGACGAGCACCGTTCCCTCGGCCAACGTGTCCACGCGCGCGGCGAGATCGGTGTTGGTCGAGCCGGTCGTCTCCACCACGTCGACCGAGCTCCACAACGAGTCCGGCCGGAGCAGTCCGCGACGCAGCGCGGCGACGTTCAGGGGCGGCCGGTCCAGGTCCGACCAGCGGTTGTGTGACGCATCGGAAGGTGTCATGCAAGCCACCCTAGGTGTGGGAAAGGACGCACTGCCGAACGGTAGCCGCGCCGATACGCTACGAGTCAGTAGCTGCCCGGCCGTCGAGCCGTGGCCTGTCGGCCCGGCGTCCCCCACACGGTCGCGCACGGCCCGGCCGAGCACAGCTGCTGAACGTTCTAGCCGTCCCCGTGACCAGGCAGGGAGCCGCCACCCGATGTCCGAGCCGCAGAGCGACATCCACACCACCGCGGGCAAGATCGCGGACCTGCAGCGCCGTATTGACGAAGCCACGCACGCAGGCTCCGCCCGCGCCGTCGAGAAGCAGCACGCCAAGGGCAAGCTGACCGCCCGTGAGCGGATCGATCTCCTCCTCGACGAGGGCTCCTTCGTCGAGCTCGACGAGTTCGCCCGCCACCGGTCCACCAACTTCGGCATCGAGAAGAACCGCCCGTACGGCGACGGGGTCGTCACCGGCTACGGCACGGTCGACGGCCGGCCCGTGTGCGTGTACTCGCAGGACTTCACGATCTTCGGCGGCTCGCTCGGCGAGGTCTACGGCGAGAAGATCGTCAAGGTGATGGACTTCGCGATGAAGACCGGCTGCCCGGTCATCGGGATCAACGACGGCGGCGGCGCCCGCATCCAGGAGGGCGTGGCCGCCCTCGGGCTGTTCGCGGAGATCTTCCGCCGCAACGTCCACGCCTCCGGCGTGATCCCGCAGATCTCGCTGATCGTCGGACCGTGTGCGGGCGGCGCGGTCTACTCCCCCGCGATCACCGACTTCACGGTCATGGTCGACCAGACCTCGCACATGTTCATCACCGGTCCCGACGTCATCAAGACCGTCACCGGCGAGGACGTCGGCTTCGAGGAACTCGGCGGCGCCCGGACGCACAACACCACCTCCGGTGTCGCGCACCACATGGCGGGCGACGAGAAGGACGCCATCGAGTACGTCAAGTCCCTGCTGTCCTACCTCCCTTCCAACAACCTCTCCGAGGCGCCCGCGTTCCCCGAGGACGCGGACCTGGAGACGACGGACGAGGACCGCGAGCTCGACACCCTCATCCCGGACTCCGCGAACCAGCCCTACGACATGCACACCGCCATCGAGCACGTGCTGGACGAGGGCGAGTTCCTGGAGACCCAGGCCCTGTTCGCGCCGAACATCATCACCGGCTTCGGCCGCGTCGAGGGCCACCCGGTCGGCATCGTCGCCAACCAGCCGATGCAGTTCGCCGGTTGCCTCGACATCAACGCGTCCGAGAAGGCCGCACGCTTCGTGCGCACCTGCGACGCGTTCAACGTCCCCGTCCTGACCTTCGTCGACGTCCCGGGCTTCCTGCCGGGTGTCGACCAGGAGTACGGCGGGATCATCCGCCGCGGCGCCAAGCTGATCTACGCCTACGCCGAGGCGACCGTCCCGCTGATCACGGTCATCACCCGCAAGGCGTTCGGCGGCGCGTACGACGTCATGGGCTCCAAGCACCTGGGCGCCGACCTCAACCTGGCCTGGCCGACCGCGCAGATCGCGGTCATGGGCGCCCAGGGCGCGGTCAACATCCTGCACCGGCGCACCATCGCCGCCTCCGAGGACCAGGAAGCGACCCGCGCCGAGCTGATCGCCGACTACGAGGACGCGCTCCTCAACCCGTACGTCGCCGCCGAACGCGGCTACGTGGACGCGGTGATCATGCCGTCCGACACCCGCGCCCACATCGTCAAGGGCCTGCGCCAGCTCCGTACCAAGCGGGAATCCCTTCCCCCGAAGAAGCACGGCAACATCCCCCTCTAGAGAGGACCCAGGCCATGATCAAGGTCGTACGGGGCAATCCGACCCCGGAGGAGCTGGCCGCCGCACTGGCGGTGGTCCAGGCGCGCGCCGCGGCGACCGCCGCGGTGCCGTCCGGCGCGCCGGTACCGCCCGAGCAGTGGTCCGACCCGGGCCGCATCGCACGCCGCGGCGCTCTCCGGCCCGGTCCGCGCTCCTGGGCGCGGACGTACTGGCCCGTCTGAGCACGCGCGCCCGAGGGGGCCGTACGTACCGCTGTGACGCCTGAGTACCCGTACTCAGGCGTCACAGCGGCCCCCGCAGCAGGATCGTTTCCATGCTGTGGTCCGATCCAGAGAACGAGCCTCCGAAGGAACTCCGCGACGCCCAGGCGATGCTGCGCCGCGCGGGTCTACTGCTGGCGCTCGCCATGGTGATCGCCATGTTCGTCCTCGGCATCCGCTGAGCGCCCGGACCCCGCGCCCTTCTACGATGGCCGCTATGACTGATCAGCGCCGCCTCGTCCTCGCCTCCGCCTCGCCCGCCCGTCTCGGCCTGCTGCGCCAGGCCGGTTTCGCCCCCGAGGTGATCGTCAGCGGTGTGGACGAGGACGCGCTGTCCGCGCCCACGCCCGGCGAGCTGGCGCTCGTCCTAGCCGAGGCCAAGGCGGCCTCGGTCGCGGCCCGCCCAGAGGCGGCCGGCGCCCTGGTGATCGGCTGCGACTCGGTCCTCGAACTGGACGGTGAGGCGCTGGGCAAGCCCTCCGACAGCGAGGAGGCGACCGCCCGCTGGAAGTCCATGCGCGGCCGGGCGGGCGTGCTGCAGACCGGGCACAGCGTGATCGACACCGTGAGCGGCCGTACGGCGTCCGTGACGGCGTCCACCGTCGTCCGCTTCGGCGAGCCGACGGACGCCGAGATCGCCGCCTACGTCGCCTCCGGCGAACCGCTCCACGTGGCGGGCGCGTTCACGCTGGACGGCCGTTCGGCGCCGTTCGTCGACTCCATCGAGGGCGACCACGGCAACGTCATCGGGCTCTCGCTGCCGACACTGCGCCGGCTGCTCGGCGAACTGGACTTCTCCGTCACCGACTTGTGGGTCCGGTAACCGGCTCCGCTCAGACGGCCGCCGGGGCTCCCGCTCCGGCGCCGTTCCCGTCACCCCGTGCGGTGTCCTCGCCTTCGGGCGCGGCATCGCCCCGGCCGTAGCCGATCAGCGTCAGCACGAGCAGCGCGAGCACGGCCATCATCACGGCGAACGCGGACCAGCCGACCAGGCCCACCGTGAGGGCGCCCAGCACCCCGTGCACGACGGCGCAGCCGATCAGGGCGATCCGCCCGAAGCGGCCCGGCGCACGGTCGCGGACCCCGGCCAGCAGCGCGACGAGGCCGCAGAGCACCAGCAGGAGGCCGGAGGTCCAGCCCATGGCCCACGTGCCCGTGTACATCGCGTGCGGGTCCATCCCCGCGAGGGACATCTGCTGGTTGTCGACGACCGTCGCGAGTACGGCGTTGATGAGCACGATGCCCACCGCTTCCGCGAACAGCACGACCCCGGTCACCACGGCCACTGGTCTGCGTATCACCGCGCCCACCCCCTGTTACCTGTAGTACCTGCGATATCGCGGACCCTACTAACGGGTAATGGTTCGGACAAGAGGTCCGGCGGTCCTCGTACGACCGCAAAGAAACACCCGGCCGTTGGTAGGGACCCAACAAAGAAACACCTGACGTCGTTGACCTAACGGACAGAGACCTGGACCACACCTCGTGGCTACTGTGCGCTTAAGGAACCCGGCGTAACGTGGTGCGACAAGGGATTTCACGACTCCAGCAACCCTCGAATCACACTCCGTGTGGGCAAGCTCACCAGTGGGGACGGGTCGTACGGCCGTGTCGGTAGTCCCTAAACTCAGCTTGTTTCAAGGAGGGAGTCATCGTGCGCAAGGTGCTCATCGCCAACCGTGGCGAAATCGCTGTCCGCGTTGCTCGGGCTTGCCGGGATGCCGGAATCGCGAGCGTAGCCGTCTACGCCGATCCGGACCGGGACGCTCTGCACGTCCGCGCGGCCGACGAGGCATTCGCTCTGGGCGGTGACACCCCGGCCGCCAGCTATCTGGACATGGCCAAGGTGCTCCAGGCTGCCGAGGACTCGGGGGCGGACGCGATCCACCCGGGTTACGGCTTCCTCTCGGAGAACGCCGAGTTCGCCCAGGCCGTGCTCGACGCGGGCCTGACCTGGATCGGCCCGCCGCCGCAGGCCATCCGCGACCTCGGCGACAAGGTCGCCGCCCGTCACATCGCCCAGCGCGCCGGCGCCCCGCTGGTCGCCGGCACACCCGACCCGGTCTCCGGCTCGGACGAGGTCGTCGACTTCGCCCGCGAGCACGGTCTGCCGATCGCGATCAAGGCCGCCTTCGGCGGCGGCGGGCGCGGCCTGAAGGTCGCCCGCACCCTCGAAGAGGTCCCCGAGCTCTACGACTCGGCCGTCCGCGAGGCCGTCGCCGCCTTCGGGCGCGGCGAGTGCTTCGTCGAGCGCTACCTCGACAAGCCGCGCCACGTCGAGACCCAGTGCCTGGCCGACACCCACGGCAACGTGGTCGTCGTCTCCACCCGTGACTGCTCGCTGCAGCGCCGCCACCAGAAGCTGGTGGAGGAGGCCCCCGCGCCGTTCCTGAGCGAGGCGCAGAACGCCGAGCTGTACGCCGCGTCCAAGGCCATCCTCAAGGAGGCCGGTTACGTCGGCGCGGGCACCGTCGAGTTCCTCGTCGGGACCGACGGCACGATCTCGTTCCTGGAGGTCAACACCCGGCTCCAGGTCGAGCACCCGGTCACCGAAGAGGTCACCGGCATCGACCTGGTGCGCGAGATGTTCCGTATCGCCGACGGCGAGGAGCTCGGTTACGGCGACCCCGCCGTGCGCGGGCACTCCTTCGAGTTCCGGATCAACGGCGAGGACCCGGGCCGCGGCTTCCTGCCCGCCCCCGGCACCGTCACCACCTTCCAGGCGCCCTCGGGTCCCGGTGTCCGTCTGGACGCGGGCGTGGAGTCCGGCAGCGTCATCGGCCCGGCCTGGGACTCGCTCCTGGCGAAGCTGATCGTGACCGGAGCGACGCGTGAGCAGGCGCTCCAGCGTGCCGCCCGCGCCCTGTCGGAGTTCAAGGTCGAGGGCATGGCCACGGCCATCCCCTTCCACCAGGCCGTCGTGGTCGACCCGGCGTTCACCGCGGACCCCTTCCGGGTCCACACCCGGTGGATCGAGACGGAGTTCGTCAACGAGATCAAGCCCTTCGCCCCGGCCGGCGCGGACGCGGACGACGAGGACGGCACCCGCGAGACGATCGTCGTCGAGGTCGGCGGCAAGCGCCTTGAGGTCTCCCTGCCCGTCTCGCTCGGTATGAGCCTGGCCCGTACCGGCCTCGCGGCGGGCGCGAAGCCCAAGCGCCGCGCGGCGAAGAAGGCCGGTTCCGCGGCCTCCGGCGACACCCTCGCCTCGCCCATGCAGGGCACGATCGTCAAGGTCGCGGTCGAGGAGGGCCAGGAGGTCAAGGAGGGCGACCTCGTCGTCGTCCTGGAAGCCATGAAGATGGAGCAGCCGCTCAACGCGCACCGCTCCGGCACGATCAAGGGCCTGGCCGCCGAGGTCGGCGGCTCGGTCTCCTCCGGCGCCATGATCTGCGAGATCAAGGACTGACCCGGTTCAACGGCTCCAGGGCCCCGCAGGCGTCGCACCGACGCCTGCGGGGCCCTCGGGCGTTCGGGGAGGTGCACTTCAGGGGGTGCGCGCGAGGGACGCGGAGGGCACCTCCTGTTACCCGATGGCATCCTGGACCCATGGGCGCGGGCACGCAGAGGTGTGCGCCCGGGAGATGCGGAGGACTGCGCGATGGCGACGAGCACGGCACAGACGCCGGCACGGCCGATGCGCGCCGACGCGCGCCGCAACTACGACCGGCTGCTGGGCGAGGCCCGCATGTCCTTCGCCGAGCACGGCACCGATGCCTCGCTGGAGGACATCGCACGCCGTGCGGGGGTGGGCATCGGCACGCTGTACCGGCACTTCCCGAACCGCCAGGCCCTGATGAACGCGGTCTTCCAGGAGGCCCTGGCCGCCCTCCTCACCCGCTCCCGCGAGCTGGCGGAGGCGGAGCACCCGTGCCGGGCTCTCGTGGAGTGGCTGGGCGCGATCGTCACGCACGCCGGTGAGTACCGGGGCGTGGCCCAGGCGCTCATGTCGGCGTCACGGGACGAGACTTCGGCCCTGGCGCAGTGCAATGTGCCGCTGCGTCAGGCGGGCGCACGGCTGCTCGCCCGGGCGCAGGAGGTCGGCGCCGTGCGGGCGGACGTGTCGATCGACGACCTGATGCAGCTGACCAACGCCATCGCCCTGGCCGCCGAGCAGTCCCCCGACGACCCCGGCCTCGCGGACCGCCTGCTGATGCTGACGCTCCAGGGCCTGAAGGGCCCGAACACGGAGCGGGGCTGATCCGGACGCGCGCCTCAGCGGCGTCGCAGATCCGCCACACGCGCCCGGTCCCCCGGCCCCTGGTCGGCCAGCGCAGCCGCGCTCCGCAACTGCGGTCCCAGTCCTCCGGATCCGCCCCCTTGGGTACGGCGCTGTCCCGGCAGCGGCATGTCGCGCCTGGCCTGGCGGCCGGGCGGAATGCCTTCGCCCGGTCCGGACGACTCCGCGTCGGGACCGGCGATCGTGATCTCCACTCCCTGGTCGGCCAGGGCCTGGAGCTCGGTCGCGGCCCGCTCGTCGTGGACCGGAGGCTCGTCCGTGACGAGCCGGGTGATGAGGTCGGTGGGCACCGTCTGGAACATGGTGTCGGAGCCGAGTTTGGTGTGGTCCGCGAGGACCACCACCTCGGCAGCCGCCTGCACCAGCGCCCGGTCCACGCTCGCGGAGAGCATGTTGGACGTGGACAGCCCGCGTTCGGCGGTGAGGCCGCTCCCGGAGAGGAACGCCCGCGAGACCCGCAGCCCCTGGAGGGACTGTTCGGCCCCGCTGCCCACGAGCGCGTAGTTGCTCCCGCGCAGGGTGCCGCCGGTCATCACCACTTCGACCCGGTTGGCATGCGCCAACGCCTGGGCGACCAGCAGTGAGTTGGTGACGACGGTCAGACCGGGAACGCGCGCGAGCCGGCGGGCCAGCTCCTGCGTGGTCGTTCCGGCGCCGACCACGATGGCCTCGCCCTCGCCGACCAGACCGGCGGCCAGATCGGCGATGGCCGTCTTCTCCGCGGTGGAGAGATGGGATTTTTGCGGAAAGCCGGACTCCCGCGTGAAGCCGCCCGGCAATACCGCACCGCCGTGCCGGCGGTCGAGGAGTCCTTCTGCCTCCAGTGCCCGCACGTCCCGCCGTACGGTCACTTCGGAGGTCTGGACGACGCGGGCGAGCTCACGGAGCGATACCGCCCCGTTGGCGCGCACCATTTCGAGGATCAACTGACGACGTTCTGCAGCGAACACGAAACTGACAGTAACCTGGACGTCCGTTAGTTTTCAGCAGTTTGCGCCGAATTACAGAAGTTGCACATGAATGGGGCCGCCAAGTGATATAGGCGGCCCCGCTGTTGTGACGGAGTCGGACGGGAGCGGTCACAAACGCTCGCCGAGCCCGTCCGGCTTGCCGGGGGTTGCCGGGGATTGCCGGGCTTCCGGCAGGGCCTACGACTCGCCGGTGAGCTTCCGGGTGTGCAACTGCCGCGCCACTTCTGCGATCGATCCGGACAGCGACGGGTACACGGTGAAAGCGTTTGCGATCTGTTCCACCGTCAGGTTGTTGTCGACCGCGATCGAGATCGGGTGGATCAGCTCGCTGGCGCGCGGAGCGACGACACAGCCGCCGACCACGATGCCCGTACCGGGCCGGCAGAAGATCTTGACGAAGCCGTCCCGGATGCCCTGCATCTTGGCGCGCGGGTTGCGCAGCAGCGGCAGCTTCACGACCCGGGCGTCGATCTTGCCCGCGTCGACGTCGGCCTGGCTGTAGCCGACGGTCGCGATCTCGGGGTCGGTGAACACGTTCGAGGAGACCGTCTTCAGGTTCAGCGGGGCCACCGCGTCACCGAGGAAGTGGTACATCGCGATCCGGCCCTGCATCGCGGCGACCGAGGCCAGCGCGAAGATTCCGGTGACGTCACCGGCCGCGTACACGCCGGGGGCGCTGGTGCGGGAGACCCGGTCGGTGAGGATGTGGCCCGACTCCTTGAGCCTGACCCCGGCCTCCTCCAGGCCCATGCCCGCGGTGTTCGGGATCGCGCCGACCGCCATGAGGCAGTGCGAGCCGGAGATGACGCGTCCGTCGGCGAGGGTGACCTCGACCCGGTCGCCCACCCGCTTGGCGGACTGGGCGCGGGAGCGGGCCATGACGTTCATGCCGCGGCGGCGGAAGACGTCCTCCAGGACCGCGGCGGCGTCCGGGTCCTCGCCGGGCAGCACCCGGTCGCGCGAGGAGACGAGCGTGACGCGCGAGCCGAGCGCCTGGTAGGCGCCGGCGAACTCCGCGCCGGTGACACCCGAGCCGACGACGATGAGCTCCTCGGGGAGCTCGTCGAGGTCGTAGACCTGGGTCCAGTTCAGAATGCGCTCCCCGTCGGGGAGCGCGTCCGGGATCTCCCGGGGGTGTCCGCCGGTCGCGACCAGCACGGCGTCGGCGGTCAGCGACTCCTCCGTACCGTCGGCGGCGGTCACGACGACCTGGCGCGAACCGTCGGCGGCCTGGAGGCCCTCCAGCCGGCCGCGTCCGCGCATCACCCGGGCACCCGCGCGGGTGACGGACGCGGTGATGTCGTGGGACTGGGCCAGCGCGAGGCGCTTGACCCGTCGGTTGACCTTGCCGAGGTCCACACCGACCACACGCGCCGCCTGCTCTATGTGCGGCGTGTCGTCGGCGACGATGATGCCCAACTCCTCGTACGAAGAGTCGAAGGTGGTCATCACCTCTGCCGTCGCGATCAGGGTCTTGGAGGGCACGCAGTCGGTGAGTACCGACGCGCCGCCGAGGCCGTCGCAGTCGACGACGGTCACCTCCGCGCCGAGCTGGGCGCCCACCAGTGCCGCCTCGTAGCCGCCGGGGCCGCCGCCGATGATCACGATCCGGGTCACGTAAAGTCCGCCTCGCGTGGTGTCATCCCGCGGCCGTATGCCGCCGCGGCCGGGGTCCGGGGCCGACCCCGGGGGAATGCAGTACGTACTCCATTGTCCCGCACGCGCCAAAGTGCTTCGCCCCGGGGCCCTCCATACGTGGCGGGGCCCGCCGGGACGGGGTCCCGGCGGGGACGAACCGGGGCTTTCCGACGGGGCAGCGCACCAGGGAACCGGCACTCCCCCGGTCACCTCCCGTACCCTCGACCACATGTCGCTCTACGCCGCATACGCCGGCAACCTCGACGCGCGGCTGATGACGCGCCGCGCTCCGCATTCCCCGCTGCGCGGCACCGGCTGGCTCAACGGCTGGCGGCTGACCTTCGGCGGGGAACAGATGGGCTGGGAAGGCGCGCTGGCCACGGTGGTCGAGGCGCCCCGCTCCCAGGTCTTCGTGGCGCTGTACGACATCGCGCCGATGGACGAGGACTCCATGGACCGCTGGGAAGGCGTCGGCCTCGACATCTACCGGCGGATGCGCGTGCGGGTGCACACCCTGGACGGCGAGGAACCGGCCTGGATGTACGTGCTGAACGGGTACGAGGGCGGGCTGCCTTCCGCCCGCTACCTGGGCGAAGTGGCCGACGCCGCCGAATCCGCCGGCGCCCCCCACGACTACGTGATGGAGCTGCGCAAGCGCCCCTGCTGAGCGCCGGCCGCACCTCACTCCTGTACGAAAGTACGAATACGTCCGGACAGGCTCTGCGCATGGTCATCTACGCGCGTAGGGAATCACCGGCTACCCTCATCCGCGTGAACGCATCTGTTATTCCGGACAACATCCAGGGCGACCCGCACGCCGCCGCCGCCGACGCCGCAGCCCGCCTCCGCGAGCTGACCGGCGCCGAGACCCACGACGTCGCCCTGGTGATGGGCTCGGGGTGGGCCCCCGCGGGCGATGCGCTCGGCGCTCCGGAGGCCGAGTTCCCCGTGACCGAGCTCCCCGGGTTCCCCCCGCCGGCGGTCGAGGGACACGGCGGCACGATCCGCTCGTACCGCATCGGTGAGAAGCGCGCCCTGGTCTTCCTCGGCCGCACGCACTACTACGAGGGCCGCGGGGTCGCCGCCGTCGCGCACGGGGTCCGTACCGCCGTCGCCGCGGGCTGCAAGACCATCGTGCTGACGAACGGCTGCGGCGGACTGCGCGAGGGCATGCGCCCCGGCCAGCCCGTGCTGATCAGCGACCACATCAACCTGACGGCGGCGTCCCCGATCATCGGCGCCAACTTCGTCGACCTGACCGACCTGTACTCGCCGCGGCTGCGCGCCCTGTGCAAGGAGATCGACGACACGCTCGAAGAGGGCGTGTACGTGCAGTTCCCCGGCCCGCACTACGAGACCCCTGCCGAGATCAACATGGTCCGGGTCATGGGCGGCGACCTGGTCGGCATGTCCACCGTCCTGGAGGCCATCGCCGCGCGCGAGGCGGGGGCGGAGGTCCTCGGCATCTCGCTCGTGACGAACCTGGCCGCCGGGCTGTCCGGCGAGCCGCTCAACCACGAAGAGGTGCTCCAGGCCGGGCGGGATTCCGCGGTGCGGATGGGATCTTTGCTGGCGCGCGTGCTGGACCGCATCTGAGCGGGCGTCGCGCCTGCGGCGGGCAGTTTCCCCTACCCGCCCCTTCCCGAACCGGGGCTCCGCCCCAGGCCCCGCGCCTCAAACGCCGTCGAGGCTGAGAAGTAAGCCCCTCCGGCGATTGAGGAGCGGGGGTCCGGGGGCAGCGCCCCCCAAACCCACCCCACCCCCGAAAGGCGGACACCGTGGAGCAGGACCTCATTGCGCAGGCCAGGACGTGGCTCGCGGAGGACCCCGACCCCGAGACCCGTGACGAGCTCGCCAAGCTCATCGCAGCCGAGGACCTCGACGAACTCGCTGCACGCTTCGCCGGCACCCTGCAGTTCGGTACGGCCGGGCTGCGCGGGGAGCTCGGGGCCGGGCCCATGCGGATGAACCGGTCCGTGGTCATCCGCGCCGCCGCCGGCCTCGCCGCGTACCTGACCGCGCAGGGACAGGGCGGCGGGCTCGTCGTCATCGGGTACGACGCCCGCTACAAGTCGGCCGACTTCGCCCGGGACACCGCCGCCGTGATGACCGGCGCCGGCCTGCGGGCGGCGGTGCTCCCCCGCCCGCTTCCCACCCCGGTCCTGGCGTACGCCATAAGGCATCTGGGCGCCGTCGCCGGCGTCGAGGTGACCGCCAGCCACAATCCCCCGCGCGACAACGGCTACAAGGTCTACCTCGGCGACGGCTCGCAGATCGTGCCCCCGGCCGACGGAGAGATCGCCGCCGCGATCGCGGCGGTCGGCCCGCTCGACACGGTGCCCCGCCCCGAGGAGGGCTGGGAGCTCCTCGGCGACGAGGTCCTGGACGCCTATCTGGCCCGTACGGACGCGGTGCTCGCCGCCGGCTCCCCGCGCACCGCCCGCATCGTGTACACGGCGATGCACGGCGTCGGTACGTCCGTGCTCACCGCCGCGTTCGCGCGGGCCGGCTTCCCGGAGCCCGTGCTCGTCGCCGAGCAGGCCGAACCCGACCCGGCGTTCCCCACCGTCGCCTTCCCCAACCCGGAAGAGCCCGGCGCCATGGATCTCGCCTTCGCGACCGCGCGCCGCGCCGTTCCCGACCTCGTCGTCGCCAACGACCCCGACGCCGACCGCTGCGCCGTCGCCGTGCCGGACCTGGCCGTCGCGGGCGGCTGGCGGATGCTGCGCGGCGACGAGGTCGGCGCGCTGCTCGCCGCGCATCTGGTCGGCCGCGGCGTCACCGGCACCTTCGCCGAGTCGATCGTGTCGTCCTCGCTGCTCGGCCGGATCGCCGAGAAGGCGGGCCTCGGGTACGAGGAGACGCTGACCGGCTTCAAGTGGATCGCCCGTGTCGACGGACTGCGGTACGGCTACGAGGAGGCGCTGGGCTACTGCGTCGACCCCGACGGCGTACGCGACAAGGACGGCATCACGGCCGCCCTGCTCGTCGCCGAGCTGGCCTCCGAGCTCAAGGAGCGCGGCCGTACGCTCCTCGACCTGCTGGACGACCTCGCCGTCACGCACGGACTGCACGCCACCGACCAGCTGTCGGTCCGTGTGGAGGACCTGACGGTCATCGCGGACGCCATGCGGCGCCTGCGGGAGCAGCCGCCGACCGCCCTGGCGGGCCTCGCCGTGACCTCGGCCGAGGACCTGTCGGAGGGCACGGAGCTGCTGCCGCCGACCGACGGTCTGCGCTACCACCTCACGGGCGCGCGGGTGATCGTCCGCCCGAGCGGCACCGAGCCGAAGCTCAAGTGCTACCTGGAGGTCGTGGTGCCGGTCGCTTCCGCGGACGAGCTGCCCGCGGCGCGCGCCAGGGGCGCGGAACTGCTCGCCGGGATCAAGCGCGACCTGTCGGCGGCCGCGGGCATCTGACGGCGCGGCTCCGGGGGGCGGCCTGACGCTCCCCCGGGGCGCGGGCCGCCCGCCTCAGCCGATCCCGAGGAACACCGCGAGCAGCACCAGGCCCGCGGCGGCCGGGGCGATGACCTCGTACGCCCAGCGGACCGAGGACGTCACGGACACGTCCTTGCGGTGCGCGGCCCCCTCCGCCAGCTCGCGCAGGTCGACCACGGTCTGGTCGGCGGCGGCGATGCGCGACGCGGTGTCGCGGACGTCGGCGTTCACGGAGGACCGGCCGTACGGATCGTCCTGCGACTGCCGCGACGCCTTCCTGGCCGCCCGCTTGCGCTCGCGCAGCGAGACGGGCACGGCCCACAGCTGGTACGTGACGCCGGCCTGGGTGGACAGCTCGGTGGAATAGCCGGCGCGCACGTCGGCGACGTCGGACCAGGGCAGCACGATCGTCCGGAACGGGTTGCGGATACGGATCCGCTCCTCGTTCGCGAACACCGCGGGCCGCACCGTGAACGCCGCGATCAGCGGAATCACGGCGAGCATGCCCGCGAGCGCCTTCCACGGGGTCCACCCCTCGCCGCGGAACAGGGCGTCGCCGCCGATCCAGGCGGTCAGCGCGATCAGCAGCACTCCGCAGACCAGGCCGGTGACCGAACGGAAGGTCCGGTCGGCGTAGACCGGCTCGGGATCAGGCGTGGGGCTCGTCATGTGCCCGATTCTGCCTGACGGCCGTCCGGGTCGGCCGGGCGGCCGTGCCGCGTGCGTGCGGCGCGAGAAGGGGAAGGGCCCCTGTACAGGTCGCTACGCGCGTAGATATGCTCATGTGGTGACCATGCCCACCACTGCACCTGCATTCGCCGACGCGACGGCGTCCGACAGTGCGCTGCGCCGCTTCCTGCACGGGCTGCCCGGCGTCGACCCTGTCGGCCTCGAAGCGCGCGCCGCCTCTCTCGGTACCCGATCGATCAAGACGACTGCCAAGGCGTACGCCATCGATCTCGCCATCTCGATGATCGACCTGACGACGCTGGAAGGCGCGGACACCCCGGGCAAGGTCCGGGCTCTCGCCGCCAAGGCCGTCAACCCCGACCCGACCGACCGCACGACCCCGCGCACCGCCGCGGTCTGCGTCTACCCCGACATGGCGGCGACCGCCGTCGCCGCCGTGGCCGGCTCCGGAGTGAAGGTGGCGTCCGTGGCGACGGCCTTCCCCGCCGGCCGTGCCGCGCTGGCCGTCAAGCTCGCGGACGTCCGCGACGCCGTGGCGGCCGGGGCCGACGAGATCGACATGGTGATCGACCGCGGCGCCTTCCTCTCCGGCCACTACCTGAAGGTGTACGAGGAGATCGTGGCCGTGAAGGCCGAGTGCGGCTCCGCGCGGCTGAAGGTGATCTTCGAGACCGGCGAGCTGTCCACGTACGACAACATCCGCCGGGCCTCCTGGCTCGGGATGCTGGCGGGCGCCGACTTCATCAAGACCTCGACCGGGAAGGTCGCGGTCAACGCGACGCCCGCGAACACCCTGCTGATGCTGGAGGCAGTCCGCGACTTCCGGGAGCAGACTGGAGTACAGGTCGGCGTGAAGCCGGCCGGCGGAATCCGCACCAGCAAGGACGCGATCAAGTTCCTCGTGCTGGTCAACGAGACCGCGGGCGAGGACTGGCTGGACAACCACTGGTTCCGCTTCGGCGCCTCCAGCCTGCTGAACGACCTGCTGATGCAGCGCCAGAAGCTCAGCACCGGCCGTTACTCCGGCCCCGATTACGTGACGGTGGACTGATCCCCATGGCATCTGCATTCGAGTACGCACCGGCTCCGGAGTCCCGCTCCGTCGTCGACATCGCCCCTTCGTACGGGCTGTTCATCGACGGCGAGTTCACCGACGCCGCGGACGGCAAGGTCTTCAAGTCGGTCAGCCCCTCGTCCGAGGAGGTCCTCGCCGAGGTGGCGCAGGCCGGCGCCGAGGACGTCGACAGGGCCGTGAAGGCGGCCCGCAAGGCGTTCGAGAAGTGGTCGGCCCTGCCGGGCTCCGAGCGGGCGAAGTACCTGTTCCGGATCGCCCGGATCATCCAGGAGCGCAGCCGCGAGCTCGCCGTCCTGGAGACCCTGGACAACGGCAAGCCGATCAAGGAGACCCGCGACGCGGACCTCCCCCTCGTCGCCGCGCACTTCTTCTACTACGCGGGCTGGGCCGACAAGCTGGACCACGCGGGCTACGGCGCGAACCCGCGCCCGCTGGGCGTGGCCGGCCAGGTCATCCCGTGGAACTTCCCGCTCCTGATGCTGGCCTGGAAGATCGCCCCGGCGCTCGCCACCGGCAACACGGTGGTCCTGAAGCCCGCCGAGACGACTCCGCTCTCCGCGCTGTTCTTCGCGGACATCTGCCGCCAGGCAGGTCTGCCCAAGGGCGTCGTCAACATCCTCACGGGTTACGGCGACGCGGGCGCCGCCCTCGTCGGCCACCCCGACGTGAACAAGGTCGCCTTCACCGGCTCGACCGCGGTCGGCAAGGCCATCGCCCGCCAGATCGCCGGTACGGACAAGAAGGTCACCCTGGAGCTGGGCGGCAAGGGCGCCAACATCGTCTTCGACGACGCCCCCATCGACCAGGCGGTCGAGGGCATCGTCAACGGCATCTTCTTCAACCAGGGCCAGGTCTGCTGCGCGGGCTCCCGGCTCCTCGTACAGGAGTCGGTCCAGGACGAGGTGCTGGACTCCCTCAAGCGCCGTCTGTCCACGCTCCGTCTCGGCGACCCGCTGGACAAGAACACCGACATCGGCGCGATCAACTCCGAGGAGCAGCTCTCCCGGATCACCTCGCTCGTCGAGACGGGTGAGGCGGAGGGCGCCGAGCGCTGGTCCGCACCCTGCGAACTCCCCTCGTCCGGATACTGGTTCGCCCCGACGCTCTTCACCAACGTGTCGCAGGCGCACACCGTCGCCCGCGACGAGATCTTCGGCCCGGTGCTGTCCGTCCTCACCTTCCGTACCCCGGACGAGGCGGTCGCCAAGGCCAACAACAGCCAGTACGGCCTCTCGGCCGGCATCTGGACGGAGAAGGGCTCCCGCATCCTCGCGGTGGCCAACAAGCTCCGGGCAGGCGTCGTCTGGGCCAACACGTTCAACAAGTTCGACCCGACGTCGCCCTTCGGCGGTTACAAGGAATCGGGCTTCGGCCGCGAAGGCGGCCGTCACGGCCTGGAGGCATACCTCGATGTCTGATGCGACGCGTCTCAGTGTCTTCAAGACCTACAAGCTGTACGTCGGGGGCAAGTTCCCCCGCTCCGAGAGCGGCCGGGTGTACGAGGTGACGGACTCCAAGGGCAGGTGGCTGGCGAACGCGCCGCAGTCCTCCCGCAAGGACGCACGTGACGCGGTCGTGGCCGCCCGCAAGGCGTTCGGCGGCTGGTCGGGCGCGACCGCGTACAACCGCGGCCAGGTCCTCTACCGCGTCGCGGAGATGCTGGAGGGCCGCAAGGACCAGTTCGTACGGGAGGTCGCGGACGCCGAGGGCCTCTCGAAGTCCAAGGCGGCGGCCGTCGTCGACGCGGCGATCGACCGCTGGGTCTGGTACGCGGGCTGGACCGACAAGATCGGCCAGATCGTCGGCGGGGCGAACCCGGTCGCCGGCCCGTTCTTCAACCTCTCCACCCCCGAGCCGACCGGTGTCGTCACGGTCCTGGCACCCCAGAAGTCCTCGTTCCTGGGCCTGGTCTCGGTGATCGCCCCGGTGATCGCCACCGGCAACACGGCCGTGGTCATCACCTCGGCGGCCTCCCCGCTGCCCGCGCTCTCCCTGGGCGAGGTGCTGGCCACCTCCGACCTCCCGGGCGGCGTGGTCAACATCCTGTCCGGGAAGACGGCGGAGCTCGCGGCGCCGCTCGCCTCCCACCAGGACGTCAACGCGATCGATCTCACGGGAGCCGACGCCGCTCTGGCGAAGGAGCTGGAGATCGCGGCGGCGGACAACATGAAGCGCGTCCTGCGCCCACCCGTCGCCCGCCACCGCCCCTCGAACGAGGCGCAGAGCGCCGCCCCTTCCTCTCCTGTGGACACAGATGCCAACGAGCCCGACTGGTCGGCCGACCCCGGCACGCGCCGCCTGACGGCCTTCCTGGAGACGAAGACGGTCTGGCACCCCACGGGCGCCCTGGGAGCCGCAGGCTCCTCGTACTGACCGCCCACGGGCCTGCGGGCCGCCTCCCCCGGGTGACCGGAGGAGGCGGCCCGCAGGCCGTCGTGCCGTCAGCCGGTCAGCAGGTCCGTCGCCTGCCCGACCACGGGCAGGTCGCTCAGCGCGCCGCCGCTGGTCACCGGGTCGGTCACCACGGCCGTGGTCAGCGGCTTGAAGTCGGCGATCTGCGTGCCCACCGCGTTGTCCAGCGGGTCGACGCCCGTCCCGGCCAGCGGGTCGAGCTGGAGATCGGTGATGGGCGCGATGCCGCCCGCGAGCGAGTAGCCGAGCGCCCCGGTCAGCGCCGGGCCCGCGGTGTCGGTGACCGCGCCGAGGGTGCTGTCCGCCTCGGTGGCCGGGGCAGCGGGCAGCGGCGCGGCCTGGGCGGCCGCACCTCCCGCACCGAGCGCCGCGCCCACCGCGGTGACGGTCAGGCCCGCGCGCAGCAGAATGCGGCGCCGGGTGCGTGAAGGTGCAGACAGTGCATGACGAGCCATGATTTTCCCACCTGATCGAGCCGTTTTCGGTAATCGTCCGTGCGCGGAGAGTAGTTGAGGTGTGATGCTCGATACCAACAGGACCTCCGAGGGGTCCCCTGCGCGGGTCAATGCCTCACACTTCTGTTCTGTGAATTCCCAATCGATCCCGACCCGCGTCGTACTGCTCGCGGGCCCCTCCGGCTCAGGAAAGTCCTCCCTGGCCGCCCGCACCGGTCTGCCGGTGCTGCGGCTGGACGACTTCTACAAGGAGGGCAACGACCCGACGCTGCCGCTGGTCACGGACAGCACGGACATCGACTGGGACTCCGCACAGTCCTGGGACGCGGACGCGGCGGTCGCGGCCGTCTCGGAGCTGTGCCGTACCGGGCGTACGGACGTGCCGGTGTACGACATCGCCACGAGCGCGCGCGTCGGCCGCGAGGCGTTCCACATCGAACGCACGCCCCTGTTCGTGGCCGAGGGCATCTTCGCGGCGGACATCGTGGAGCGCTGCCAGGAGCTGGGCCTCCTGGCGGACGCGCTCTGTCTGCGCGGGCGCCCCTCGACGACGTTCCGGCGGCGGCTGCTGCGGGATCTGCGCGAGGGCCGCAAGTCGGTGCCGTTCCTGCTGCGCCGCGGCTGGCGGCTGATGCGGTCCGAGCGACGGATCGTGGCCCGCCAGACGGCGCTGGGCGCGTATCCGTGCGGCAAGGAAGAGGCGCTGGGCCGGCTGGCCGCGGCTGCGGCGGGGCGCTGTCGCCGGACGACCGCGGGCCGCGGGGCCGCGTAACGGCCGGGGTCGGGCGCCCCGGCGTCCGGGCACGCGAAACGGGGCCGGACAGGACCCCCCGGCCTGTCCGACCCCGATGCGCTACCCCCGTACCGCCGCCTCCCCCGAAGCAGCGGCCCGTTCCCCCCGTCCCCCGTTTCCCCCCGTCGCCTCAGGCCACCAGCTCGCCGAAGGACTCCTCCTCGTCACGGCCGAAGCTGAGGACCTCGTCCTCGCGCAGCCGGCGGAGCGACCGCCAGATGCTCGACTTCACCGTGCCGACACTGATGTCGAGGATGGACGCGATCTCCGGGTCGGTGCGGCCCTCGTAGTACCGCAGGACCAGCATCGTGCGCTGGAGTTCGGGCAGCCGCGCGAGCGCCTGCCAGAGCACCGCCCGCAGCTCCGTGCCGCGCATCGCGTCCGTGTCGCCCACCGTCTCCGGCAGCTCCTCGGTCGGGTATTCGTTGAGCTTGCGCCTGCGCCAGGCGCTGATGTGCAGGTTGGTCATGGTGCGCCGCAGATATCCGCCGACCGCCGCCTTGTCACTGATCCTGTCCCACGCCCGGTACGTGGAGAAGAGGGCGCTCTGCAGCAGGTCCTCGGCCTCGTACCGGTCGCCGGTCAGGTGATAGGCGGTTGCGTACAGGGAGGCGCGGCGCTCCTGGACGTAGGCCGTGAACACCGCTGCGGCGTCCTCGGTCTGCGCCGAGGGCTTCCGCTCCCCCGTGACCTCCCCGTACGCACTTCCCCCGTTGCCCCCGAGGGGCGTGTCAACCACCGTCATGTACGACGGATGCTGACGCCCGACGCCGCGAACGCACCCCCGCGCTCCACCGCCGGACTTCTCCGGACCCCGGCCGACGTCGTGGAGACGCGTGACAACTGCGCTCGAGCCGGTGCTGTGCGTTGCGTTCATCTCGCGCCCCCCGTCGGTGGAGTCGGTTGCTTCCATGTGCCAACGAGCTTGCCCGGGCAGTTTCATGGCGCTGTCCCCCGACTGTCACAGACGTGTCACAGGGCCTCTCCCGGGTGTGGCGGAACGGTGAGAGCCGTCCAACTGTCGAACTGAGGCACCACCATGGGCCAGAATGACCCCGTGCCTTTCCTGTTGCTGATCGAGGACGACGACGCCATCCGCACGGCTCTCGAACTCTCGTTGTCACGCCAGGGCCACCGAGTGGCCACTGCGGCGACGGGAGAGGACGGCCTGAACCTGCTGCGAGAGCAGCGGCCGGACCTGGTCGTGCTGGATGTGATGCTGCCCGGGATCGACGGTTTCGAGGTGTGCCGGCGCATCCGCCGCACCGACCAGCTGCCGATCATTCTGCTGACCGCGCGCAGCGACGACATCGACGTCGTGGTGGGACTGGAGTCCGGCGCGGACGACTATGTGGTGAAGCCCGTGCAGGGCCGGGTGCTCGACGCCCGGATCCGCGCGGTGCTACGCCGGGGCGAACGCGAGTCCACGGACTCCGCGACGTTCGGGAACGTGATCATCGACCGCTCCGCGATGACCGTCACCAAGAGCGGTGAGGACCTCCAGCTCACCCCCACCGAGCTCCGGCTGCTGCTGGAACTGAGCCGCCGGCCCGGCCAGGCCCTCTCCAGGCAGCAGCTGCTGCGCCTGGTGTGGGAGCACGACTACCTCGGTGACTCGCGGCTCGTGGACGCCTGTGTCCAGCGGCTGCGCGCGAAGGTGGAGGACGTGCCGTCCTCGCCGACGCTGATCCGTACCGTGCGCGGCGTGGGCTACCGGCTGGACTCGCCTCAGTGAGTGAACCCGCGAAGCGGACCGTGCTCACCGGTCTGCGCTGGACCAGTCTGCGACTGCGGCTCGTCGTCGTGTTCGGGCTGGTCGCGCTGACGGCGGCGGTGTCCGCGTCGGGGATCGCGTACTGGCTCAACCGTGAGGCCGTGCTGACGCGTACCCAGGATTCCGCCCTCGGCGACTTCCGCCGCCAGATGCAGAACCGGGCGGCGACCCTGCCGATACCTCCCACCCGGGACGATCTGCAGAACGCCGCCGTGCAGATGGCGAGCAGCAGTCCCGGTTACAACGTCCTGCTCGTGGACGAGCGCGAGGGCAAGCCGATCGTCGGGTACTCCGACCTGGACTCCTTCACCCGGCAGGACGTGCCGTCCTCGCTGCAGGAGCAGGTGGGCAGGAAGCAGCCCATGACCTCGGGCAACACCTTTGAGTACCACCTGTTCTGGCAGCGCACGAGCATCGGCGGCACGCCGTACCTGGTGGCCGGGACGAAGATCATCGGTGGCGGACCGACCGGGTACATGCTGAAGTCGCTCGACCAGGAGCGCCAGGACCTCAACTCGCTGGCCTGGTCGCTCGGTATCGCCACCGCGCTGGCCCTGGTCGGCTCGGCGCTGCTCGCCCAGGGTGCGGCGACGACCGTGCTGCGCCCGGTGCAGCGGCTGGGCGACGCGGCCCGCAAACTCGGCGAGGGCAAGCTCGACACCCGGCTCGTGGTGTCCGGGACCGATGAACTGGCCGACCTCTCCCGTACGTTCAACAGGACCGCGAGCTCGCTGGAGAAGAAGGTCGCGGACATGAGCGCGCGGGAGGAGTCCAGCCGCCGGTTCGTCGCCGACATGTCGCACGAGCTGCGGACCCCGCTGACCGCGATCACCGCCGTCGCGGAGGTGCTGGAGGACGAGGCCGACAGCCTCGACCCGATGATCGCCCCCGCGGTGCATCTGGTGGTCAGCGAGACCCGACGGCTCAACGACCTGGTGGAGAACCTGATGGAGGTGACCCGCTTCGACGCGGGTACGGCCCGTCTCGTCCTCGACACGGTCGACGTCGCCGACCAGGTCACCGCCTGCATCGACGCCCGGGCCTGGCTGGACGCGGTGGATCTGGACGCCGAGCGCGGCATGATGGTGCGGCTCGATCCGCGCCGGCTCGACGTGATCCTGGCGAATCTCATCGGCAACGCCCTCAAGCACGGCGGTTCGCCGGTACGCGTGGCGGTACGGACCGTCGGCGAGGAACTGGTCATCGAGGTGCGGGACCACGGTCCGGGCATCCCCGAGGACGTCCTGCCGCACGTCTTCGACCGCTTCTACAAGGCGAGCGCCTCCCGGCCCCGGTCCGAGGGCAGTGGGCTCGGCCTGTCGATCGCCATGGAGAACGCACACATCCACGGCGGTGACATCACGGCCGCGAACTCGCCGGACGGTGACGGCGCGGTGTTCGTGCTGCGGCTGCCCCGCGATGCCGAGCGGCTGACCTCCGAGGCCGGGGAGCACGGCGCGGAGGACCGGAACGAGGAGGGCGGCGCGACGTGACGAGCGGCGACCGTGCGTACGGCGCACAGCGCACCGGGCGGACGCGGCGCGCCGGCCGGGTGCTGGCCGTTGTCCTGGCGGGTGTCGCTCTGGCGGCCGGCTGCGGGATCAGGTCGACCTCGGTGCCGGTGGACGCGGGCGCCGCGCCGTCCCGGGTGCCGTGCCGCACGCCCGCCCGGGACGTGACCACGCAGTCCCTGGAGGACATCCAGGTCCAGATCTACCTGGTCTGCGCCTCCCAGCTGGTGACCGTGAGCCGTTCGGTGCGGCTGGACGCGTCGGAGTCCGACCGCATCCGCGTCGCACGGGTGCTGTTGGACGAGCTCCAGAAGGAGCCGGCCACCGACGAGCGGCAGGCCGGGTTCTCCACGGGCGTGCCGGTGGGCCTGCGGGTCACCGAGGGCCGGGAGGGCGATCCGGCGGGCGCACTGCGTCTGAACCAGCAGCCCGAGGACCTGGCGGCCGAGGCCCTGGCACAGCTCGTGTGCACGTACGCGGAGCGCGACACGCTGGCGCCCGGCGGCACGGTCGTCCTCGGCGGCCCCGGGAACTACGCGCCACGCGGCTATCTGTGCACGTCGCAGACGAAGACCCGGCCCGGCGACGTGCCGACGCCCGGAGCACTCGAACTGTCCTGAGGCCGGCCGTGACGTATTCCTGACCACTTCCTGAAACAGGGCGGAACCGATCCTGCCGGTCGTGGCGTCTTGGGGATCGTGCGTCAAGGTTCGGACGGCCAGGCCGTCATCCGCTTCCGCGCGGCGGGGGTACTCCTCCTCCTCGCGCATCTGCTGATCGTCGGGTGGCTGACCCTGCGCCCCCTGGACGTGGCGTGGGTGACCGCCGCGAATTTCCAGCCGCTGGCCGGCATCAAGGCAGACCTGGCTCTCGGCCCGGTCGAGGCCGCGCGCCGGTTCGGCTCGGGGCTGCTGCTGCTGGCGCCGCTCGGGGTACTGCTGCCGATGGCCGGGGGCCGGCTGTTCGTGTCCCCGTGGGCCTCGCTGGCCCGTACCGTCGCGGCCGGGGCACTGATCTCGCTGGCCATCGAGCTGGCGCAGACCGGAGTGCCGGGGCAGGTCGTGGACGTCGACTCGCTGCTGCTGAACACCGCGGGCGTGGCGATCGCGCACCTGGTGGTCGTGCCGGTCTGCCGGGCCCGGCTGCGGCGCGGGCAGCGGGACGGGGCGGTAGGGGAAGCGGTCCGGCTTCGGGACGAGGCGTCTCAGGGCTCGACCCCGACGATTTCCAGGGTCGGCATCGCCCCGTAGAGCGACGCTTCGTACCCCTTCGCGGAGCGACCATGGATACATCGGGAGCACAACAGGAGCTGCTCCCCGTCGGTTCGCGAAGGAGCCCACCATGGCCGCACTTGCCCGCCCCCGTGACGGACGCATGATCGGCGGAGTGTGCGCAGCGCTGGCACGGCGCTTCGGCACCTCCGCGGGGACGATGCGCGTGATCTTCCTCGTCTCGTGCCTGCTCCCCGGCCCCCAGTTCCTGCTCTACCTGGCGCTGTGGCTGCTGCTGCCGTCGGAGAAGACCTCGGCCGCGACGGCCTGGTGACCTGCGGGAGCACGGGGAGAACACGCGTGGGGCGCGCACCCTGACCGGGTGCGCGCCCCACTGCCGTGTACGGGTACCGCTCAGCCGCCGAGGGGCAGGCCGTTCGCCGACACGCCCTTGGTGGGCAGGCCGCCGAGCAGACCGGTGACGGGAGCGGTGACGTCGCCGCCGACGCTCTGCTGGCCCTTGAGGAGCTGTCCGGCCGCGTCCTGCACGGTGGGCAGGCTCTGGCTGACGGCGTCCAGCGCGGTGCCGGCGGGCACGGCCGCGGTCGCGGCGTCGACGGGCAGCGCGGTGGCGGCGGAGGCCGAACCGGCGGCGGCTGCGGCGAAAGCGGCACCGAGAGCGGCGACGCCGAGAGTCCTGGCAGCAGACTGCTTCATGTGAAATTCATCCTTGGGGAAGGGGATGTGAGCGGCTCTGCAACGTAGTCATCCCCTTACCTGTCCCGCAAACATGCGGGGACACGGAAAACGGCCGGGGCGTGACCTGCCCCGGCCGATTTCCGTAGAGCCGACTCAGCCGCTGACGGAGGAAGAACCGCTGGTCGTAGCGGTCTGCCGGAAAAGCCACTCCGACTTCAGCTCCGCATATCCGGGCTTGACGACGTCATTGATCATCGCCAGACGTTCATCGAAAGGAATGAATGCTGATTTCATCGCATTGACGGTGAACCACTGCATGTCGTCGAGCGTGTATCCGAAAGTCTCGGTCAGCCGCTCGAATTCCTGGCTCATGCTCGTACCGCTCATCAACCGGTTGTCCGTATTCACGGTGGCGCGGAAATGCAGCTTGCGGAGCAGGCCGATGGGGTGCTCGGCGTAGGACTCCGCCGCGCCGGTCTGGAGGTTGGACGTGGGGCAGAGCTCCAGCGGGATGCGCTTGTCGCGCACGTAGGACGCCAGGCGGCCGAGGGTCACGCTGCCGTCGTCGGCGATCTCGATGTCGTCGATGATGCGGACCCCGTGGCCGAGCCGGTCGGCGCCGCACCACTGGAGGGCCTGCCAGATCGACGGCAGGCCGAACGCCTCGCCCGCGTGGATCGTGAAGTGGTTGTTCTCGCGCTTGAGGTACTCGAACGCGTCGAGGTGGCGGGTGGGAGGGAAGCCCGCCTCGGCGCCCGCGATGTCGAAGCCGACGACGCCGAGGTCCCGGTAGCGGTTGGCCAGTTCGGCGATCTCCAGGGCGCGGGCGGCGTGCCGCATGGCGGTGAGGAGGGCGCCGACGCGGATGCGGTGGCCGTTGGCGCGGGCGCGGTTCTCGCCCTCGCGGAAGCCCTCGTTGACCGCCTCGACGACCTCTTCGAGGGTCAGACCGCCTTCCAGGTGCTGCTCGGGGGCGTACCGCACCTCCGCGTAGACGACGCCGTCCTCGGCGAGGTCCTCGGCGCACTCGGCCGCCACCCGGATCAGCGCCTCGCGGGTCTGCATGACGGCGCAGGTGTGGGCGAACGTCTCCAGATAGCGCTCCAGCGAGCCGGAGTCGGCCGCTTCGCGGAACCAGATGCCCAGCTTGTCGGGCTCCGTCTCCGGCAGGGCGTCGTAGCCCTGCGCGAGGGCCAGATCGACGATCGTGCCGGGGCGCAGGCCGCCGTCGAGGTGGTCGTGGAGCAGCACCTTGGGCGCACGCCTGATCTGCTCGGAACTGGGAACGTTGGGGGTCTGGCTCGTCATCTGGGCACTCTAGCGCCTACGCGCGTAGAGCGCTGGGCGCCGATGCGTAACAGTGACCGCGAAGTCGGGTGGAGTACACCTGTCCTTCTGACACTGTTCTGTCATGGCACAGCGCGCACTTCCCCTGCCTGCTGCGAGGCTGGGACGGGCCGTCCTCACGGCCGGAGCACCACCCGAGGTCAGCGGCGTCGCCCTGCTGCTCCCGGACGGAGAAGCGGATTCGCACCGCAGGCCGTCCTCCTTGTCGTACGCGTTCCAGCTGCCGTTCGCCCGGCATCTGGCCCGCGCGGGCCGGCCGGACGGGCTCGCGGTGCATGTCGTGCGGTACCGCTGGCGCGGCTGGAACGCCACGGACGCGGATCTGGCGGCCGACGCCGAGTGGGCGGCGGACGAGGTCGTACGCCGCTACGGCGACGTACCCGTCTGTCTGACCGGGCACGGCATGGGCGGTCGGGCCGCGCTGCGGGCCGCCGGGCACGACGCGGTCACCTCGGTACTGGCGATGGCCCCCTGGCTGCCCGACGGCACCGCCGACGAGGCGGAGCCCGTACGGCAGTTGGCGGGGCGGCGGGTGCTGATCGTGCACGGCACCAACGACGAACGGATCGATCCGGAGCTGTCGTTCCGGCTGGCCGAGCGGGCGAAGAAGTCCAACCGGGACGTCTGCCGGTTCGAGGTCCACTCGGACGGGCACGCGCTGCGCCAGCACCGGGCCGAAGTGGTGGCGCTGGCCGCCGACTTCGTGTGCGGTTCGCTGTTCGCCCGGTCCTACGCCCGCCCGGTCGCCGACGCCCTGGCGGCGCCGCCGCCGCTGGGTCTGCGGATGCCGCTGGCGGCGGGGTTCGGGCGGTCGCTGCGGCACTAGGGTCTCGAAGCACCGCCGGTCGGACGAGACTTCGCGGACACGACCCAGGTCTCGTCAGTCCGGGAGCAGGTGCCCCCGGCGGGACAGCAGGAAGTGCTTGAAGGCCGCGACCGGCGGGGTGTCCGGATGGCCGTCCAGCCAGGCGACACCGATCTCGCGGGCCGCCCTCGGCGCCGTGACCGTCAGCTCGACGACTCCCGGGCGCGCCACCGCGGGCGGCGGCAGCAGCGCGACGCCCAGACCCGCGGCGACCAGACCCCGCAGCGTCTCCGCCTCCTCGCCCTCGAACGCGATCCGGGGGGTGAAGCCCGCCTCCGCGCAGAGGTCGTCGGTGATCCGCCGCAGGCCGTAGCCCGGTTCGAGGGTGACGAAGGTTTCGTCGGCGGCCTCCGCGAGCCGCACCCGGCGGCGGGAGGCGAGCCGGTGGTCGTCCGGGACGACCAGGCGCAGCCGCTGTTCGTCGAGGCGGCGGGCGACCAGGTCCGGGGCGTCGGGGACCGGCGAGGTGAGGCAGAGGTCGAGGCCGCCCGAGCGGAGGCGTTCGATCATCGCCTCGCCGTAGTTCTGGACCAGTTGGAAGCGGACCCGCGGGTGGTCGACGCGGAAGGCGCGGATGAGCGCGGGCACGGTCTCGGACCCCATGGTGTGCAGGAAGCCGAAGGCGACCTTGCCCGCGGTCGGGTCGGCGTCCGCCCGCACGGAGTCGGCCGCCTTCTCCACCTCGGTGAGCGCGCGGTCGGCCGAGGCCAGGAACGTCCGGCCGGCCGGGGTGAGCGAGACCGTACGGCCCTTGCGGGCGAACAGGGCGACACCCAGGTCCTGTTCCAGCCTGACCATGGCCCGCGAGAGCGTGGACTGCGGGACGCCCAGCTCGTGCGCGGCGCGGGTGACGTGCTCGTGGCGGGCGACCGCCTCGAAGTACGCGAGGCGTGGCGCGAGCACGGCGCGAATGTCTTCTTCGTAACTACTCGGTGACAGCCGGGGCTGTGGCCTGCGTTCATGCACCATGGGAACGATTATGACGAGTTCGTGCATTGGACGCATGAAACCTGGCGGCCTACTTTCGACCTATGCCTCCTGCCAGTACCAAGGCGTCCATCCGAACGGTGGACGCCCCCGCACCTTCTTCCTCTCCCGCCTCCGCCCAGCGGCTGGAACCCGGCCGCCCCGGCTATCGCCGGATGAGCTTCGCGCTCTTCGCCGCCGGAGTGGCGACCTTCGCACTCCTCTACTCCACCCAGGCGCTGCTGCCCGCCGTCTCCGAGTCGTTCGGCGCCACGGCGGGTCAGGCGAGCTGGACGGTCTCCGCGGCGACCGGCGCGCTGGCGCTGTGCGTACTGCCGCTGAGCGCCCTCTCCGAGCGCTTCGGGCGGCGGCAGATGATGACCGCCTCGCTGACGGTGGCCGTACTGGTGGGACTGCTCGTGCCCTTCGCCCCGTCCCTCGGCTGGCTGATCGCGCTGCGTGCCGTCCAGGGCGCCGCGCTCGCCGGGCTGCCGGCGTCCGCGATGGCGTATCTGGCGGAGGAGGTGCGGCCCAAGGCGCTGGTCGCCGCGATCGGTCTGTTCGTGGCGGGCAACAGCATCGGCGGCATGAGCGGCCGTATCCTCACCGGCTGGGTGGCCCAGCTGTGGGGCTGGCGGGCGGCGCTCGGCGCGGTCGGGCTGCTCGCCGTGGTCTGCGCGGCCGTCTTCCACTTCATGATTCCGAAGGCCCGCAACTTCACGCCCGGTTCGCTCAACCCGAAGGCCCTCGCCAGGACCGTCGGCACGCACCTGGCGGATCCGCTGCTGCGGCGGCTGTACGCGATCGGCGCCCTGTTCATGACGGTGTTCGGCGCGGTGTACACGGTGATCGGCTACCGGCTGGTCGAGGCCCCGTTCAACCTCCCGCAGGGCATCGTCGGCTCGATCTTCCTCGTCTATCTGGTCGGTACGGTCTCCTCCGCCGCGGCCGGCACGCTGGTGGCCCGGCTCGGCCGCCGGGGCGCGCTCTACCTGGCGGTCTCCACCACGGCCGCCGGTCTGCTGCTCTCGCTGGCCGACCAACTGGCGGCGGTCCTCCTCGGACTGGTCCTGATCACGGCGGGCTTCTTCGCCGGCCACGCGGTCGCCTCCTCCTCGGTGAGCCGCACGGCGACGACGGGCCGCGCCCAGGCTTCGGCGCTCTACCAGTCCGCGTACTACCTGGGCTCCAGCGCGGGCGGCACGCTCGGCGCGGTCGCCTTCCACGCCGGGGGCTGGGCGGGCACCGTGGCGCTGGGACTGTTCGCGGTCCTCGGCGTCGTATCGATCACGCTGTACGGGACACGGGTGGCCAGGACCGAACGCCTCCGGGCCCTACCGGCGGTCGCGGTACACAACTGAGACCTTCGCACGCACAACCGGCACTCCCCTTCGCGCGTCTAGCAGGCGGTATCAACGCACTGCGCGCGAAGGGGAGTTGGCGCACATGGGAGTCATAGGAGATATCCGGGGCGTACGGATACGACGGAGCGTCGCCCTGTCCGTCGCGGGTCTGATGGCAGCACCCGCCCTCGTTCTGGGCACGGGCACGACCGCGCAGGCGGCGTCCTGCACGACCTCCACCGGGCCGTACCAGAAGAAGGTCGAGAAGTTCCTGGGCCGCCCGGTCGACGGCAGGCAGTCCCCCACCGACTGCAAGGCCACCCGCGCCTTCCAGGCGAAGCACGGCATCACACCCACGATCGGGTACGCGGGGCCGATCACCTGGCGCACGATGAACACCATGCTCGCCCAGAAGGCGGCCGGGAAGAACCCCAACAAGACGAAGAAGTGCCCCACGAACAAGGGGCGCATCGCGTGCGTGGACCTGACCAGGCAGCTCAGCTGGATCCAGGACGGCTCGAAGCTGAAGTACGGCCCGGTGCCGGTCCGGACGGGGCGCAACGGCGCGGAGACGCGTACCGGTGCGAAGAAGATCTACTGGCGCAGCCTCAAGCACTGGTCGACGCTCTACGACGTGTGGATGCCGTACTCCCAGTTCTTCGACGGCGGCATCGCGTTCCACTCCGTCACCAAGAGCATGTACAACCCGCCCGGCTCGGGGGGCTGCGTCAACATGCGGAGCAAGGACGCGAAGGCATACTGGAATCTGCTGCGCAACGGCGACGACGTCTACGTGTACGGACGCAAGCCCGGAACGTGAGCGGCTTCCGCTCTTCCCGCCCGATTGTCAGTGGCCTGCGGTAGCTTCCACAGTGCTGAGTGAGTGGTGTCACAGCGCAACAGGGGTGGAGCAATGAGTGATCTGACCGTGGCTGCCGATATCGACAGCCGCCTGGAGGGACACCGGGTCGAGCTGACCGGTTACTGCTACCGGATGCTCGGCTCGGCCTTCGAGGCGGAGGACGCGGTCCAGGACACGCTCGTGCGCGCCTGGCGCAACTTCGACAAGTTCGAGGGCCGTTCCTCCCTGCGCTCCTGGCTCTACCGCATCGCGACGAACGTCTGCCTGGACATGCTGAACGCGGGCAACAAGCGGGCCCGGCCGGTGGATCTGACCGGCCCGTCGCCGCTGGCACAGGCCGCCCTCAACCCGCTGCCCGAGAACACCTGGCTGGAGCCGATGCCGGACGGCCGCATCCTGCCGTCCGTCACCGATCCGGCGGAGGCCGCCGTGGCCCGTGAGTCGGTGCGGCTGGCCTTCGTCGCCGCCCTCCAGCACCTGCCTCCCAAGCAGCGGGCCGTGCTCATCCTGCGTGAGGTCCTGGCCTGGAAGGCCAGCGAGGTCGCGGAACTGCTCGACACCTCGGTCGCCTCGGTCAACAGCGCCCTCCAGCGGGCGCGCGCGACGCTCACCGAGACGGAGGGGCGCGCCCCGGACACCGCGAACCCGCTCGACGAGGAGCAGCGCAAGCTCCTGGAGCGGTACGTGGCGGCCTTCGAGGGGTACGACATGGCGGCGCTGACCGCGCTGCTCCACGAGGACGCCGTGATGACCATGCCGCCGTTCGACCTCTGGCTCCAGGGGCACGACGACATCACCGGCTTCATGCTCTCCATCGGCGCCGGCTGCGCGGGTTCGCGGCTCGTGGCGACCGAGGCCAACGGGACCCCGGCGTTCGCGCACTACAAGCCGAATCCGGACGGCCCCGGGTTCGTGCCATGGGCGGTGCAGGTCATCGACATCGAGGACGGGGCGATCACCGGGATGCACTGCTTCCTGGACACGCCCCGCTGGTTCCCGCTGTTCGGACTGCCGGATCACCTCGACGCCGACCCGGCGTGAGAATCCGCCGGCCGGCCGTCGCCGTCTGGGCCCTGCTGGTGGTGGGCGGCTGGGGGGCGACGCTCTGGCTGGACGAGCCCACGGCCACCGCGGGGCCCGGAGCGGACCGGGCCCCCGACCTCACGGCCAACCCCGATCCGGGGCCGCAGCCCGAGGGCGGCCCGTGCGACCCGAGTCCGCGCACGGACCGCTCGGCCTCGCCCTGGCCCGCCTCGTCGCCTTCGTCCGTGCCCGATTTCGGTTCCGAAGCCCGCCGGACGACCGAGGAACCGCAAGTGACGGACCGCCTGTACATCTGCGCGGTGGCCCGCTGACGAGGGCCGCACCACCGGGACCCGGCCGTCACACGGTCGGGTCCCGTGCCTGACACCGGGCCGGGCCCAGCACCTCGGCCAGCCCGGTCAGGTCGAGCAGGGCCCGCAGCCCGGGCGGGACGTTGCGCAGACGCAGCTCCCGCCCCCCGGCCCGCCGCGCGACGAGCCCCAGCCGGGCCACCGCCTCGACCAGGGCCAGATCCGGATGCACGACGCCGCCCACGTCGCAGTCGACCGAGGCCCGGGGGTCGAGCCCGGCGGCCTCGGGGCCGTACAGCAGCGTCTCCAGCTCGGCACAGAGCCGTGGCACGTCGGCCCGGGTGACGCGACCGGAGACGACGAGCTCTATCGGGGTCATGGCATCCACAACAGGGAGACCGGCGCGGCGCCGGAAACTCATCGGAGTCCGGTGCGGCGGGGAGCCCTGCCGAGGATCGGCACGCCCTGTCGGCAGTGAGCGCGGAGCGCTCTCTTTCCGCCAACTCCATTCCCATGCACCACTTTTGTGAACCCCGCGGCGTCTTTCCCCCTCTTGAATCATGAACCGGTGGCATCGGCAGTCACGCAGAGGGCCCCGGACCTGCGGTTCCCAGGAACCACTTCATTCTCCAGGGGGAGAGTTGCGCAGACACGTCAAGAGCGCGTGCGTATCGACCATCGCCGCGGCAGCCGCCGTGGCGCTCGCGGCGGGGATGACCACCCCGGCCGCGGCACAGACGGACCGCGTCCCCGCGAAGGACGGCCGGCCCGTTGCCGCGCATCACCTCACTCTCGTCACCGGCGACCGCGTCCAGGTGGACGCCAAGGGCCGGGTCGTGGGCTTCGAGCCCGCGAAGGGGCGCGAGCACATACCCGTGCAGAAGCAGGTGCGCGACGGGCACACGCTCGTCGTGCCCGCCGACGCCCGCCGGCTGATCACGTCCGGCAAGCTCGACCAGCGGCTGTTCGACGTCACGGAGCTGAACCGGCCGGAGAACCGCCGGGCCCAGCACAAGGGCCTGCGCCTGATCGTCGGCTACCGGGGCGCCCAGGCCGCCGCGGCGAAGGCCGATGTGCGTGACGCGGGCGGCACGACCGTCGGCCGTACCCTGAAGTCGCTGAACGCCCAGGCGCTGACCACGCCGAAGGCCGACGCCCCGGACATCTGGCAGGCACTCACCGACCCGTCCGCGAGCGGCGACCGACGCACCACGGCGGCGGGCATCGACCGGGTCTGGCTGGACGGCGTCCGCCGGGCGAGCCTCGACAAGAGCGTGGCGCAGATCGGTGCGCCGACGGCCTGGGAGGCCGGTTACACCGGCAAGGGCGTCAAGATCGCCGTCCTGGACACCGGAGTGGACTCGACCCACGCCGACCTCAAGGAACAGGTCCTCGCGGAGAAGAACTTCTCCGACGCCGCCGACGCCGTGGACCGTTTCGGCCACGGTACGCACGTGGCGTCGATCGCCGCCGGTACGGGCGCCGCGTCGGGCGGCACGTTCAAGGGCGTGGCTCCCGACGCCAAGCTGTTGAACGGCAAGGTGCTCGACGACGACGGCTTCGGCAGCGACTCCGGCATCCTCGCAGGCATGGAGTGGGCCGCCGCGGAGGGCGCCGACATCGTCAACCTGAGCCTCGGTGGCGGGGACACCCCCGACATCGATCCTCTTGAGGCGGCGGTCAACAAGCTGTCGGCCGACCAGGGCATCCTGTTCGCCATCGCGGCGGGCAACGAGGGCGAGGGCGGGGCCTCCACCGTCGGCTCCCCGGGCAGCGCGGACGCCGCGCTGACCGTCGGAGCGGTCGACGACCAGGACCTGCTGGCGTCCTTCTCCAGCCGTGGCCCGCGTGTCGGTGACGGTGCGATCAAGCCCGATGTGACCGCACCCGGCGTGGACATCACCGCCGCCGCGGCGCCCGGCTCCGTCATCGACAAGGAGGTCGGCCAGAAGCCGCCGGGCTACCTGACCATCTCCGGCACGTCGATGGCGACGCCTCATGTGGCGGGCGCCGCCGCCCTGTTGAAGCAGCAGCACCCCGCGTGGACGTACACGGAGCTGAAGGGCGCGCTGACGAGCTCGTCGAAGCCCGGCGCGTACACCCCGTTCGAGCAGGGCTCCGGCCGGATCGCCGTCGACAAGGCGCTCGGTCAGACGATCGTCGCGGACCCGGTGTCGGTGAGCTTCGGGATGCAGCAGTGGCCGCACACCGATGACACCCCGGTCACCAAGAAGGTGACGTACCGGAACCTCGGTACGACGGACGTCACCCTCGATCTCACCGCGGCGGGGACCGACCCGACGGGCAAGCCCGCTCCGGCCGGATTCTTCACCCTGGGCGCCTCGCAGGTCACCGTCCCCGCGGGCGGCACCGCCGACGTGGCGCTGACGGCCGACACCCGGCTGGGCTCCACGGTGAACGGCACGTACTCCGCGTACGTCGTGGGCACCGGTGGCGGGCAGACCGTCCGGACGGCCGCGGCGGTCGACCGCGAGATCGAGTCGTACGAGGTGAAGGTCACCTACATCGGCCGCGACGGCAAGCCGGCCGCCTACGCCGACAGCGACCTGTTCGGCATCTCGGGCGAGGCCGACGGCGTGTGGGTCTCCCCGCTGAACACCAAGGGCACCGCCACGGTCCGGGTACCCAAGGGGACGTACGGGCTGAACGCCAATCTGTACGTGGACCCGGACGACTCCGGCAAGGGCGTCGACTGGCTCGTGCAGCCGAAGCTCGACGTGACCAAGGCGACCGCCGTCACGCTCGACGCGCGCACGGCGAAGGCGGTGAACATCACGCTGCCCGAGAAGTCGGTCACGCCCCTGCTGATGGCGCCCGACTACTCCCTCACGTCCCCGTCCAGCTCGTTCACGTTCGGCTGGTACCTGGACACGTACAAGAACTTCCGCACCGCGCACGTCGGTCCGAAGGTCACCGACGGTTCGCTCGCGCAGCACTGGCTGGGCAGCTGGTCCAAGGGTGCGTCCGCCGAGTACGACATCGCGCTCGGCGGCCCGGCCAAGCAGTTCGCCACCGGCTACGCGCGCAAGCTCACGGCCGGCCAGTTCGCCAAGGTCAAGATCGCCATGGGCTCCCCGGCTCCGAAGAAGACCGGCGAGATCACGGCCTGGGGCACCCTCCCCAGCATGACGAGCGGCACGGCCACATCGACGACGCAGAAGCTCCCCGGCACCCGCACGGTCTTCGTCTCGACCGCCGACAAGGTCCGGTGGAACTTCGACTTCGCGCAGCTCGGCGGGGCCGACGAGGACGGCTGGCCGATGTACGAGTCGTCGTACTCGCTCGGTGACCCGCGCTCGTACGCGGGCGGCAAGACGTACACGAAGACCGTCAACACGGCCGTGTTCGGGCCGCTGCTGGACGACACCTTCGGCCTCCACCGTACGGACAACGAGATCACCGGCCTCGTGCCGCTCCTCGCCGACGGCCACGGGAACGCCGGGTCGTCCGAGTTCACCTCGGTCAAGACGGTCCTGTACCGCAACGGCAAGGAGTTCGCCCGGAACAGCGACCCGCTGTACGGAGAAACGCCGTTCACGGTGCCGTCCGGTGCCGCGAACTACACGCTGAAGACCTCCGTGCGGCGCAGTGCCGCGCTCGGCGGCGCCTCCACCCGGATCGACGCGGGCTGGACCTTCCGGTCCTGGAAGACGAGCGGCGCGAAGCTCCCGGCGTCCACGGTCCGCTTCACCCCCGCCGTGGGCCTGGACAGCAGGGTGGCGGCGGGCAGTGCCGCTTCCGTGCCGGTCCAGGTGCAGGGTTCGGCCGCGGGCAAGAACCTCGCGTCGCTCAAGGTGTACGTCAGTTACAACGCCGGGAAGACCTGGAAGAAGGTCACGGTGAAGAAGGGCGCGATCTCCGTGAAGAACCCCGCGAAGGGCAAGTCGATCTCCTTCGCGGCCAAGGTCACGGACCGGAGGGGCAACCTGTCGACGGTGGCCGTCTACAACGCCTACTACGGGAAGTAGAGCCCACCGCCCCATGACAGCGGCCCGCCCGGACGATCTCCTCGTCCGGGCGGGCCGTTCGCATGCCGGGCCGCTACGCGATGCGCTCGCGTACCACCGGGGTCGGGGTGAACTCCGTGCCGGCGGGGGCGATGTCGTACGCGTCCGGCAGGGCCTTCAGCGCGTACGCGAACTTCTCCGGGGTGTCCGTGTGCAGCGTCAGCAGCGGCTGGCCCGCCGTGACGCTGTCGCCGGGCTTGGCGTGCAGCTCGACACCCGCGCCCGCCTGCACCGGGTCCTCCTTGCGGGCGCGGCCCGCGCCGAGGCGCCAGGCGGCGACACCGACGTCGTACGCGTCGAGGCGGGTCAGGACGCCGGAGGACCGCGCGGTCACCACGTGCTGCTCGCGGGCGACCGGCAGCTTCGCGTCCGGGTCGCCGCCCTGGGCGGAGATCATGCGGCGCCAGACGTCCATCGCGGAGCCGTCGGCGAGGGCCTTCTCCGGGTCGGCGTCCTTCAGGCCGGCCGCGTCCAGCATCTCCCGGGCGAGGGCGAGGGTCAGGTCGACGACGTCACGGGGGCCGCCGCCGGCCAGCACCTCGACCGACTCGCGCACCTCCATGGCGTTGCCCGCGGTCAGGCCGAGCGGGGTCGACATGTCGGTGAGCAGGGCGACGGTCCGTACGCCGCTGTCGGTGCCCAGCGCGACCATGGTGGAGGCCAGTTCACGGGCGTCCTCGATGGTCTTCATGAAAGCGCCGGAGCCGACCTTGACGTCCAGGACCAGCGCTCCGGTCCCCTCGGCGATCTTCTTCGACATGATCGAGCTGGCGATGAGCGGGATCGCCTCGACGGTGCCGGTGACGTCGCGGAGCGCGTACAGCTTCTTGTCGGCGGGGGCGAGCCCGTCACCGGCCGCGCAGATCACCGCGCCGGTGCTGTCCAGGACGCTCAGCATCTCCTCGTTGGAGAGGTGCGCGCGCCAGCCGGGGATGGACTCCAGCTTGTCGAGGGTGCCGCCGGTGTGGCCGAGCCCGCGTCCGCTGAGCTGCGGAACGGCGGCGCCGCAGGCCGCGACGAGCGGGGCCAGCGGCAGGGTGATCTTGTCGCCCACCCCGCCGGTGGAGTGCTTGTCGGTGGTGGGCCGGGAGAGCGCGGCGAAGTCCATGCGCTCGCCGGAGGCGATCATCGCGGCGGTCCAGCGGGCGATCTCGGTGCGATTCATGCCGTTCAGCAGGATCGCCATGGCCAGCGCGGACATCTGCTCGTCGGCGACCTCGCCGCGCGTGTACGCGTCGATGACCCAGTCGATCTGTTCGGGTGTCAGCTCGCCGCGGTCCCGCTTGGTGCGGATGACGGAGATGGCGTCCATGGGCGGGGAGTCCTTCCGGCCGGGTGCGTACGCAGGAGTCCGATTGACTCTACGCGCATAGAGGGTTGAGCGAGCGCCGGGCGGACCCGAAACGGGCCCGCCCGGTGCTGAAGAAGTCGGTCCCCCGAGGGGGACGCAGGGGGGCGCTAGGCCAGGTGCTGGGGGCCGAACGCCTGCGGCAGCATCTCGTCCAGCGTACGGAAACCGTCCGGGGTCTCCAGAACGAGTTCCGGCCCCCCGAACTCGTACAGCAACTGCCTGCACCTGCCGCACGGGACCAGGACGGCGCCCGCCCCGTCCACGCAGGTGAAGTGGGTCAGCCGGCCGCCGCCGGTGGCGTGCAACTGGGAGACCAGGCCGCATTCGGCACACAGACCGATGCCGTACGAGGCGTTCTCGACGTTGCAGCCGACGATCGTACGGCCGTCGTCGACGCGCGCCGCGACGCCGACCGGGTAGCCCGAGTACGGCGCGTACGCACGGGACATGGCGTCCCGAGCGGCCGCACGCAGGGCGTCCCAGTCGACGTCGGCGGCGGCCGTCACTTGCCTTCGCCCTTCCGGTAGGGCATGCCGTCCGCCTTGGGCATCCGCAAGCGCTGCGAGGACAGGGCGAGCACCAGCAACGTCGTGACGTACGGGGCGGCGTCGACGAACTGGCTCGGCACCTGGTCGGTCGTCGCGTACCAGGTGAAGAGCGCCGCCGAGATCACCGCCGAGATCGCCGCGGACACGTACTTCTTCCGGTACAGCTGCCAGAACACGGCGATCACCAGCAGGATCGCCAGGAGCAGCAGCATCGCGTGCACGTTCTCGGCGCCGCCACGCAGCTTGAGACTGTCGGTGAAGCCGAAGAGGCCGGCACCGAGCGCCATGCCACCGGGCATCCAGTTACCGAAGATCATCGCGGCGAGACCGATGTAACCACGGCCTCCGGTCTGACCCTCCTGGTAGATGCCGGTGGCGACGATGGCGAGGAAGGCGCCGCCGAGTCCGGCAAGACCGCCGGAGATGGTGACGGCGATGTACTTGTACTTGTAGACGTTGACGCCGAGCGTCTCGGCGGCGATCGGGTTCTCGCCGCAGGAGCGCAGCCGCAGACCGAACGCCGTACGCCACAGCACCCACCAGGTGACCGGGATCAGCAGCAGCGCGAGCAGGGTCAGCAGGGACAGGCCGGTGACGAGGCCACCGATGATGCCGGCGAGGTCGGAGACGAAGAACCAGTGTTTCTGCTGGAGATCGATCATCCACTCCGACAGCCCCGGCACGGTGATCTTGTCGATCGCCTCGATGCGGGGGGACTGCTTGGAGGAACCTCCCTCGACGTCGGCGAAGGCGTAGTTGGAGAGGTAGCGGGTGATGCCGACGGCGAGGATGTTGATGGCCACACCGGAGACGATGTGGTTCACCCCGAAGGTGACGGTGATGACCGCGTGCAGGAGGCCGCCGAGCGCGCCGCCGAGGATGCCCAGCAGGACACCGACCCACGGGCCCCACTGGTAGCCGGCCCAGGCGCCGAACCAGGTGCCGAGGATCAGCATGCCTTCGAGGCCGATGTTGACCACGCCCGAGCGCTCGGCCCACAGACCGCCGAGTCCGGCGAGGCCGATCGGGACGGCCAGTTCGAGGGCGCCCGAGACCTGGCCGACGGAGGTCACGTCGTCGGCGCCGCTGATCAGGCGGACCAGCGAGACCAGGGCCAGACCGGCCGCGACGATCAGGAGGATGACGGGCAGGGTGAGCTTGCGGCGGACGCCGCCCTTCTTGGGGGCGACGCTTGCGGCGGAGACTTTGCTGGCGCTCACAGTGCGGCCTCCTTCTCGGTCTTGAGGGCATTCCCGGCGGCGAGTTCCTCGCCGACCTTCTGCTGCTGGCGGCGGATCCCGTAACGGCGGACGAGTTCGTAGCTGACGACGACCGAGATCACGATCAGGCCCTGCATGATCGTGGCGATCTCCTTCTCGTACCCGTACTGGTCGAGGGAGGCCGACGACTTGTCCAGGAAGGCGATCAGCAGGGCGCTGAACGCGATGCCGAGCGGGTTGTTCCGGCCCAGCAGCGCGATGGTGATACCGGTGAAGCCGATGCCGGTCGGGAAGTCGAGGCTGTACGTGTGCGTGTCGCCGAGCAGCGTGGGCATTCCGGCGAGGCCGGCGACCGCTCCCGAGATCAGCATCGAGGTCATGATCATCTTCTTGGCGTCCACGCCGGACGCCTGGGCAGCGCTCTCGCTGGCGCCCGTGGCGCGCAGGTCGAAGCCGAAGCGGGTGCGGTTCAGGACGAACCAGTAGACGACGCCGCAGCCCGCGGCGACGAACGTGAACCCGTAGATCTCACCGGCTTCGGCGCCCATGGACAGGCCGGGGAACCAACCGGATTCCGGGATCTCGCCCGTGGTGAGGTTGTTGGAGCCGGGCGGCTGCTCGCCGAAGTTCTTCGGCAGGATCAGCCAGGCGACCAGCGCGGTGGCGATGGAGTTGAGCATGATCGTCGAGACGACCTCGCTCACCCCCCGCGTGGTCTTCAGGAAGCCGGCGATGCCCGCCCAGAAGGCTCCGACCAGCATCGCGACGATCACGATCAGGGCGATCTGGAGCGGGCCGGGAAGGTCGACGCTCGCGCCGACCAGCGCGGCCATCATCGCCGCGAGGCGGTACTGCCCGTCGACACCGATGTTGAAGAGGTTCATCCGGAAGCCGACGGCGACCGCGAGTGCGGCGAGGTAGTACGTACCGGCCTGGTTGATGATCAGCACCTGTACGTCGGCGTACGACGCCGAGTCGAACATCAGCCGGTACGGCTCGAAGGGGTTCTTGCCCGAGGCGAGCAGCACCAAGGTGGTGAGCGCGAAGGCGACAACCAGGGCGAGAGCCGGGCCTGCGAAGCCCAGGATCAGCCGGTCCTTGTCGAATTTCTTCATCAGACCTCGTCCTCCGGTGCTGCCTCAAGATGCCCGGTAGCGGCGCCGGTCATGGCCGAGCCCAGTTCCTCCGGGGTGATGGTGGCGGGATCCGCGTCGGCGACCAGGCGGCCGCGGTACATGACGCGCAGGGTGTCGGAGAGCCCGATCAGCTCGTCCAGGTCCGCCGAAATCAGCAGAACGGCCAGCCCTTCGCGGCGCGCCTGGCGGATCTGGTCCCAGATCTGCGCCTGTGCGCCCACGTCCACGCCCCGGGTGGGGTGCGCGGCGATGAGCAGCTTCGGGTTGTGGCTCATCTCCCGGCCGACGATCAGCTTCTGCTGGTTGCCGCCGGAGAGCGAGCCCACCGTGACGTCGATGCCGGGGGTGCGCACGTCGTACTCGCGCACGATCCGCTCGGTGTCGGCACGCGCAGCCTTCAGGTCCAACAGCCAGCCGCGGCTGTTGGGCTTCTCCGTGACATGGCCGAGAATCCGGTTCTCCCACAGCGAGGAGTCCAGGAGGACGCCGTGCCGGTGCCGGTCCTCGGGGATGTAACCGATACCGCCCTCCCGCCGCTTGCGCGTGGGGGCGTGAGAGATGTCGTCGGTGTCGAGGGTGATCACCCCGGTGTCGGGGTCCCGCATCCCGATCAGCGTCTCGATCAGCTCGGTCTGGCCATTGCCCTCGACACCCGCGATGCCGAGGACCTCGCCCTTGTGGATGGTGAATCCGACACCGGCGAGCACGTCACGCACGGTGCCGTCCGGGTCCGTCACGGTGAGCGCGAGGTCCTCGACCCGGAGCATCGGCGTGTCGGTCACCGTGGACTCACGGGTCTCGGGCGAGGGAAGCTCGCTGCCGACCATGAGTTCGGCGAGCTGCTTGGTGGTCGTGTTGGCCGGGTCGGCGGTGCCCACCGTCGTCCCACGGCGGATCACGGTGATGTCGTCGGCGACCGACAGGACCTCACCGAGCTTGTGCGAGATGAAGATGACGGTCAGGCCCTCCGCCTTGAGCTCGCGCAGGTTGTCGAAGAGCGCTTCGACCTCCTGCGGCACGAGCACGGCGGTCGGCTCGTCCAGGATGAGGATGCGCGCCCCTCGGTACAGGACCTTGAGGATCTCCACGCGCTGACGGTCGGCGACGCCGAGGTCCTCGACAAGGGCGTCCGGCCTGACCCCCAGACCGTAGGCGTCGGAGATTTCCATGATCTTCTTGCGGGCGGCGGCACCGATGCCGTGCAACTTCTCGCCGCCGAGAACGACGTTCTCCAGGACGGTGAGGTAGTCGGCGAGCATGAAGTGCTGGTGCACCATGCCGATGCCGCGGTCGATGGCGTCACCCGGGTTGCCGAACGAGACCTGCTCGCCGTCCACCGCGATGGTGCCCTCGTCCGGCTTCTGCATGCCGTAGAGGATCTTCATCAGGGTGGACTTGCCGGCACCGTTCTCACCGACCAGGGCGTGCACGGTGCCCTTGCCGATGGTGATGTCGATGTTGTGGTTGGCGACGACGCCGGGGAAGCGCTTGGTGATGCCGTGCAGTTCTACGGCAGGGGGGCTGCTGGACGCGTTGATGACGCACTCTCCTTGGCCGGACAGGAGCGGGGGCGGAGGGGCAAGGGCGGGGGTGAAGTTATCGCGCCGGAGGGCTGTCTACACGCGTAGCGCTGCCGAATCGTGAAACACAGGTGCACGGCACGGTCCAAACGCCATGATCTTGGACCGTACGGAGAGGCACTGCGACGGGCGGATCTTCTGTCCCGGGGACACTGCGTGGGCCCGGAGCGGCGGCATCGCGCTCGCTCCGGGCCCACGGGAAACCAGCCGGACGGCGGGAGCCGTTACGGGGTGGTCTTGACGGTGATCTTGCCGTCGATGATTTCCTGCTTCGCCGTGTCGACGGCGGCGATGACATCGGTCATCTTGGTGAAGGCCGGGTTGGACATCGCCAGGCCGACGCCGTCCTTGTCCAGGCCGTAGCGGATCTCACCGTTCTGCGGGTCGCCGTCCTGGACCGACTTGATCAGGTTGAAGACCGAGTCCTCGACATCCTTGGTGACCGAGGTCAGGATGCTGGCCTTGTAGGCGGCGAGGCCCTTCTGGTTGTACTGGTCGGAGTCGACGCCGATGTTCCACTTGCCGGCCTTGGAGACGGCCTCGATGGAACCGGAACCGGCCAGACCGGCAGCGGCGTAGACGACGTCCGCACCCTTGTCGAGCTGGCCCTGGGCGGCGGCCTTGCCGAGGTCGGGCTTGGAGAAGCCGTCGAAGTTCGGCGGCTGGGTCAGGTACTGCGAGAGGACCTTCACCGACGAGTCGGTGTCCTTGACGCCCTGCTCGTAACCGGCCTGGAACTTCTTGATCAGCGGCGTCTCGACGCCACCGATGAAGCCGACGGTCTTCGTCTTGGTGACCTTGGCGGCGGCGACACCGGCGAGGTAGGAGCCCTGCTCCTCATTGAAGACGATGTTGGCGATGTTCGGGCCGGTCACCGAGGCGTCGTCGATGATGCCGAAGGTGATCTTCGGGAACTTCGGCGCGACCTTCTTGATGGCGGGCGCGTAGGCGAAGCCGACACCGATCACCGGGTTGTTGCCGGCACGGGCCAGCTCGGTGAGGCGCTGGACCTTGTCGGCATCCGACTCGCCGTCGGAGGGCTCCGCCTCGGTGCCCTGGACACCGAGTTCCTTCTCGGCCTTGGCGAGGCCCGCGTAGGCCGCGTCGTTGAACGACTGGTCGCCGCGGCCACCGATGTCGTACGCGATCGCGGTCTTCTTGTCGTTGGAGTCCGAGCTGGAGCTCGAGCTCGACGAGCTGTCTCCACAAGACGTAATGCTCAGGGCAAGCGCCGCGGACGCGAGGCCCACGGTGGCAATCCTGGTGATCCGGCGCAAGGGAAGGCTCCTTCAAACCTGACCGAAGCGCCTCTTCCGGCGCTGGTTTCGCCGCGATCGTAACGCGCGTAGATGTCAGATAAGGACCTGTACGGAAGCCGTTATCGGATCGTCGCGAACAGGAGGTGACCTGTCCGGTTACGTGCGGTTGCCGTCGAGCAACGCGGCAGCCGTGAAGAGCTCCACTCCGACCGTGATCGCTTCCTCGTCCGCATCGAAGTTCCCCCGGTGCAGGTCGAGGCCGCGCGTGTCGCCGGGCGTACGGACTCCGAGCCGTGCCATCGCGCCCGGCACATGCTCCAGATACCAGGAGAAGTCCTCGCCGCCGAGGCTCTGTTCGGTGTCCTCGATCGCATACGAACCACGCCGTTCCGTCATTGCCGCGCCCAGCAGATCGATCGCCGCCGCGTCGTTCACGACGGGCGGCACGCCCCGTACGTACTCGATCACGGACTTCGCCCCGTGCATTCCGGCCACCTCGTCGATCGCCGCGTGCACCAGGTCCGGCGCCGCCCGCCAGGCCGCCAGATCCAGGCAGCGAACCGTTCCGGACATCTCGGCGTGTTGCGGGATCACGTTGCAGGCGTGCCCGGTCTCCAGCCGTCCCCAGGTGACGGCGAGCCCGGAGCGCGCGTCCACCCGCCGGGCGAGCAGCGCGGGCACCTCGGTGGCCACCTTGGCGGCGGCGGTGACCAGATCGGTGGTCAGGTGCGGCCGGGCGGTGTGCCCGCCGGGCCCGTCGAGGGACACCTCCAGCCGGTCGCAGGCGGAGGTGATCGCCCCGGCCCGGAGCCCGATCCGCCCGACGTCGACCCGCGGATCGCAGTGCACCCCGATGATCCGCCCGACGCCTTCCAGCACCCCGGCCCCGATCGCGTCGGTCGCACCCCCGGGCAGGACCTCCTCGGCGGGCTGGAAGATCAGCCGGACGGCGTTCGGCAGTAGCCCCTGCCGGTCGAGCTCGGCCAGCACGAGGCCGGCGCCGAGGACGGTGGCGGTGTGGATGTCGTGCCCACAGGCGTGCGCCCGGTCGGGCACGGTGGACCGGTAGGACACACCCGCCTTCGTGTCCGGGATGGGCAGCGCGTCGATGTCCGCGCGCAGCGCCAGCATGGGCCGTACGCCGTCCCACGTACCGACGTCGCACATCACCCCGGTCCCGGTGGACAGCACCTGCGGCGCGAGGCCGGCCGCCTCCAGCCGGGCCTTGATGGCGGCGGTCGTACGGAACTCCTGATTGCCGAGCTCCGGGTGCATGTGCAGATCACGCCGGAACGCGATCAGCTCCAGCCGGAGCTCGTCGGACAGGCCACCGGGCAGGGCGCCGGACTGGGCCGCTCCCCCGGGCAGCTCGGCATCGGAGTGGGACGCGCGGGACTTCAACTGGTTCACCTGTTGAAGGGTAGAGCCCTTGCCCCCTCAACTGACCACAGATCAACAAAACTTCAGCCGCATAGAGGAACAAAAGATGGCTCGACGGCGTGTGGTGTGAGATGGGGGTGGGTAAACTCTTGCGTCGCTTTGCGCGGCTTGTTCAGCACCGGATGCTCAGGTGGTGCGGCGCAACCGGTGCCGGACCGCAGGCCGGGCCATCGTCTCTCAGATCTCCCCCACCGCCGTGGACGTGACCCGCCACGGCGCCAGGCGCTGTACGTCGCGGGCCGTCTCCGTGACGCCGCTCAGGAAGCCCTGGGCCCGGGGTGAGGCCGATTCGCGGAGCCATTCCGGGGCGATGTCGCAGACCGCGACCTTCACTCCGGTGCCCGCGAGGGCCAGCGGGAGGGTGTGGACCACCGTGGACGGGAAGCTCAGGACCGTGTGGCCGATCGGGCCGCGGCGGGCGATGAGTTCCAGGGGGAGGTCCGGGCGGACGATCTCCAGGCCGGTGGCGGCTTCCAGGGCGTGGAGCTTCTCCGCGGACTCGCGGCGGTGCGCGAAGTAGCGGGTGGCGTTGTGGGTGCGGGCCAGGGAGAAGACCGCCTCCTGGTACGGGACCGGGTCGACCACGCCCGTCTCGACCAGGGAGGTGCCGACCAGGTCGGCGCCCCTCGTGATCAGGGGCGGGCCGAAGCGGGTGCGGGTCCAGGCGAACTCGTTCGCGGTGACCACGATGCCGGGCGGAGCCTCGACCGGCATCGCGGTGAACACCTCGACGGTGTGGTTCGCCGTGGGGGTGAAGCGGCGCCGTGCGGCGGCCGTGACCGGGGCCAGGACCAGTTCGCGCGGGCCCTTGCTGCCGCCCCGGCGGTGCCAGCGCACGAGGCGTTCGCCCCGGGCCAGCTGGGCCACGAACTCCATGGTGGCCGTGCCGTCGTCGACCACCGTGAGGCGCCGGGCGCGGACCATCGTGAGGAGCAGCTGTACGTAGCGGGAGAACGGGTCGCCGATGACGATGTGCTCCGCCCGGCGGACGAGGCCCGCCAGGGCGCGGAGCGTCTTCAGAGGCGCGCCGGCGTCGCCGCGCGCCTCCTGCCAGCGGACGGTGATGCCCTCGTCGCGGGCCAGCTCTGCCATCCGGCGCAGCTGACCGCGCGACATCGGGTCGACCGGGGGGAGGACGACGACCGTGGTGGCGGTCGCGTCGGGTCCTCCCCTTGCGTGGGTCCACTCCAGGACGTTCAGGAGCTGGACCGGGCTCTCGACGAAGGCGAGGTTCACCGGTCGGCGCTCAGACCGCGACCGGCTCGGGGGACGCGTCGCTCTCGGCGACGACGCCCGTGACCCGGCGGAGCTTCTTCATCGGGCCGAGCTCCGACTCGTACACCTTCTTGACGCCGTCACCGAGGGACGCCTCGATGGTGCGGATGTCGCGGACCAGGCGGGTCAGGCCCTGCGGCTCGACGGAGGCGGCCTGGTCGGAGCCCCACATGGCGCGGTCGAGGGTGATGTGGCGCTCGACGAACGCGGCGCCGAGCGCGACGGCGGCCAGCGTGGTCTGGAGGCCGGTCTCGTGGCCGCTGTAGCCGATCGGGACGTTCGGGTACTCCTGCTGAAGGGTGTTGATGACGCGGAGGTTGAGCTCCTCGGCCTTCGCGGGGTACGTCGACGTGGCGTGGCAGAGCAGGATGTTGTCCGAGCCCAGGACCTCCACCGCGTGGCGGATCTGGCGCGGGGTCGACATGCCGGTGGAGAGGATGATCGTGCGGCCGGTCGCGCGCAGCGCGCGCAGCAGCTCGTCGTCGGTGAGGGAGGCGGAGGCCACCTTGTGCGCCGGGACGTCGAACTTCTCCAGGAAGGCGACGGCCTCGGTGTCCCACGGGGAGGCGAACCAGTCGATGCCGCGCTTGGCGCAGTGGTCGGAGATCGTGCGGTACTCGTCCTCGCCGAACTCGACGCGGTGACGGTAGTCGATGTAGGTCATCCGGCCCCAGGGGGTGTCGCGCTCGATGTCCCACTGGTCGCGCGGGGTGCAGATCTCAGGGGTGCGCTTCTGGAACTTGACGGCGTCGCAGCCGGCTTCGGCGGCCACGTCGATCAGCGCGAGGGCGTTGTCGAGGTCACCGTTGTGGTTGATACCGATCTCACCGGTGACGTAGACGGGGCGGCCGGGGCCCGCGGTGCGGGTGCCGAGCGTGCGCAGACGGGAGGTGTTGCTCATGGTGGTGCGTTCCTTACTTGGTGGGGGTCGAGACAGGGGTGGTGGTGAGAGTGGGACCCAGGAGCCAGGCCGCGATCTCGCGGATGGCGCCGAAGCCGCCGGGGGTGGTCGTGACGGCGCGCGCCGCGGCGCGTACCGAGTCGTGGGCGCTCGCGACGGCGACGGGCCAGCCCGCGAGGCCGAAGCAGGGCAGGTCGTTGACGTCGTTGCCGACGTAGAGGACGCGCTCGGGGGCGATGGACTGCTCCTCGCACCACTGCTTGAGCGCCTCGTCCTTGCGGTCGATGCCGTGGAGGACGGGGACCTTGAGCTTGCGGGCGCGGGCGGCGACGACCGGGTTCTGCTCCGTGGAGAGGATCAGCAGCGGAAGGCCGGCCTTGCGAAGGGCCGCGATGCCGAGGCCGTCGCCCCGGTGGACGGCGACCGTCTCGCGTCCGTCGGAGTCGACGAAGACGCGGTCGTCGGTCTGCGTGCCGTCGAAGTCGAGGACGACGGCGTCGATGTCCTCGCGGGTGGGCAGCGGTGAGGGGTCCAGGAGCGGCGCGAGGGCGCGGGCGCGGGCCAGGTCGTGCGGGTCGTCGATCTCCAGCACCCGGGCCGGGTCGGTCGCCACCAGCGCGGTGTGGCCGAAGAAGCGGTGGCGGTGGGTACGGAATCCCGGCACGGCCATGGCGTACGCGGCGCCCGTCTCCAGCAGGTCCTGCGGGCGGTCCTGGCGGCGGGGGCGTACGGCCTTGTCGTGGTTGACGCCGTAGCTGCCGTCCTCCACCGCGTGCCCGTCGCGCCAGACGAAGCCGTGGAAGGGGGCGACGGTGACGGCCGTGTCGGCGCCCTCGTGGGCGACCGCGGCGGCGACGCCGTCGATGTCCTCGCGGGTCACGAAGGGGCTGGTGCACTGCACCAGGAGCACGACGTCCGCCGTCCGGCCGGGCAGTTCCTCGTAGGTGTCGAGGGCGTGCAGGACCGCGGCCTCACTGGTCGCGGTGTCCCCCGCGATGGCCTCGGGGCGCCGGACGCAGTGCAGCCGGGCGGCTTCGCCGAGCGCGGCGGCCGCTTCCGTGGCCGCTTCCGCGATGGCCGGGTCGTCGGTCGTGACGACGACGTCCGTGACCTCGGCCGAGCCGAGGCAGGCGCGTACGGCACGGGCGACCAGGGGGATGCCGCCGACCTGGGCGAGGTTCTTGGCGGGGACGCCCTTGGACCCGCCGCGGGCGGGGATCACTGCGAGCACGGTCGGGGTCGGCGTCATGGAGGCTCCTGAAGTGGTGGTCTCGGCGCGGGAGTTCGCGGTGCGCCCGGTCACAGCTCGCCCATCCGGCGGATCACCGGGGCGACGCGCTGGACGCCCTGCCGGTAGGCCCCGCGTGCCGCGTTGCGTACGGTTTCGCGCACCGCTCCCCTGACCCGGCCGGTCTCCCTGGGCGCCGCGGCGCCCGGCAGCGGGTGGCCGTCGGTGCCCAGGTGGTGGCGGGCGAGGATGCCGGGGAGGTAGCCCGGGGCGGTGGCGGGTGTGTAGTAGGGGGCGAGGGGCGGGAGCCGGTCCCGTCCGAGCAGCTCGGTGACCGCGGCGCGGGCGGTGTCGTACGCCGTGGCGTACGTACCGTCGGCGGCGACGCCCTGGCCCGCCAGCCACTCCTCGTCCGGCCGGGGCCGGAATCCGCCGTCCAGCCGGTCCCAGGACGTGAGGAGTCCGGAGCCGATGAAGTGGTGGTTGCCGAGGGTTTCCCGGACGCCGAGATCGGAGAGGACGGCGGTCGGGATCCGGCGGTGCAGGGATTCGAGCGCGGCCGTCGAGGAGACCGTGACCAGCAGGTCGGTGCGGTCCAGGACCTCGCCCATGTGCCCGTACACCAGGCGGAAGTTGGGCGGCAGGCCGCCCGGGAGCTTCTCCGCCAGCCGCTGGTAGGGCAGTTCCTCGATGTGGGTGGTGTGCTCCCCCGGCTTGGAGCGCAGCTTCAGGAGCACCTCGCGGCCGGGGTGCAGCCGGGCGTGCTCGACGAGCCTGCGCAGCAGGTACGTGCGGTCGGCGCGGGATGCCGGTACGGAGGGCTGGGCGGCGAACACGACGGTGTCGCGGCCCTCCTCCGGCCGGTGCGGCGCACCGCCGAGGAACGGCAGTGCGGCCTCCGTGACGGCCGAGGCGTCGGCGCCCACTCCCTCGTACACCGCGCGGAAACGCTCGGCGTCGTGGCGGGAGTTGGCGAGGACGACGTCCGCGCCGTGGCGCAGGAGGAGCCCGTCCGCGAGCTTCTCGTAGACAACCCCCACGTAACCGGTGACGATCACCGGCCTGCGGGGCAGGTCCAGCGCGGCGAGACCGTGCAGCATCGCCTGGACGGCGCCGCCCACGAGGGCGAGGACGACGAGGTCGTACCCCTCCTCCCGCACCGCGTGCAGGAACTCGACCGCCGTCACCTCACGGACGCGAGCGGCGTCGATGCCCACCTCCCCGACCTCGGCGAGCTGCCGGGGGGTGGGGGTGGCCCGGCCACGCAGCAGCAGTCCGCTGACCTCGACGGGCCGTTCGTGTGCGAGCGACGCGTCGGTGCCGGTGGTGAGGCGGCGCGCGGTGAGCGCGCCCCATTTCCACCGGGTGTCGGAGTCGGCGAGTACGGCTACGCGGAGCGCCGTGCTGCCGTCGGGGGCGGTAACGGCCGGGTCGGCCGTATTGCTGGTACGTGGGGGCACGTCGTAGAAGTTAGGAAGGCATTCCGAGGAGCGGCCCAACGTGGCGGCAACAAATGGTTAACAGCCCACCGACGGTTGGCGAATCCACCCGGGAACAGCGAGTTCCGGCCCCGAATTCCTTGGGGAATCAAGCCGGTTCATCGTTCCGACATTCGCCGTTCACCCACCATCCTTGCTGGGGACGGGGCAAATGCCGGGGCCCGCCCTAGCGTGATGCGGGTGGTTAAGCTCTCCGTCATCGTGCCGTTCTTCAACGTGCAGACATACGCGCCCGACACCCTCAGAAGCCTGCGGGCCAATGCCCGGGAGGACTTCGAGTTCATTCTCGTCGACGACTGTTCGACCGACGGGACGGCGGACCTCCTGCGCCGCGCGCGGGAGGAGATCCCCGGGGTGGTGCTGAGACGGCACGAACGGAACGAGGGGCTGGCGACGGCCCGCAACACCGGGCTCGACGCGTCCCGCGGTGAATACGTCACCTTCCTGGACGGCGACGACTGGCTGGCCCACGGCCACTGCGCCGACCTGGTCGCCGCCATGGACCGCCTGGGCTGCGACTTCCTGCGGACCGACCATGTGCGGTGCCAGGGCAAGTCGCGCTCGCTGCGCCGGGTTCCGCACGGTCTGCGGGACGTGCCGATGAATCCGCGCGAGGCCATCCTCCCGGCCGGCCGCACCACCTCCGTCGACTATCCGTACGCCTGGGCCGGGATCTACCACCGCCGTCTGGTCGACCGCGGGCTGATCCACTTCACGCCGGGGCTGCACACCGCCGAGGACCGGCCGTGGATCTGGCGGCTGCACCGGGAGGCGGAGTCCTTCGCGGCCGTCGGCCTGCTCGGGATCTTCTACCGGCGCGGAGTCGCGTCCTCCCTCACCAGGACCGGGGATATGCGACAGCTCGATTTCATTCGCGCATTCGACCAGGTGATAGAGGAGACCGCTCAGGACCGGGAGGCGGAAACGCTTCTCCCGAAGGCGGTACGCACCTACTGCGCCGTCATCTCCCACCATCTGGGCGCGATTTCCCAACTCGAACCCGGTGTGGCGCGCAAGCTGCGGTCGATGAGCGCCGCCGCACTGCGCCGTATGCCGCAGGACATTCTGGAAGAGACGCTGGACTCGATGGGTATCGACAGGGCTTCCCGGCTGCGGCGGCTGCGCCGCCGTCCCACCACGGGCGCGGGTGCGGCGGCATGAGCACTCGTATCCTCTGCGCATCCACCCTGCACGGTGCGGCGGTGCTGGCCGCCGCCGTCGACGCGGGCTGCTTCAGCCCCACGGACCGGCGGATCCTCCTGGTGAGCAACAACGCCGCCGAGCCGGAGGCCAGCCCCTCCCTCGACGAACTGCCGGGATTCGACGCACTCCGTGACCGTTTCGACGAGGTGCTCTCCTGGAACGCGGCGATCGCACCGCTCCACCCCCTGGGCTGGGCCCCGCGGCCCGGGGACGCCCCCCTGTGGGAACGGCACCTGCGGCGCCTCTGGGAACTGGGCGACGACGAGGTCGAGTTGACCGTCGAGTCCATCGAGGACAGTCCCGCGTCCGCCGTCACCGGCATCTTCCCGGGCACTCCCATCGATGTGTACGCGGACGGGCTGACGGGCTACGGCCCCACCGGCAGCAAGATCGACCCGCTGCTGGGGACGCGGGTGCGCCGGCTCCTCCATCTCGGTCTGGTGCCCGGTACGGAGCCGTTGCTGCTGACGGAGTTCGGTGTGCGGTCGGAGATCGTTCCGGACGACGCCTACCGCGCGGTCCTGCGGAAGGTCGGCGCGGCCTCGCCCGCACCGGAGGTCCCGTGCCGCGCCCCGGCGCTCCTCCTCGGCCGGAGCGCCGGAGAGACACCGGACCCCGACGCGGAACTGCACCTGCGGATGCTGCGCGGCGCCGCCGCACTGGGGCACCGGGGCATCGTCTTCAAGCCGCACCCCGCGGCGCCCGCCCGCTCGTACCGCGCGCTGGAGGCGGAGGCCGAACGGCTGGGCGTGGAACTGACCGTGCTCGAACCGAGCGTGGTCGCCGAGACGCTGTTCGAGCAGCTGCGGCCCGCCCTCGTCGTGGGCTGTTTCTCGGCCACGCTGTTCACCGCCCGGCACCTGTACGGCCTCGACGTCGCGCGCACCGGGACGCGGGAGGTGCTGGAGCGCCTCACCCCGTTCGAGAACGGCAGCCGTGTCCCGGTGGTGCTCGCCCATACCCTGCTGCCCGAGCTGGGAACGGGCGTCACCGAGGCACCCGGCAACCCGGACCGGCTCGTCACCGCGCTCGGCTTCGTGATGCAGCCCCGCGTCCACGCGGAGCTGCGGCCGGCCGCCACCGCGTACCTCGCGGACGGCATCACACCCGCCGAACTGGAGCTCTTCCCGCGCCGCAGGCTGACCGTGCTCGGTCTCCCCGGCGGTCTGCCCGGAAGGCTCGCCGCGCTCTCCCGCAATCCGGCCCTGCGCCGGGCGGCGGTACGCGCCCGGCGACTGGGACGGACCGTGCTGCGCTGAGCCCGACCCGGGGCCGGGGCCGCACACAAGGCCCCGGACCCGGGGTGGCAACACACCGCCCGGGTACGGGTCCTGATCACGCGTCGGGTCCCGGCCGCGGCCTCAGCCCAGCAGTCGGTTCAGCCCCAGACGGCCCCAGAGCAGCGCGGCGCCGAACGACAGCAGCGTGGTCGCGGCGACGAGTCCGGCGAGGGCGGCAGCAGCCGCGGCCGGTCCCAGGTCCTCGGAGACGAACCACCGCGAGAGCGCGGTGAGCACCAGCAGATGGACCAGATAGGCGCCGAACGAGGCGTTGCCCAGCACGACCAGGTGCGGGCGCAGCCGGCCGGGAATCCGCAGCCGGTGCAGCGAGAGGAGCACACCGCCGGTGAACAGGGCGACGAAGAGGCTTCCGTACGGAATCGCGTAGTGGACGTCGTGCTGGTACCAGACCACACCCGCGAAGCCCGCCGCCGCCAGCAGCGCCCACGGGGCGCGCCACCGGCCCGCCGCACCGGCCGGCAGGGCCACGAGCAGCGCCCCCGCGACCGCGTAGACGAGCTGGTACGGGCTGAACGTCCAGCCGAGCCGGGGCATGTCCCAGCCGGTGAGCCGGCCCACGTCACCGAGGAACACCGGGGCCAGCGCGAGAGCCAGCAGCGCGGCGCCGAGGCCCCAGGGCCGCTTGCCCGACTTCACCATCACGACGAACGCCAGCAGCAGGATGACCGGCACGTACGCGTACAGGTACCAGAGGTGGAACGCGGGCCGGACCGAGCCGAAGAGCGCGTCCCGTGCCAGCTCACCGACCGGTCCGTCGTTCGTGCCGCGCCATCTGCCCCAGGCGAGGTAGATCACCGTCCACGCGCCGAGCGGCACCAGGATGCGCACGATCCGCTGCCGCAGCCGTCTGCCGTCCTTCGGCGGGGCGCCGACCAGGATCACCCAGCCGGCGATCGCGAAGAAGACCGGGACGGCGAAGCGGCTGGCGGAGTCGCCCACGATCCCCGCCCAGTAGACGCCGGAGCCCCCCGCCTCCGTACGCCCCACGGCGTCCAGGAACGCGGAGCCGGAGTGGCAGAGGATCACTCCCACGGAGGCCAGCAGCCTGATCAGGTCGACGTCGTAGCGGTGTTCGCGCTCCGTCCGGCCGGCCGGAGCGACGGCGTCCGGGGTGACGGGGGCGATGGGCACGGTGGATGACATCGGGGACCTCAGAAGCCCAGGCCGGCACGGGTGCGCCGGGCGGTCCTGCGCAGCCGGACCGCGGCGCCCTGGACGCTGCCGCCCGGCAGCGACAGCTTTCCGAGGCGTCGCCGCTTGAAGTAGTGCTGCGTGCCGCTGTCCAGCCGCTCGCGCAGCCATGCCTCGGCCTCACCGCGCAGCGACGGATGGAGGCGGGACTGCATGCAGTAGCCGACCGTACGGACCAGGGGGCCGAGGGTGTCGGGTGCGCTCGCGGGCAGGGCGGGCACCCCGTCGGCGGCGTGCTCCTCCAGGTCGGGCACGAGGTGGTCGACGATCGTCAGCGGCACACGGTTGCTGTTCTCGTACGGGGTGAGGCGGTCCAGCAGCGGCCCCGTGCCGACGCGGGCGACGGGAATGCCGTAGTACGCGGCGGCGGTCAGCATCGCCGTGGAGAAGCAGCCGACGACGAGCGTGGGCGCGCACCGCTCGAAGAGGGTCTCGGCCAGCAACGGGGTGTTCATCGTCGTGAGCCGGACCCCGGCCTCGGCCGCCGCGGCGTCCAGCGCCTCGGAGTAGCGGGCGGGGGCGGTCGGGTGCGGCTTGAAGAGGACGGACGTGTGGCCGGCCCGGGCCGCGCCCCGCAGCATGCGGATGTGCAGGTCCTCCTCCTCCTCGGCGGTGAGGATGCCGAGGGCCGCGAGGTACTGCCCGAGGAGCACGGCGGTGGGTGCCTGGGCCACCACCTCGGTGAGCTGCGGGTCGCCGTCCGCGGACCCGGCGATCTCGCCGAGGACCTTGCGCATGGCGTCCGCGGGGACGAGCTCGGGCTCCACGTCGAACTCGGACAGGAGCATCGGCCTGAGGCCGGGGACCAGGTCGAGGTGGAGGACCCGCCGGATGCGGCAGCCCAGGGACAGCGGCAGCTTGTTGCGGGTCGGCCCGTAGCTCATGAGGCCGTCCGCGTAGACGTGCAGGGCGCTCTCGGAGAAGATCGCGGCGAGCGCGCGGGCCGGGTTGACCTGGATGGATTCCAGGGCCAGTTCCACGGGTCCGTCGCCCAGGCCCCAGGCCAGCCGGAAGGCGCGCTGCCAGAGCACGGTCTCCTCGGCGCGCGGCCCCCAGCCGTTCGGGTGGTAGGGGCTGATCGCCTCGTTCCAGCTGATGACGGAGTCGAAGCGGGCGGCGATGCGGTCGTAACCGCACAGCGCGTCCGGGCCGGGAGTCGCCTCCGGGACCGCGGCGTTGTTGCACAGCAGCAGGATGCGGCGGCTGTCCGACGGTGGTCCGAACTGGCCGGCGTCGAGCGCGGCGGCGAGGGTGGCGGCCCCGTACAGGGTGGAGACCTGGAAGATCTGGGTGCGCGTGGGCATGGGTCAGGCGGCCTTCTGCTTGTCACGCAGGCGCCGGAGCACTGTGCTGCGCTTGGTGTCCATCGTGTTCAGGGTGTCGTCCAGCACCTGCTGGGGCATGCGGTGCAGAGCGCCGGTCGACGCGAGTCTGAGCCGGCGGGCGGTCGCGGCCTCGTAGTCGGTGGACCGCTCTCCGTGGAAGGCGATCAGCGCGCAGTACGTACGGACCGCCTTGGGCAGCAGGAGTTCCGCGTCCCGGTCCTGCGCGAGCTCCCGGAGGAGGGTGTCGTAGGCGGGGAAGAAGTCCAGCTGACGGGAGTCCTTGATCTGGGTCAGGGACGTGGTCACTCCGCGCCGGTAGAAGATCCCGTAGAGCCCCAGGGCCGCATAGCTCCGCGCCTGCAGATGCAGCCGCCAGGTCCACAGCCGGTCCTCGGCCGTGCGCAGTTCCGCGTCGAAGCGCATGGCACCGTCCTCGAAGAGCCGGCGGTGGTACAGCCCGGCCCAGACGAAGGGGTAGTCGACCATCGTCTCCATGTCCGGGTACGCGATCCCGGCCCGCGGGTCGACCGCCTCGTCCCGCACCCGGGCGGGGGCGCGGCGGATGACACGGGTGGTGCCGGTCGACTGGACGTGGTCGTTGCGGACGAAGTCGACGTCCAGTTCCTCCGCCGCGCGCAGCAGCCGGGACAGATGGCCGGGGGCGTACCAGTCGTCGCCGTCGAGGAAGGTGAGGAACTCACCGCTCGCCGCCTCGATGCCGCTGTTGCGCGCCGCCGCGATGCCCACGTTCGTGTCGTGTCTGATGACCCTGGCCTGTGGCAGCCGCCGGGCCCAGCGGTCGATGACGGACGGTGTCCCGTCCGTGGAGCAGTCGTCCACCAGCAGGAATTCGACGTCCGAATCCGTGTTGCGGGCGAGACTGCCCAAGGTGGTGTCGGCGTACGGGGCGACATTGTGGAGCGGTACGACAACGGACAGTTTTGGCACGCCGGCCCTCGCCTTCGATCATGTAGCCGCCCAAGCTAATGAAGGGCGTCGAGGACCGAGTGGCCGTTGATGCGACGGGGGATGAACTCTGGGCGACGCCGGTATGACACCGGGCGCCGGGCCGGGGCCGGGACCGCCGTGCGGGCGTTCCCCCGTCAGCGCGGCCCGTACCGTGCCTCGATGCCCGCGACGATCAGCCACAGGCCGTCCTCGAAGCGCTCGTCGTAGCCGTCGAAGATCTCGGCCCCGGCCGCCGCCGCGAGCGGGAACCGTTCCATCCGCTCCGCGCGCTCGCCGATGTCGTAGCCCTCGCGCCGCTCGTCGGGCATCGGCCGGACGCCCTGCTCCTCGGTGACGAAGCCCATCGTGTACGCGTAGGCGACGGTGCCCGCCCGTACGGCCTGCCGCAGGCCGAACCCTGCGTCGGTCATGGTCCGCAGATGGGCTTCGAGCCCTTCGGCGTGGTCGTTCCCGGTGAATCTGGCACCGCTGTAGACCTTCGCACCGTCGCGGTAGCGCAGCAGCGCCGTACGGAGCCCGCTGTTGTACGCGACGAGCTGCTGCTGCCAGGTCTCCGGGGTGACGCGGGGCAGGTCCTCGTCGAGCATCCGGCGGTACATGACCGTGGCCATCTCGTCGAGCAACGCCTGCTTGTCCTTGAAGTGCCAGTACAGCGCGGGTGCCTTGACGTCCAGTTCCCTGGCGATGGCACGCAGGCTCAGCCCGTCGAGGCCCACGTCGTTCAGCAGCCGCAGCGCGGTGTCGGCGACGCGCGCCCGGTCGATCTTCGGAGTACCCACCTTGACAATTTAACAGCGTTAAGCACAGACTCCGAACCATGGAACTTAACAGCGTTAAGGAAACTCGGGTGCTGATCGTCGGCGCGGGCCCCACCGGTCTGGCCCTGGCCTGCGATCTGGCCCGCAGGGGCGTGACCGCCCTCGTCGTCGAGCAGGCGCCCGCACTCTTCCCCGGCTCACGCGGCAAGGGCATCCAGCCGCGCACGAGGGAGGTGCTCGACGACCTCGGCGTAGGCGACGCCGTGCGGGCCCACGGCGCCGCGGCGCCCATCGGGATGACCTGGCAGGACGGTGAGCGGCAGGGCGAGTACGACATGTTCCGCCGGGCGGCGCCGACGGACGCGGAGCCGTACGGGGAGCCCTGGATGATGCCGCAGTGGCGGACCCAGGAGATCCTGCTCGCCCGGCTGCGCGAACTGGGCGGCGACGTCGTCCTCTCGACCGCCCTGACAGCACTCACCCAGGACGAGCACGGGGTGACCGCCGAGCTCTCCACCGGGCAGGTCCGGGCCTCCTACCTCGTCGCGGCGGACGGCGGACGGTCGACGGTCCGGCGGGCACTCGGCGTTGCGATGGCGGGCGAGAGCGTCGACCCGGCGCCGATGCTGGTCGCCGACGTCCGGATCGCCGAGTCCGCCCTCGACCGGCTCAGCTGGCACATCTTCATGGGCGAGTCCGGCTACACGACGCTCTGCCCGCTGCCCGGTACGGCGGACTTCCAACTGGTCGCCCAGTTCAAGGACGGCGAGCCCGACACCTCCCCGGAGGGCGTCCGGGCCCTGGTCGCCGCCCGTACCCACCTGGCCGCCGACGACGTCACCGAGGTGCGCTGGTCCTCGGACTTCCGGCCGCGCGCCGCGCTGGCGGACCGCTTCCGGGTGGGCCGGGTCCTCCTCGCGGGCGACGCCGCCCATGTGCACTCCCCGGCGGGCGGCCAGGGCCTGAACACCAGCATCCAGGACGCGTACAACCTGGGCTGGAAGCTCGGCATGGTCCTGCTGCACGGCGCGGACCCGGCCCTCCTGGACAGCTACGAGGAGGAGCGGCGGCCCGTGGCCGCCGAGATGCTCGGCCTGTCGACCCGCATCCACCGGGGCGAGCAGGAGCGCGGCGCCGCCACCCAGCAGCTGGGACTCGGCTACCGAGGGAGCCTGCTGTCCTCCGGCCGGGCGGGCGCCCTCGTGTCCGGGGACCGCGCCCCGGACGGTCCCACGGACGACGGCCCGCGCCTCTTCGATGTCTTCAAGGGCCCGCACTTCACCCTGCTGGCGGTCGGTACGACCGTCGAACTGCCTTCGTTCGAGGGCGAGCTGGTCCGCATCCACCGGACGGCCGCGTACGAGGCGTACGGGAAGGGGCTGTTCCTGGTGCGGCCCGACGGCTATATCGGCTGGGCGGGCGACGACCCTGCGAGCCTCGTCCCGTACCTCGCGCGGCTCGGCATCGCGCCGCGCTGAGCCGTCGGGCCGGACTGACCGGCCCCCGGCTCAGACGCTGCTGAACGAGAGCTTCGCCGCGAATCCCAGGAACAGCACGCCCGCCGCCGACGTGGCCCCCGCCGACAGCCGCTTGCGGCGGCGGAAGACGGCGGCCAGTCGGGTGCCGCCGAAGATCAGCATCGAGAGGTACAGGAAGCTGGCGAACTGGAGCAGGGTGCCCAGCAGCAGGAAGGACAGGGCCGGGTAGGCGTAGCCCGGGTCGACGAACTGCACGAAGAAGGAGATCAGGAACAGGATCGCCTTCGGGTTGAAGAGGCTGACGACCAGGGCGCGGCGGTAGGGCCGCTCCATCGCCGCAGCCGCCGCCGGCGCCTCGGACTCCGCCGTCAGCTCCTCGACCCGCCGGCGCCGGTCGCGCCACATGGACACGGCGGCCCGCAGCATGCCGATGGCCAGCCAGGTCAGATAGCCCGCGCCCGCGTACTTGACGAGCGCGAAGAGCAGCGGCGTCGTCTGGAGCAGGGAGGCGGCGCCCAGCGCGGACAGGGTCATCAGCACGGTGTCCCCGGTCCAGACCCCCGCGGCGGCCACATAACCGGTGCGTACGCCGCGGCGGGCGGCGACGGACAGTACGTACAGCGAATTCGGGCCCGGCAGAAGAATGATCAGCACGAGGCCGGCGAGATAGGTCGGAAGATCGGTGACACCCAGCATGGACGGAGTGTCGCACGGGGGTACGACACTCCGTCCAGGGGTCTCACCAGGTGTTCCGCGTCACGGCCCCGGTCGGGGAGCGCACCGGCTCCCGGTTCAGAACGCGTCCGTGGGGACGTACGTCCCCCAGACCTCCCGCAGCGCGTCGCAGACCTCGCCCACCGTCGCCCGCGCCTTCAGCGCGTCCTTCATCGGGTAGAGGACGTTGTCCGCCCCGCCCGCCGCCTTCTTCAGCTCGGCCAGGGCCGAGTCCACCGCGCCCTGGTCGCGTTCGGCGCGCAGTTTCGCCAGCCGGGCCGCCTGCTGGGCCTCGATCGCCGGGTCGACGCGGAGCGGCTCGTACGGCTCCTCCTCGTCGAGCCGGAAGCGGTTGACGCCGACGACCACGCGCTCCGCGCTGTCCGTCTCCAGCGCCACACGGTAGGCGCTGCGCTCGATCTCGTTCTTCTGGAAGCCGCGCTCGATCGCGTTGACGGCGCCGCCCATGTCCTCGACCTTGAGCATCAGGTCAAGGGCCGCCGCCTCGACGTCGTCGGTCATCTTCTCCACGACGTACGAACCGGCGAACGGGTCGACGGTGGCGGTGACGTCCGTCTCGTACGCCAGGACCTGCTGGGTGCGCAGGGCCAGACGGGCGGACTTGTCGGTCGGGAGCGCGATCGCCTCGTCGAAGGAGTTGGTGTGCAGCGACTGGGTGCCGCCGAGGACAGCGGCCAGGCCCTGCACCGCGACGCGCACCAGGTTGACCTCGGGCTGCTGGGCGGTGAGCTGGACACCCGCGGTCTGGGTGTGGAAGCGCAGCATCAGCGACTTGGGGTTCTTCGCGCCGAACTCCTCCTTCATCACCTTCGCCCAGATCCGGCGGGCGGCACGGAACTTGGCGACCTCTTCGAGGATCGTCGTACGCGCCACGAAGAAGAAGGAGAGCCGGGGGGCGAAGTCGTCGACGTCCATGCCTGCCGCGACCGCCGTACGGACGTACTCGATGCCGTCGGCCAGGGTGAACGCGATCTCCTGCGCGGGCGAGGCACCGGCCTCGGCCATGTGGTAGCCGGAGATCGAGATGGTGTTCCACTTCGGGATCTCGTCGCGGCAGTACTTGAAGATGTCGGCGATCAGCCGCAGGGACGGCTTCGGCGGGAAGATGTACGTGCCCCGGGCGATGTACTCCTTCAGCACGTCGTTCTGGATCGTGCCGGTGAGCCTGTCCGCCGGGACTCCCTGCTCCTCCGCGACCAGTTGGTACAGGAGCAGCAGCAGGGAGGCGGGGGCGTTGATCGTCATCGACGTGGAGACCTTGTCCAGCGGAATCCCGCCGAACAGCACGCGCATGTCGTCGATCGAGTCGATCGCCACGCCGACCTTGCCGACCTCGCCGGACGCGAGGGGCGCGTCGGAGTCGTGCCCCATCTGGGTGGGCAGGTCGAAGGCGACGGAGAGGCCCATCGTGCCGTTGGCGATCAGCTGCTTGTAGCGGGCGTTCGACTCGGTGGCCGTGCCGAAGCCCGCGTACTGCCGCATCGTCCACGGCCGGCCGGTGTACATGCTGGGGTAGACACCACGCGTGAAGGGGTACGCGCCCGGCGCGCCCAGCTTCTCGGCCGGGTCCCATCCGTCGAGGGTCTCCGGCCCGTAGACCGGCTCGATGGGCAGTCCCGACTCGGACTCACGTGTCATGTGCTGTGCCTCCCGTGCATGCCGGCCAGGGGTTTCGAGGGTTTCGCGACGGACTTTAGCGGCGGCCGGCCGAGGGGCGGAGGGCCACCGGCTGGGACCTTCCTCACAAGGGGTACCCCCGGGACTGGACCGACGCTCCCCATCATGCGCAGGATTCGGCAACCGGGCAGGGCGGGAATTCGTCCAAGGAGACACCGGAGCAGTGGGCGAGCCCAGGGGGCAGAGGATGACACGTACCCGTGTGAACGCGAAGGGCGGCGGAGCGCGCACAGGCGCGGCGGTCGCCGTCGGCATGCTCGCCGTCACCGCTCTGGCCGCGGGCTGCACCCCGGAGACCGCCGGCGGGGCCCAGCGGGTGACACCTTCGGTGAAGGCGAGCCCCGCCGACGCGAAGCCGGGCAGCGGCGCGAGCAGCCCGGCGCCGGCCGCGAGCCCGTCCACCGAAGCACCGAAGCCCTCCCCGTCCAGGAGCACGGAGGCGGCTCCGCCGCCGGAGATCCTGATGTCGACGGGCTCCCAGGGCGCACGGGTACGGGAACTCCAGGCCCGGCTCCGCCAGACAGGGCACTTCGACCGCTCCCCCACGGGCTACTACGGAACCGTCACCGTCACGGCCGTGCAGTCCTTCCAGGGCAAGCGGGGCCTTCCCCGCACGGGCGGGACCGACACCGTCACCTGGCAGAAGCTCCTCGGGATGACGCGGAAGCCGACGGCGGCCGAGCTGACCCCGCCCACCGAACGTCCCGCGGCGAAGCCGGACGAGCGCTGTATGACGGGCCGTGTCCTGTGCATCAGCAAGAACAGCCGGACGCTGTCGTGGATGGTCGACGGCCGGGTCGTGTCCTCGATGGACGTGCGGTTCGGCTCGCAGTACACGCCCACCCGTGAGGGCACGTTCTCCGTGTACTGGAAGTCCCGTCACCATGTCTCGACGATCTACGACACTCCGATGCCGTACGCGATGTTCTTCAGCGGCGGCCAGGCCGTCCACTACTCGTCGGACTTCGCGGCCCGCGGCTACAACGGAGCCTCGCACGGCTGCGTGAACGTCCGGGACGAGGGGAAGATCGCCTCACTCTTCGCCCAGGTGAAGAACGGCGACAAGGTCGTCATCTACTGGTAGCGGCGGGACGACGGGGCGGTGAAAGGGGCGCGGACGGGACCGGGGGAACGTGTCCCGCCCGCGCCAGGTGCGCTGAGCCGAAGGTACGGGGGGAACCCCGGCTCATTGCGCGGCCGATGACCAGTCGGCTCACTTTGTACTGCGCCCGGCGATCGAAAAGTGTCACACCCGGGGTCCGGGCAGTCGCCCGAGGCCGTGGACGGCGCTCAGCGGGAGTCCGGAGCGGTGGTGACGGAGCCGTTGGCCGAGCCCGTGTCGCCGTCGCTGTCGCCCCCGCTGTCGGGGGACGGCGGGGGCGTGCGGAAGGAGATCGACGGCAGCGAACCCGAGCCGCCCTCGTCCGTTTCGCCACCGCCACCGCCTCCGTCACCGGCTCCGGAGCCGGAACCGGAACCGGGGGAACCGTCGGGGCCTTCGGAGTCCGAGCCGCCGTCCTCGGCGCCGCCGTCCTTGTCGCCCGCGTCGTCGAGGCGCTCACAGAACCGGTCGAGGTTGTCCTCGCTCTTGGCCATCTCGATCAGGCGGCGCTTGGTGGCCCGGTCGAGGGTGCCGTCGCGGTACTGCCGGCACGCCTGGACCGCCTTCTCGTACACCTCGCCGGAGCCGGCTCCGGCGTTCCCCGCGGGTGTCTCGTCCCCCGCGGTCCCGTCCCGGGGGCCCTGGGTGCTCCCGGACCCGTCCGGACCGCCCTCGCCGGTGCCCGTGCCCTCGGTGGTGTCGCCGTCGTGCCGGCTGTGCCCGCTGCCGTCCCCGGTGCCCGACGGGGAGTCCGGGGCGGGATCCGACGTGCGGGGGCCGGGACGCGTGCCGGGCGGGGAGGACGGGCCCGGGTCCGAGGGGAGCCCGGAGGCCAGTTCCTCCGGAGAGGCCGCCGCCGACACGGAGGCCGCCGGCACCGGCGAGCCCTGGCCGCCGAACGGCCCGGGAAGCATGCCCGCGCCGGAGGCGACGGCCACCCCGCCCAGCGCGCAGCCCGCGAGCGAGAGCACCAGGCCGTAGCGCGCGGGGCGGCTCCAGCGCGCCCGCAGGCCGGTGGACGGACGTCCGCCCCCGATGCGTACGGACTGGAGGCCGTCCTGCCGTGACATCGGCCCGGACTTGGAGTCCTGCCCCTTCGGGGCGGCTCTCCTCGTACCGGCGCCGCTTCTCTGCCGGGTGTGGGCCGCCTCGCGAAACGCGGCGAGCACGGTGGTCTCCCCCGGCAGTTCACCGTCCGCGGGCGGCAGGGTCCTCGCCGCTTCCAGTGCGTCGGCGAGCCGCAGGGCATCGGTGCGGGCGCGATCGTCGGCGGGCTCGACCGGCTCGCCGCTGAGCAGTCGCTCCGCCGCGTCCTCGTCGAGCCACTGGTACCGCTCGTCGGCCATCACATGTCCTTCTGCGTCCACGGACGCGAATGCGTCACACCGTGGGTAACACCGGCGGGAGCCGCCACACCGTTGCGGGCCGGGCGCTGCGAGGGTACAGCTCCGAGTTCCGTTCCCTGACCCGTGGTGGTGTTCTCCCGGTCCGCGGCACCGCCGCCCGGGCCGCCCGGGCCGTCCTCCGGAAGGCCGCCCTCCGCCCCCACCAGCTCCGCAAGGCGTTTCAGTCCGCGGTGGGCGGCCGTGCGTACGGCGCCGGGGCGCTTGCCGAGTGTCCGGGCCGCGCTCTTCGCGTCGAGGCCGACGACCACCCGCAGGACGACGGCTTCGGCCTGGTCCTGCGGGAGTTGGGCGATGAGCGACATGGTGCGACCGGTGGCCAGCGCCTCGATCGCCTCGTCCGCCGTGTCCGATTCGGCCGGTTTGCCGGTGAGTTCGGTCTCGTCGCCGCCTATGGCGGGGCGCCTGCTCCGCATCCGTATGTGATCGAGGGAGCGGTTGCGCGCTATGCGGGCCGCCCACCCCCGGAAACGGTCGGCGTCGCCGCTGAACCGGTCGAGGTCCCGGGCGATCTGCAGCCAGGACTCCGACGCCACGTCCTCGGCGTCCGGGTCCCCGACCAGTGTCCGTATGTAGCCCAACAGCCGTGGCTGCACGGCGCGGTACACAGCACGGAAGGCGTCTTCGTCCCCGTCCTGCGCCGCGAGCACCGCGGCAGTCAGCTCCGCGTCGTCCCCCAGCACTCCCTCAACCCGCCCTGCTGTCATGAATCGCAGCTGGTCACCACTGCTGCGCCACTCTGCGCGACTCAGCACGCTACGTGGTTGCCCGGTGCCGCGTCCATGACTTGTACAACCCGCAACGGTCGCCGACACCTTGCGGTGTGACAGAAAACGCAGCCACGGCGCTGAGATGAGTACGGGGCCGTGCTGCGGCCTCGTGGAAGACGGCCGGGGCCTCTCCTGTGGGGGGTGGCGGCCCCGGTCGTCGTCCCATTTCCCCCGCTCCGACCAGGTAACACCCAGGTCGCGGGGCCTCTGCGTGGCCGACACATGGCCATGGCATCCGGGCAGTCCGCAGTGGCAGACGCCTTCCCTTTGCTTCTCGGTCAGCGGTTCCCCTTCGGGACAGGCATGAAGCCGGTCCACGGCCGGAACCCGGTCTCACCAGCCACGTGAGGAAAGCCGCGGTCGTCCCGCCGTACCGACTCGGTGGGCGGCGTCCCCGCAGCTCAGCGAGTGGGACGTCCCTGGATGACGCCACCTTCACGTCAGCTGTGGCCGGGCATCGGCCGGACCCGCAGTCTCGTTGCGGAGCCGGCCGGCGCGGTCGGCCGCCCAGGCAACCCCACCAGGAGCACTCCCATGAAACTGAACAGAAAGCTGGCGGCGACTCTGCTCACCTCCGCCGGACTGGCCTCGACCCTCGCCCCGCTGACAGCCTCGCCCGCCTCGGCCTCCAGCATGTACGGCTGCTCGTACCCACGCGTGTGCGTGTACAACGGCTCCTACTCCAGCGGCACCCTCATCGGCTGGTTCCAGGACAACGGCTACCAGAACATGCCGGTCTCGATACAGAACGATCCGGACGCGGTCGCCAACACCCGTAACGACGACTCCGTCTGGCTGATCGACACGGGCGCCGCCCCGGACCGGTACATCTGCATCCCGGCGAACACCGCCGTGAACCTCGGCAACTACGCCCACCCCAACGGCACCACGTGGGCGAACGACGTCGACACCATCAACATCTTCAGCGACGACGGGAAGTGCAGCGGGACCACCCACGTGCAGCAGGGCATCGTCCCCGTCAACTGGCCCTGACGTACGCCGCCGTCCCCGGGTCCCAGGTCCGGGGACGGCCGTTCAGCCGGCGGACCGGCCGTTCCTGCTGCCGCTCGCCGCACCGCTCGGGCCGCCGTCGCCCGTCCCTTTCGGGGGCACCGGCTCGCCCTTCTCCGCCTTGCCGCTGCCGTCCAGGGCGCCCGAGGCGCCCTTCGAGCCCGGTGCCGGACTGCCGAGCAGGTCGTCGCAGTACGCCTTCACCGCCGCCTCCGACGCCTCGCCGGCCGCGGCCTCCAGACGCGCCAGGGTGGTGGCGTCCGCCGCCTTCCCGTGCTCGCGGTCCTTGGCGTACACCCGGCAGAGCGCGACGTCACTGCGTCCCCGGTCCGGACCACCGGAGGGCCGCGGAAGGTCCGGCGGGTTCGTCGCCGCCCCGGGGGTGCCGTCACCCGTCGGCGAGGGCGTGCCGCCGGAGCGGGGTCCACCAGGGGTCGCGAGGGTTCCGTGGGTGGGGCGTACGGAGTCGGGCGCGTCCTTCCCGCCGTCGCCGAACGGTGTCGGCAGCGCCCCGGAACCGGCGGCCACCGCGACCCCGCCCAGGGTCGCCGCCGCCACGAACCCGCCGAGCATCACCCGCACCGAGCGCGCACCGCGCCACCGCGGCGCCGGGCGCCAGTCGTCGCGCCGCCGCCACCACGGGGAGCGGGCGGCGTGGGCTCCCTGGTCCCGCGCGGCCAGGAAGGCGGCGGTCGCGCGCAGCTCGTCGTCCGCGTCGGGCGCCGCCGTGCGCCGGGCCGCCGCGAGCAACGCGGCGAGTTCGGGTGTCTCCGGCGCTTTCGGCTGCCGCTGCGATTCGTTTCTCATGCTTCATCCCTCAGCGTACGGCGCGTCCTGTTCGTCACAGCGCCCGTCCCGCCCGGGGACAACTGCTCGGCCAGCCTCTTGAGTCCACGGTACGCGGAGGTGCGGACGGCCCCCGAACGCTTGCCGAGCACCCGGGCCGTCGCGGCTCCGTCCAGGCCGACCACGACCCGCAGCAGCACGGCCTCGGCCTGCTCGCGCGGCAGCGTACCGATGATCTCCAGCGCCGCTTCCGTGGAGAGCGTCTCCAGGGCCGCGGCGGCGGTGTCGTGGCCGCCGGGCAGCTGGAGCACGTCCTGCTCGATCAGGGTGGTGCGGGGCCGCCGCTTCTGCTTCCGGAGGTGGTCGAGCGCGCGGTTGCGGGCGATCATCGCGGTCCAGCCGCGGAATCCGGCCCCGTCACCGCGGAAACGGCCCAGGTCACGGGCGATCTCCAGCCAGGCCTCCGAGGTCACGTCCTCGGCGTCCTCGCCCACCAGCCCACGCACGTAGCCCAGGAGGCCGGGCTGCACCCGCCGGTACGCCACGGCGAATGCTGCCTCGTCCCCCTGCTGTGCCCGCTCGACGGCATCGCCGAGCTCGGCGTCGTGCATCTCCCTGCGGCGCTGCTCCCCGCCCGTGCCCAACACTTCCCTAATCAACGCCTGTTCCGGCACCAACTGCCGTGCCCTTGCTCCCTGCCGGGGCAATACCCCTCTTCTTCTTCTGCGCCCGCGGGCACAGAAGCGTCACAGGATTCTCACCGGCGGAATCGAACAGGCTACCCGCACATGGCCTTTCGCTGTGCCGAGCGGCCGTGCATCAGGAGGTACAGCCGCTGCACCGACTCCTCGGGCCCCGACTCGAAACGGTTGACGACCTTGCCGAGCGGATTCCACACCCGGCCGTCGGGCATGCGTACCCCCACCGTCTGCCGGAACAGCTCCCGTTGTGCGGCGTCGAAGTCCACCCACACACCACCGGCCCTGCGGACGATCACCTCGCCCGTGTACGCGCCGAGGCCCAGCAGGATTCCGTCGACCTGGTCCCGTCGCGGCTGGTCGCGCCGCAGGCCGTCGACGACGAGATCGACGAGCCGGAGACTGGCCACGGAGTAGTCGAGGGGCAGCCGGTTGCGCGCGGTGAGCCGGGTGACGAACGCCGATGTGTAGGCGCGCATCGCCGAGGCCCCGGGCAGCGTTGTCCGCTCGTCCCCACCCATGATTCCCCCTGCCCTTCGCCGTGCCGGCGATCGCCGACACTGACCCAGCGACGGGGAACGCCGAAACATCACGCCCTGGGCGCTGTGTTCGTTCTCACGGTCCGGGGCGGCAGGAAGCGTCCATGTTCGTACAACCATTCGCACACCTCGTACGTCACCTTGACCGCACCCGAAGCAGGCCCATCAGCCACCCCTGTGACGCGCGTCACGTTCACGGGATTCGGTGTGACGTTTGAGCCCCGGGCCTCGCTGGGTACCCAGGGCCGCCCGTTGTGACGGGTGGGGCTCGATGAACCTATGGGTACTTGAACTCTGTTGAAGGGTGGGGCACTTGAGCCCGCGCAGTTCACACGCGTACAGACCGATGAGCCTGAAGCGCCGCGCCTGGCTGACCATCGGCGCGGTCGTGCTCGGTGGCGCGGGGGCGGTCACCGTCGCCATAGCCAATCCCGAGGCTCCGGAGGCCCAGGGGCCGAAGGTCCGCAAGGCATCGGTCCACGAGCTGACCCTCAAGGGCACCGGCGACTCCAAGCGCGCGCTGCCGCGCACCGACACCGACCCCTTCTCCATGGTCGGCGTCGTCTGGGCGGACCCCGAGGCGACGGTCGACGGCAAGGCCGAGGTACGCACCCGCAGCCGCGAGACCGGCCAGTGGAGCTCCTGGCTGGAAGTGCACCTGGAGCAGCACCTCGGCGCGGAGCGTGACGAGGACGAGGCGAAGCTGCCCGGTATGTCCGAACCGCTGTGGGTCGGGCCCTCCGACGCCGTCGAGGCGCGGGTCGTCCGCACGGACGGCACCGCCGCCGACGGGCTGCCCAAGGGACTCGAACTCTCGCTGGTCGACCCGGGCGTCACCGCCAAGGAGGCCGCGGCGCCGGGCGCCGACGCGCAGAGCGCGTCGTTCGCCGTCGAGGAGACCGCGACGCCCACGCCGACGGACACCGAGACCACGACGGCGACCCCCAGCGAGACGCCGAGCGAGACGGCCACGGAGACCGCGACGCCGACGGAGACCGCCACCGAGACGGCCACCGCCACACCGACGGACACCACTTCGCCGAGCGCGACTCCCACCGACACCCCGTCGCCCACGCCGACCGTCCCGACCGCGCCGCCTTCCACGGTGAACCGGCCCGCGATGACGCTGCGCGCCGGCTGGGGCCCGGACAAGTCGCTCGCCACGAACTACAGCGACCCCGAGTACATCGACAAGATCCAGGCCGTCTTCGTCCACCACACCGTGGGTTCGAACGACTACAGCTGCGCCGAGTCCGCCGCGCTCGTCCGCGGCATCTACGCCTACCACGTCACCCCGCGCGAGGGCTACGAGGGCTGGAAGGACATCGGCTACAACTTCCTCGTCGACAAGTGCGGTCAGATCTTCGAAGGCCGTGAGGGCGGCGCCGACCTGCCGGTCCTCGGCGCGCACACGTACGGCTTCAACTCCTACTCCACCGGCATCGCGCTGCTCGGCAACTTCGAGACGGGCAAGCCCACCACCGCGGCCCTCAACTCGGCCGCCCGCGTGGCCGCGTGGAAGCTCGGCCAGTACGGCGTGAGCCCGAGCGGCTCGGTCACGCTGACGGCTGCGGCCGACACCGGTGTGTACAAGAAGGGCGCGCAGGCCACGCTCAAGACGATCTCCGGTCACCGCGACGGCTTCGCCACGGTCTGCCCCGGCCCCACGCTGTACGCCAAGCTGCCCGCGATCCGCACCTTCGCCACGGGAGCGGGCCGCAACTCGGCCGTCCCCACGGCCGACTTCAACCGGGACGGCATCAGCGACCTGATCGTCGGCCTCCACAAGGCGTCGGGCAGCGCCGGCCGGGTCACCGTCCTGCCGGGCAGCCAGAACGGCCCCGACGCCGCCACGAAGCGCACGCTCGACCAGGACAGCCCCGGTGTACCCGGCGGCAACGAGGCGTACGACTACTTCGGTTACTCCAACGCCTGGGGCGACCTGAACGGCGACGGCCACGCGGACCTGGTCATCGGTGCGCCGGGCGAGGACATCTCGCAGTCGGACAACGGCACGGTCGTCGCGATGTACGGACCCGGCCTCACCACCGGCAAGGGCCACGCGATCACCAGCTCGTACCGTGTGGGCGGCGACAAGCTCGGCTACGCGGTCGCCGCGGGCGACTTCAACGCCGACGGCATGGACGACGTCTTCTCCGTCGCTCCCGGAAAGCCCGGCCGCTGGTGGTCCTGGGACAGCAGGACCGGGGCCGCGAAGGCGGGCTACCTGAACACCTCCGCGTACAGCGGCGCCGTCGGCTACCCGACCTCCGCCACGGGCGACTTCAACAAGGACGGCTACACGGACGTCGCCGTCGGCTTCCGCGACCCGGGCGGCATCGCCCGGCTGCTGTGGCTGAAGGGCTCCGCGACCGGACTCCAGCGCGTCGGCGTGCTCGCCGCACCCGGCGGGCGCTCGCTGGCCACGGGTGACGTCAACGGCGACGGCGCGACCGACCTCGTGGTCGGCCAGCCGTACAACAGCGAGTCCGGCCACACCGCCAAGGGCGGCGCGGTCAGCGTCGTGTTCGGCTCCTCGACCGGTCTCACCTCGACCGGCCGCAAGCTCTACCACCAGGACACCTACGGTGTGCCCGGCGGCGGCGAGAGCGGCGACAACCTGGGCTGGTCGGTCTCGGTCGGCGACGTCGACCTCGACGGTTACGCGGACATCCTCGCCGGTCTCCCGGGAGAGGACATCACCCGCTCCGGCGCGTCCCGCACCAACGCGGGGGCCGTCCTCATGGTCCGTGGCACGGCCTCCGGTCCCACCAGCAACGGGTCCGTCGTGATCGGTCAGGACACCGCGGACATCCCCGGGGTCACGGAGACCGACGACCGGCTCGGTTCGTCCGTCTCGCTGGCGGACCTCACGGGCGACACCCGGGCGGACATGGCACTCGGCGCGGACGGCGAGGACGCCAACAACGGCACCGTGCTCCAGCTCGACAACATCGTCGGCAAGGGCATCCTGCCGTCGAGCAGCGTGTACTACGGGACGTACCAGCTGGGCGCCCCCAAGGGCATCCGGATCGGGCTGAACGTCCTGGCCCCGTAACACCCCGACGGGCCGCGCCTCGCGCGCCCACCGACACCGGAGCCCCTCGGCCTGACCCGAGGGGCTCCGGCCTTTGTCCGGGGCGCTCCGGTCAGTTCCGGCCGCGCGCCCGGCGCGACATCACGGCGCGCAGCACGCGCCGGCCCTCGGTCGACCGGTCGAGCGCGCCGCGCAGGCCGCTCGCACCGCCCACAGGGCCCGCGGTCTCGGCGAGGGACTCCAGGATCTCGGTCTGCCGCCGGAGCTCGCCCGCGACGAGGGGGCCGGCCTGCCGCTCGTCACCCGCGCGCCAGCGTTCCAGCTGCTCGGCGGGGTCCTCGCCGACGTCCCCGCCCACCGGCATGTCGAACCGGCGGTGGAACTCGAGCGACAGGAGGGAGCAGGTCAGCGCCCACTCCCGCAGGGGGCCGTCGGCCCAGTCGGACGGAGCTGCGCGGAGCATCTCCGGTACCGGCGAACCCGTCTCGTCGGCGCCGTCCTGGGCGGTCGCGCGGGCGGCCGTCAGCCGGACGGCCCATTCCCGGCCGTCCTCGCAGCTCGCCCAGAGCGGGCGGAGCGGTTCGGAATCGCCGCCGTCGGCGTTCGGCGGCAGACAGCGTTCGAGGCAGGCGAGCGCGCTCGCGGCCAGCCCCCGCTCGTCCGCCTCGGCGATCCGTTCCAGCAGGCTCATCGACGTCTCCCTCGGTCGGGGCGTGGCATCCCCCTTGCCCCGTACTGCGCCAAGTGGCTGAAAATCGTCACTGGTGAGGGAGTCGGCACCCGAGTCTTCGGTGTCGGGGCAGGTGTACGCCGGGAGAGGGACGGCGAATTCAGGTCACCGGGGCGATATCCCCATGGCGGCCCGCTCCCCCTGCATCCGGGTCAGACTGCGGACGAAGAGGATTGCCAGCACCGCGGCCACGATGTCGAGCGCGTCGGCCAGCAGGACCAGCCCGGCCGCGTCCATGATCTCCTGCGGCAGCTCGGCCTGGTCGTAGCGCCGGGAGGCGTAGCGGCCGAACAGCAGCGAGAAGACCCATACGCCCCACCAGAGATTGACGGGGGTCAGCGAGACCGTGCGCCAGGAGCCGTCGGGGTTGGTCTGCGCGCTCGCGGTCCAGATGCCGCCGGCGATCCTGCGGGGCAGCCAGAGAGCCGCGATCGGGACGAACCATCCGCCGACCGCCCAGCCGGGCTTCATCGGCTGCGCGCTCGCGTCGAACACCTCCGCGTTCAGCCGCACCCGGCGGAACCAGATGATGAAGACGACCGCGGTGGCCAGCAGCGCCGTGACCTGGAGGGAGCCGGAGCCGACGTAGAGCCAGTCGGCGCGGTTGGCCGCGGCCTCGTCGTACCTCTCGAAGTCGTCCGCGATCGCGGCACCGAGCAGGCTGCGGACGTTCAGCCCGGCGGCCAGGGCGAGCACGTCCGTCACGATGACGACGCCGAGCAGGATCACGACGGCCTTGGCGAGGCCCTCCGGGGAGCGCAGCTGGTGCCGCGCCTCGGACATGGGAACCGGGGCCGGCGCCATGAGGCCGTGCGGCGGGGCGGTGCCGGTGCCGGCACAGAGCGTGCAGCGCCCGTCCGCGGTGACGGACGGTCTGGTACCGCATGTGGTGCAGAGCATGGTGTGGAAGCCCCCCGGGGCGTGGTGCCGGCATCTGGGCCGACGCCCCTCCTCGGAGCGCACGGCATGCGGAACCTAGCCGTCGGCGCGCGGGCCTGTCCATGGGATTGGGGTCAGCCCGTCGGGTCGACCTCCTGGGCCAGCTCCTGGAACTGTGCCCAGCTCAGCTCCGGTGTCCGCGGGTCCCACAGCTTCTGGCTGACCGCCCGCAGCGGCATCCGGATGCCCTGCGCCACCTGCTGCGCGGTCTGCGCGTTCGGCAGGTCGCCCCAGACGGCGAACCGCCCGCCCAGGATCTGCCCGGAGTACCGGGAGTTCACCGGCTGGGTGCCGCGCAGGACGAGCGGGGTCCACTGCTCGTAGATCCGCTTCCCGGTCGGGTAGACGAACTGGTTGGGCTCGCCGAGCACGTAGTAGAGGAACTCGTCGTTGAGGTTGACCACGCGCCGCCCCTCGCTCAGATACTCCTGCGGCTGCCGCGCCCCGATCTCCTTGCCCGTCCAGTACTCGACCTCGATGTCCTTGTCCGCTTCGACGGTTCCGCCGTTGAAGAACCCGTCGTTCCACGCCTTGGGGGTCCTGTCGTCGCCGCGGACCACCTTCGCGCGGTCGTTGAGCCAGCCGGTCGCGAGGTCCTCGATGGTGGCCTGCGCGCCGTACTTCTGCCGGGCGGCGCGGAGCAGCTGCGGATACGAGGCCGCGGGGTTCTGCACCGTCAGCGCACGGTATTCGTCCGCGCCGAGATGGAAGAACCCGCTGCCGAACACCTTGGTGTACTCGTCGATCAGCTCGTCGATGAGCTTCGCCGCCGCGGGCTTCGAGATGTCGATGGAGCCGGTCGACGCCACCCCCTGCACATTGCGCAGCTGGAGGTCGGGATGGGCGCGGAGCACGGCGCCGAGATGTCCCGGGGAGTCGATCTCCGGCACGATCCGGATGTGCAGCGCCTCGGCGAGGTCCACGATCCCGCGCACCTCGGCCAGAGTCAGATGCTCGGGCGAGACGATCTCGGGGTGGGACACGGACGCGATACGGAACGCCTGGTCGTCGGAGAAGTGCAGTCCGAGCTGGTTGAGCTTCAGGTCGGCCATGTCGCGCAGCCGGTCCTTGATCCAGTCCGCCGTGTAGTACTTGCGCGCGATGTCGAGGTTGAGTCCGCGCTGCGGCCGGTCGGGCCGGTCGCGCACCTCCCCCTCGGGCACGACCCCTCCGGAGAGCAGGGCCTGCTTCAGCGTGCGGGTCCCGTAGAAGACACCCGCCTGGTCGGGGCCGCTGATCGTGACGCGCCCGTCGCCGGTCTTCAGGGTGTACGACTCGGCGGCACCCTTGCCCGCGGTGCCGAGCGCCAGCTCGACATCGCCCGCGCGGGCGGCGGCCTCGCCCCGGTAGCGGATCTTCAGCTCCCCGGCGAGCAGCTTGGCCTCGTCCGCAAGTGCTCCGCTGCCGTCGGCTATGACGACCGTGCTGCTCCGTCCGGGCTTCCAGCCCGGCCCGCGGGCGGCCTCGTGCTCACGGACGGCGGGGATGGTGCGGGGCTCCGAGGAGAGCGGATAGCTGCGTGAAGGGGACGGCGAGGTGGTGGCGCGGGCCGGTGATGCCGCGGCGTCACCCCCGCGATCCTCGTCGGAGTCGTCGGGCAGGACGACGACGGTGAGGACGACGGCGGCGGCGGCCGTGACGGCCGCACCGGCCACGAGGGCACCGCGTGAGGGCGACATCGCTCAGGTACCTCCGAAATAGAGGGACAACAGGTCATATCCGAGAGTAAAGCGGTCTATGTGATTCCCGATCGATCCATCGAGTGTCCAGAAGCCGCACACCAGTGGTCCGAAACTCTGCCGTCCGGGTGATTTTCATGCGTACTTCGGACGGCCGTTGCCCTCCCTCGCTAGCGTTACGGCACATTCGTCTCTCCCTTCACCTTCTTCACTCTCTCCACCCGTGCAACCTCGTTGCCCTCCGTCCCCTCTTCCGGGGCACAGATGTCGTTCGTTCGAGGAGTCCACGCTGTCCAGGTCCAGCGAGTCCCACGCCGGCCTGCCGGAACGACCGCAGCAGGCGGGGCGGACGGCCATACCCGTCCAGAGCCGGGGCCACGTACCGGCGGGCGACCACGCCGCGGGTCTCGCCCGCTTCAACACCGCACCGCGCGACCGGGCCGAGGCCGCGCTCCTGGAGTGCTGCGGCAGCCACCGCTGGGCCCTGCGGATGGCCGCCCATCGCCCGTACCCGGATCTCGGCGCCCTCCTCGCCGCCTCCGACGAAGCGGGCTACGACCTGTCTCCCACGGATATCGCCGAGGCGCTCGCCGGGGAGACCGCCCCCTGCCTCCACCACGCCGCACCGCGCGCCGCGCACCTCGCGCTCCGCGCCGCCCACGCCGCGTACGAGAGCCGGTTCGGCCATGTCTTCGTGATCGGCCTGGACGCCGGACGGCCCTCCCAGCACGTGGATCAGGTGCTCGCGGGGATCAGGGCCCGGCTGGCGCACGACCCGGACGAGGAGCGGGCCGTCACGGCGGAGGAGATGCGGCGGCTCGCCCGGGAGCGCATCATCGAGCTGGTGACGGACGCGGGCCGGACGAGGGACCCGTTCCAGGGTGTGCCATATGGGGCGCTCTAGGCCGTCCGTGCCTGTTTGATTGCCACTTTGATCACACCAGAGGCCCCGGGGCGAACGAACCGACAAAGCGTCGCTACGATGGCCGGGGCCGGTGGACCGTACCCGGCCGGGTCAGACCGACAGTCAAGCCGGCCGACCCTAATCCCCGCTCCCGGAGGGTTCTTCCGTGCCGGCTGGAACGCTGTACCGCGGCCGGGAAGGCATGTGGTCGTGGGTGGCTCATCGAGTCACCGGTGTCCTCATTTTCTTCTTCCTGTTCGTACACGTCCTGGACACCGCTCTTGTCCGCGTCTCTCCCGAGGCATACGACGACGTCGTGGCCACGTACAAGACGCCGCTTGTCGCGCTCCTCGAATACGGCCTCGTGGCCGCCATTCTCTTCCACGCGCTGAACGGTCTCCGCATCGTTGCCGTGGACTTCTGGGCCAAGGGCCCGCGCTTCCAGAAGCAGATGCTCTGGACCGTGCTGGGCATCTGGGTCGTGCTGATGGTCGGGGCGCTGTATCCCGTCCTCGGTCACGCCGTACGCGAAGTCTTCGGGAGCTGATGCCAATGTCCACCGAGAGCACTTCCGCGATCGGCGACGTCGAAGGCGTGAGCCTGTACGACGTCGACCACCCGGCCCCGGTGATCGAGCCCCCGCGCAAGCGGACGGGCAAGACCCCCAAGGGTTCGCGCACCAACTTCGAGATGTACGCCTGGCTCTTCATGCGCCTGTCGGGCATCGTGCTGGTCGTTCTGGTCCTCGGCCACCTGCTGATCCAGCTCGTGCTGGACGGCGGCGTGTCCAAGATCGGCTTCGCCTTCGTGGCGGGCCGCTGGGCCTCGCCGTTCTGGCAGGTCTGGGACCTCGCGATGCTGTGGCTCGCCATGCTCCACGGCGCCAACGGCCTCCGTACGGTCATCAACGACTACGCCGAACGGGACAACACCCGCTTCTGGCTGAAGATGCTCCTGTACACCGCCACGGTGTTCACCGTCCTGCTGGGCACGCTGGTGATCTTCACCTTCGACCCGAACATCCGCTAGGCGCCGGGACAGAGGGACCAGAGGAAACCATGCAGATCCACAAGTACGACACCGTCATCGTCGGCGCCGGCGGCGCCGGCATGCGCGCGGCCATCGAGTCGACCAAGCGCAGCCGCACCGCCGTGCTGACGAAGCTCTACCCCACCCGCTCCCACACGGGCGCCGCGCAGGGCGGCATGGCCGCCGCGCTCGCCAACGTGGAAGAGGACAACTGGGAGTGGCACACCTTCGACACGATCAAGGGCGGCGACTACCTGGTCGACCAGGACGCCGCCGAGATCCTGGCGAAGGAGGCCATCGACTCCGTCCTCGACCTGGAGAAGATGGGCCTGCCGTTCAACCGCACGCCCGAGGGCAAGATCGACCAGCGCCGCTTCGGTGGCCACAGCCGTAACCACGGCGAGGCCCCGGTCCGCCGGTCCTGCTACGCCTCGGACCGCACCGGCCACATGATCCTCCAGACGCTGTACCAGAACTGCGTCAAGGAGGGTGTGGAGTTCTTCAACGAGTTCTACGTCCTGGACCTCCTGCTCCAGGAGGTCGACGGCGTCAAGAAGTCCGCGGGCGTCGTGGCGTACGAGCTGGCCACCGGCGAGATCCACGTCTTCCAGGCCAAGTCGGTCATCTTCGCCTCCGGCGGCACCGGCAAGTTCTTCAAGGTGACGTCGAACGCGCACACCCTGACCGGTGACGGCCAGGCCGCCGCGTACCGCCGCGGCCTGCCGCTGGAGGACATGGAGTTCTTCCAGTTCCACCCGACGGGCATCTGGCGCATGGGCATCCTGCTGACGGAGGGCGCCCGCGGTGAGGGCGGCATCCTCCGCAACAAGGACGGCGAGCGCTTCATGGAGAAGTACGCGCCCGTCATGAAGGACCTCGCGTCCCGTGACGTCGTGTCCCGCTCCATCTACACGGAGATCCGTGAGGGCCGCGGCTGCGGTCCCGAGGGCGACCACGTCTACCTCGACCTCACGCACCTCCCGCCGGAGCAGCTGGACGCGAAGCTCCCGGACATCACGGAGTTCGCGCGCACGTACCTCGGCATCGAGCCCTACACGGACCCGATCCCGATCCAGCCGACCGCGCACTACGCCATGGGCGGCATCCCGACCAACGTCGAGGGTGAGGTCCTGGCGGACAACACCACCGTCGTCCCGGGCCTGTACGCCGCCGGCGAGGTCGCCTGCGTCTCCGTGCACGGCGCCAACCGCCTGGGCACCAACTCGCTCCTCGACATCAACGTCTTCGGACGCCGGTCGGGTATCGCCGCCGCCGAGTACTCCGCGAAGAACGACTACGTCGAGCTTCCCGAGAACCCGGCGCAGCTCGTCGTCGACCAGGTCGAGCGCCTGCGCAACTCGACGGGCACCGAGCGGGTCGCGACGCTCCGCCTGGAGCTGCAGGAGTGCATGGACGCCAACGTGATGGTGTTCCGCACCGAGCAGACCATCAAGACGGCCGTCGACAAGATCGCCGAGCTGCGGAAGCGCTACCTGAACGTGTCCATCCAGGACAAGGGCAAGCGGTTCAACACCGACCTCCTGGAGGCCATCGAGCTGGGCAACCTGCTCGACCTGGCCGAGGTCATGGCGACGTCCGCGCTGGCCCGCAAGGAGTCCCGCGGCGGTCACTACCGCGAGGACTACCCGAACCGCGACGACGTCAACTTCATGCGCCACACCATGGCGTACCGCGAGGTCGCCGACGACGGCACCGAGTCGATCCGGCTCGACTACAAGCCGGTCGTCCAGACCCGCTACCAGCCGATGGAGCGTAAGTACTGATGGCTACCCCCACCCTGGAGAAGTCCGACAAGGCTCCCGAGCCCGAGGCCGGCTTCGCCGACTCCCCGTACATCACGGCCACCTTCCGGATCCGCCGCTTCAACCCCGAAGTCTCGGACGAGGCGCAGTGGCAGGACTTCCAGATCTCGATCGACCCGAAGGAGCGTGTCCTCGACGCCCTTCACAAGATCAAGTGGGAGCTGGACGGCACGCTGACCTTCCGTCGCTCCTGCGCGCACGGGATCTGCGGCTCCGACGCGATGCGGATCAACGGCAAGAACAGGCTCGCCTGCAAGACGCTGATCAAGGACCTGAGCCCGGAGAAGCCGATCACGGTCGAGGCCATCAAGGGCCTCACGGTCCTCAAGGACCTCGTGGTCGACATGGACCCGTTCTTCCAGGCCTACCGCGACGTCATGCCCTTCCTCATCACCAAGGGGAACGAGCCGACCCGCGAGCGTCTGCAGTCCGCCGAGGACCGCGAGCGCTTCGACGACACCACCAAGTGCATCCTGTGCGCCGCGTGCACGTCCTCGTGCCCGGTGTTCTGGAACGACGGGCAGTACTTCGGCCCGGCGGCGATCGTCAACGCGCACCGCTTCATCTTCGACTCGCGCGACGAGGGCGGCGAGCAGCGCCTGGAGATCCTCAACGACCGTGACGGTGTGTGGCGTTGCCGCACGACGTTCAACTGCACGGACGCCTGCCCGCGTGGCATCGAGGTCACCAAGGCGATCCAGGAAGTGAAGCGCGCGCTGATCACGCGTCGCTTCTGACCTGATCCCCTCGCACGGGAGGCCCCGTTTTCCGCGGTAACACGGCGGGAAGCGGGGCCTCTTGCTGCGCCCGCCGGGCGGGGGCGGTACGGTCATGCGGAGCTTGTGACCGAAAGAGAACGGGGAATGCTGTGAGCGATCCGAATCCGTACGCGGACGACTCATACAAGTGGGGCCCGCCGCAGCAGCAGCCCGGCAACCCGCCGACGATGCCGGACGGCCAGGGCTACGGCTACCCGGCGGGCGCCAACCCCGCGTACGGCTACCCGCAGCCGCTGCCGGACTCCGCGGCGCAGCCCGGTCCGGGCTACGGCTATCCGTCGGCCGGCCACGGCCAGCCGACGATGCCCGGCTACAACCTGCCGCAGCAGCCGGGGATGCCGGGCGGCGGCGTGCCGATGCTGGCGTTCGGCGACATCACCGTCATGAACGACTCGATCGTGACGCCGTCCGGGACCATGCCCCTCAAGGGCGCGGTGTGGACGGCCACGGACATGTCGCGCACGGAGGAGAAGATCCCCACCGTCGCGATCGTGCTCGCGATCGTCTTCGCGCTGCTGTGTCTGATCGGTCTGCTCTTCCTCCTGATGAAGGAGAAGAAGACCACCGGCTTCATCCAGGTCACGGTCACCAGCGGCGGCAGGCACCACTCGACCATGATCCCGGCCATGGGTCCTGAGACCTTCCAGATGGTCATGGCCCAGATCAACACGGCCCGCTCGATGAGCGCCTGAGCGGGCGAGCTCTTCCTCAGTCCCACCCGTCGGCGTCGCCCCGGTCCTCCGCGACCACCATGATGCGCCGCAGCATGTCGTTGAGCAGGACCCGCTCCTCGGGTGCGAGCACACCGAGCAGTCGGTACTCCTCGTGCCCGAGGAACTCCATCGCCCCCAGCCAGGTCGAGTGGCCCTCGTCGGTGAGTTCGACGACGACCCGCCGCCGGTCCGTGGCGGACGGTGTACGGCGGACGAAGCCCCGGCGTTCCAGGACGTCCAGGCGGCCCGTGACGGAGGCCGGGGCGAGGTCCAGGTCCGCGGCGAGCTCGGAGGGGGCGGCCGTGCCGCCCCGCCCGGCGAGCTTGTGGAGGGTGTCGAACTCCTGACGGTCCAGGTCGAAGTCGACCAGGGACTTTTCGCGTACCCGGCGCAGGTGGACGGAGAGCTTTTTCATCCGGGTGACCGCACCCTCGACGTCGGGGTCGAGGTCGGGCAGCGCGGGCTTCCAGCGCGCCACGTGCCCGTCGGTCCAGTCGCGTTGCTCCATAAGGAAAGCGTACGCCTGCCGACCGGGGTACTTCGTTTCCGAATATTTCGTTGACGAATAATTCGGAACCGAAATAGGTTCGCTCGCATGCCGCACCCTCTGCGCACCCGCGCCTTCCGCATGCTCTTCGCCGGACGCACCCTCTCCCTCCTCGGCGACGCCGCCATCCCCGCAGCCCTCACCCTGGCCGTCCTGGAGGCCACCGGATCGACCGGAGCCCTCGCCCTGGTCCTGGCCTGCGCCATGGTCCCCAAGCTCCTCCTGCTGCCACTGGGCGGCGTCGTCGGCGACCGCTTCAACGCCCGCACGGTCGCCCTCACCACCGATCTCGTCCGGTGCGCGACCCAGGTCTTCGTCGGCGTCGAGCTGCTCGGCGGTTCACCCCAGCTGTGGCAGATCGCCCTCGCCGAGGTACTGGGCGGCGCCGCGGGCGCGTTCGCCATGCCGACCGTGTCGCCACTGATCCGGGGCACGGTGGCGCCTGAAGGACTACTGCGCGCCAACTCCCTGATGGCGGTGGCGAACAGCACGACCCGTCTCGGCGGCCCGGCGGTCGCCGGCGCGCTGATCTTCACGGCCGGTCCGGGCTGGGCCTTCGTGCTGGACGGGGCGAGTTTCGCCGTCAGCGCCGCGCTGCTCGCCGCCATCGACGTCCGGCACGTGCCGATCCCCCGGCGCTCGCTGCTCGCCGACCTCAAGGAGGGCTGGGGCGAGGTGCGCTCCCGCGACTGGTACTGGACCAGCCTGGTCGCGCACGCCGTCTGGAACGGGGCCGCCGCCGTCCTGATGACGCTCGGCCCGGCCCTCGCCGTGCGCGAACTGGGCGGCCAGGACGTCTGGATCGCCCTGCTCCAGACCGGCGCCGTCGGCCTGCTGCTCGGCTCCCTCCTCGCGGGCCGGGCCCGCCCGCGCCGCCCGGTCCTCGTCGCCAACCTCGGCCTCGCCACGTACGCCCTCCCGCTCGCCCTGCTCGCCCTGTCCGCTCCCGCCTGGGCGACCGTCGCCGCGTACGGCGTCGCCCTGGCCGGGCTGGGCTTCCTCGGACCGGTCTGGGAGACCTCGGTCCAGACGGCGGTACCCGCGCACGCGCTGGCCCGGGTGACCTCGTACGACTGGCTCCTCTCCCTCGGCGCGATGCCCCTGGGGTACGCGCTGGCGCCGCTCGCCGCAGCCGCCTGGGGCGCCGAAGTGCCCCTCGCCGTGGCGGCGGTGGCGGTCGCGGCGGCCTGCGTGGGCACGGCCGCCGTGCCCGGCGTACGGGCCTTCGGGGGCGCGGCCCCGAAGGCGCGGTCCGCACGGCAGGAGTCCGCGGACACCCTGTCTTGAACATGTTCAAAGATAGGTCTACAGTCCATGACAACAGCTTTTGAACACGTTCAAGGGAGCTCGGGGCATGGATCTCACCGTTGTCGCCTACTGCATCTACCTGCTCATCAGCGTCGCCCTCACGGTCTGGGTCGCCCGCACCCTCAGCCGCAACGGCAGGGTGTTCCTGGCCGACGTCCTGCACGGGAACGAGAAGCTGGCGGAAGCCGTCAACCACCTGCTGGTGGTCGGCTTCTACCTGGTCAACCTGGGCTTCGTGACGCTCTACCTGAAGAACGCCGACAGCGTGACCGACGCCAGGCAGCTCTTCGACGCACTCTCGACGAAGGTCGGTGTCGTCCTGCTGGTCCTCGGCGCGATGCACCTCGCCAACGTCTACGTACTCAACAAGATGCGCCGCCGCGGCCTGATGGAGCGCCGGCAGACCCCGCCCGTACCGCCGCAGGGCTGGGTCGGACCGAACCAGGGCCCGTGGGCCGCGCCCGCCACCGGGAAGTGACCCGTGACCACCACGGATCCGCACACCCCGGTCGCACACCTCACGGTGCTGTACGACGCCCAGTGCTCGCTCTGCGTCCATGTGCGTCACTGGCTGCTGAAGCAGCACCAGCTGGTCCCGCTCGACCTCGTGCCGGCCGCCTCCGAGGAGGCGCGCCGGCGCTTCCCCGGGCTCGACCACGCGAGCACGCTCAGCGAGATCACGGTGATCGGCGACCGGGGCCAGATCTACCGCGGCACCTCCGCGTGGATCGTCTGCCTCTGGGCACTGTCCGAGCACCGGCCCAGGGCCCACTGGCTGACCACCCCGGCGGGCCGGCCCTTCGCCCGGGCGACGGTGCTCGCCGCCGCGAAGTACCGCTCGGTGACGGCCGCTCCGTGCGGCGAGGGCACGGCCTGCGAGGTCCCGGTGCTGGGCGACGAAGCAGGCGGATAGCCTTGGGCCCGTGGCGAGCGACGAGCACGACGAGACGGACGAGCCGGGCGTGAAGGACGAGCAGGGCGGTAACGAAGCCAAGCCGGTCAAGGCCCAGAAGAGCGAGCAGACCCGCACGCTCATCCTCGAAACGGCGCTCCGGCTCTTCCAGGAGCGCGGCTTCGACAAGACGACGATGCGGGCCATCGCCAAGGAGGCCGGGGTCTCCGTCGGCAACGCCTACTACTACTTCGCCAGCAAGGAACACCTCGTCCAGGGCTTCTACGACCGGATCGGCGCCGAGCACGGCGCCGCCGTCCGTGAGGTCCTGAACAAGGAGACGGACCTGGAGACGCGGCTCGCCGGGGTGCTGACGGCCTGGCTGGACATCGCGGCGCCGTACCACGAGTTCGCGGCCCAGTTCTTCAAGAACGCCGCCGACCCGGAGAGCCCGCTCAGCCCCTTCTCCGCGGAATCGGAGCCCGCCCGCGAGGCGTCCATCGCGATTCACCGCGAGGTACTGTCCGGCTCCAAGGCCAAGATCCCCGCGGAACTCGAGGACATCCTCCCCGAGCTGATGTGGCTCTCCCAGATGGGACTCGTCCTGTACTGGGTCTTCGACCGCTCACCGGAGCGCGAGCGCAGCCGCCGCCTCGCGGCCCGCGGCGCCCGGCTCACCACCCGGGGCGTCGCCCTCGCCCGGTTCCGGGTCCTGCGCCCGCTCGTCCACGAAGTGCACGAGCTGTTCACGGACTTCCTGCCGGGCATGGCCGAGACGGCCACCGCCCGCAAGAGGTCCTAGGGCCTGTCACCGGCTCCTCCGGAACGCCGAGCGGCCCCGGGCCTTCCCTCGAAGGGGAAGGCCCGGGGCCGCTCGGCGAACGGGCCGGTCAGATCCAGTTCAGTTCCCACAGGCGCCAGACACCGGTGCCGTCCGAGAGGTACTGCGAACCGGACACGTCCGTCCGGCTGACGACGTAGTCCTTCTTCTGCCACAGCGGTACGAGCGGGACGTCCTCGCCCACCAGCGCCTGCAGGTCCTTGAAGTCGGACGAGGTGCGGCTGCGGTCGCTGTACTGGAGTGTCGACGTGATCAGCGAGTCCATGCGCTTGCTGGTGTAGCCGTTGTGGAGGCTGTTCTCGCGGCCGACCAGCGGCTGGCTGAAGGTGTCGGGGTCCGGGTAGTCGGGGAGCCAGCCGACGGTGTACGCGTCGTAGTCGCCCGCCGCGTACCCCTTCTGGAAGTCCTGCCACTCCACGGCCTTCACCGAGACCTTGAACAGACCGTCCTTCTCCAGCTGGCGTCGCAGCTCCGCGGTCTCCTTCGTGTACGCGTCGTCGGCGCGGTAGGCGAAGGTGATGTGCAGCGGCGTCTGCACGCCCGCTTCCTGCATCAGCCGCTTGGCACGCGCGGCGTCGGGCTGCGGGTAGGCGTCGAAGAACGGGGTGCTGTGCCCGATGTAGCCCTGCGGGATCAGCGAGTAGAGCGGTTCGACGGTGCTCTTGTACACGTCGGTCACCAGCGGCCCGCGGTCGATGATCGACGCGATGGCCTGGCGGACCTTCTTGTTCGCCAGCGGGGAGCCCTGACGGACGTTGAAGACCAGGTTGCGGATCTCGGCGCTGTCGGCCTCGGTGATCCGCAGGTCGGGGTCGGCCGGGTTCAGCTCGGCGAGCCTGGCGGGCGGCAGCTGACGGTGCGTGATGTCGAGCACGGAGGCGTTCCACGCCGTCAGGAGCTCGTCGGATCCCTTGTAGTAGCGGATCGTCACCGGCACGCCCGACTTCTTCAGCGCGCCCTTGTACGCCGGGTTGGGCGTGAGCTCGGCACTGATGCCGGGCTCGTACGCCTTCAGGACGTACGGCCCCGAGCCGTCGACCTGGCTCCCGGAGCGCAGCTTGTCCGCCGGGTACTGCTCACGGTCGACGATCGAACCGGCACCGGTGGCCAGCTTCTGGGGGAACGTCGCATCGCGTGCGGAGAGGTTGAAGGTGACCGTGCGGTCCTCGGCGACGATCGACTTCAGGCTCGGGAAGAGCACCGAGGGGCCGACGTCCGTCTTGATCCGCAGCATCCGCTCGAAGGAGTACTCGACGTCCTTCGCCGTGACCTTCCGGCCGTTGGAGAACGTCAGGTCGTCGCGGAGCTTGCACTGGTACGTCTGGAGCTTCTGCCCGATGAAGCCACAGCTCTCGGCGGCGTCGGGTTCCGGCACGATCGCACCGGACTTGAAGGTCATGAGCGACTGGTACAGGTTGCTGTAGATCGCCCAGGAACCGGCGTCGTACGCTCCCGCCGGGTCGAGCGAGGTGACCTCGTCCGTCGTACCGACCGTGATGGGGTCCTTCTTCACCTCGTCGGAGGGAAGGAGTTGCCAGGCGCCGACGCCTGCGATGACCAATACCGCGAATATCGCGAGAATCCGTACCCGGATCGACCGCATTGCCGTGCTCTCCCTTACCAGCCCCACCTCGGCAGATGTGCTCAGACACGCACATCACCGCATGCTCGTGCCCTACCCAATCACACGATTTTCACATCTGGAAGAGTAAATCGGACACTCACAGCCTTTTGTTCGGCACTTGAAACCAAGCAAGTCCGAAATGGCTGAATTGGCGCCTTGAGTCAGGAGATTTCGTCGCTGGCTGTGATGGTCCTGTGCGTTTTTCATGCTCTCCCGGCAGGTGCTACGCCTGCCGGGAGGCGAGCTCCACGACGGTGATGTCGGACGGCGCGCCCACCCGCACGGGCGGACCCCAGGCTCCCGCGCCGCGCGAGACGTAGAGCTGGGTGTCGCCGTAGCGTTCGAGCCCCGCGACCGTCGGGTTGGCGAGCTCGGCGACGAGGTTGCCGGGCCAGAGCTGACCGCCGTGGGTGTGCCCGGAGAGCTGGAGGTCGACGCCGTGCTCGACGGCGTCGTGGATGACGACGGGCTGGTGGGCGAGGAGAACGGAGGCTCGGCTGCGGTCCCGGTCGCCGAGGGCGCGTACGAAGTCGGGGCCCTGGCCCTCGCTCTCCCCCGCGACGTCGTTGACCCCGGCGAGATCGAAGCCGTCGATCTCGACCCGCGCGTTCTCCAGCGGGTGCAGACCCAGCTCGCGCACGTGGTCGACCCATTGGGCGGCGCCGGAGAAGTACTCGTGGTTGCCGGTGACGAAGTAGCTGCCGTGGCGGGCGCGGAGCCCGGCGAGGGGCTCGGCCGCCGTACCGAGGTCGGCGACGGAACCGTCGACGAGGTCTCCGACGACAGCGATCAGATCCGGCCGTGTCCCGTTGATCGTGTCGACGATCCGCTGAGTGTGGGCGCGCCCGAGGACGGGGCCGAGGTGGATGTCGCTGACGACGGCGATCCGGTATCCGTGCGCCGAGCGCGGCAGCTTGGCGAGGGGCACCGTCACCCGCTTGACGCGGGGACCGCGCATCACGCCGTAGGTGCCGTACCCGACGGTCCCGAGGCCGGCGACGGCGGCGGCGCCGCCGACCGCCCGGGCGACGAACAGCCGGCGAGAGGGCGAGGCGACGGACGGGACGGCCACGGCGGGAGCGGGGTCCGCTCCGCTGTGCGGCCCGGGGGTCTGCGGTGCGGGCGAGGAACCGGCGCCGGACGGAACCAGTGCGTCGTTACGGGTCCTGGCGTCGGCGCGGGGCCCGGTGCCCGCCTCCGTACGCACCGCGGAGGGCTCCTGCGGCTCCGCCGCGGCACGGTCCCGGCGGTCGAGCACCCGGCGCAGGACGGGCCGCACGGCCTCGCCGACGAGCAGAGCCAGCGTCAGATAGAGGAGGGCGGCCAGCCACAGGAAGCCCGGCCAGGCCAGCACCTGCTGCAGCCAGAAGGGGGCACCCGCACGGCCGGAGACCAGGGCTCCCACGGTGAGGAGCGGCAGGACGAAGGCCGCCACCGTGCCCGCCCTGCGCAGCGCGCTGCCCGGCACCGTCGTGTCGCCGACGAAGCGCCGCCACACATAGCGGTGCACGCCCGCGAGCAGCGCCAGCACCGCCACGGCCACCAGCACGAAGACCACTACCACGTCCGCTCCCCCACCCACGCGTTGTCCGGTGCCCGCTCGTGCCCCGGCTTGTTGCTCTGCCCCGGCTTGTTATGTGCGCTCTGCGCGCAAAGCCCTGACGCCACGGAACCCGATCACGCCGACCGCCGTCCCCAGGAGAAACGACGCGATGGCGAGCAGCAGATGCACCCAGAAGTACGCCGTCGGGTCGCCCGCGTCGTCGAAGGCGAGCCCGCTGCCGTCCTTCCACAGGTTCTTGACGAAAGTGATCCAGATGAACCAGCTCCACACCCCGAAGGCGAGCAGGAACCAGGAGACGGGGCGGCTGAGCTTCATGGTTTCAGTATCGCCCTCGACCGCCGCGCGGCTCGCCCGGGGTGGGGGCCCCGAAGAGGGGCCCGGCGGGGTCCGGCATGGGCTGTCCCGGCGGTACGCACGGCGGGTCAGACGATCGGGGTCCCCATCCCGAACTTCGCCCTGTACGTTTCCGACCGTGCCTGCACTGAAAAAGATCGTACTGACGGTCGCCTCCGCTGCGTTGTTGTCCGCTTTTGTCGTCAGCCCCGCTTCGGCGGCGGACAAGGACAAGACCGACGACAAACAGCCGAAGCCCAACCAGCCGATGTCGCAGGTCGGCGGCGAACAGCTGGGCCGGGTCGGCACCCAGGTGAAGCTGGGCCCCGGCGCCCCCGTCCTTCCGAAGAGGCTCACCGGCCGGTCGTGGATCGTCGCGGACGCGGAGAACGGCCAGGTGCTCGCCGCGCACAACTCCCACTGGCGTCTGCCGCCCGCCTCGACGCTGAAGATGCTCTTCGCTGACACCCTCCTGACGCAGCCGGAACTGCTGCCGAAGACCAAGGTCCACGAGGTGACCGAGCTGGAACTCGCCGACGTGGGCGAGGGAAGCAGCCTGGTCGGCATCAAGGAGGACCAGTCCTACACGGTGCACGACCTGTGGCTCGGGGTGTTCCTGCGCTCGGGCAACGACTCCGTGCACGTGCTGTCGTCGATGTTCGGCGGTGTGCCCAAGACGGTCGACGCCATGCAGGAGCACGCCGAAGAGCTGCAGGCCCTCGACACGACGGTGGTCTCGCCCGACGGCTACGACTCCCCGCGGCAGGTCTCCAGCGCGTACGACCTCACGCTGTTCGCCCGCAGCGGGCTGCAGAAACCGGACTTCCGGGAGTACGCGGCGACGGCCACCGCCAAGTTCCCCGGCGAGAAGAAGAAGGGGAAGAAGCGCGAGACCTTCGAGATCCAGAACACCAACCGGCTGATCACCGGTGACATCGGCGTGGACCCGTACAAGGGCATCGCGGGCGTCAAGAACGGCTACACGACGCACGCGGGCAACACCTTCACCGGTGTCGCCGAGCGCGACGGCAAGGTGCTGCTGGTCACGGTCATGAATCCGTCCTCCGAGGAGAGCCACGCCGTCTACAAGGAGGCGGCGAGCCTCCTCGACTGGGGCTTCGCCGCGAGCGGCAAGGTGACCCCGGTCGGCGAGCTGGTCCCCCCGAAGTCCGTGGACACCGGGGCCGGGAAGGGCGCCCAGCCGGCCAGTGGCGCCAACACGTCCGACGAGGAACGGAAGGACGCCAAGGCCGTCGCCGCCACCGACGGCTCCAGCGGCGTCGGGATCGCTCTGGCGATCGTCGGCGGGCTGCTGGTGGTGCTCTCGGCCGCGGTGTTCCTGGTCAACCGGCGCTGGCCGTTGCCGGATCTGGTCCGGCGTCTCCCGCGCCGCTGACGTCCCGTACCGGGTCGGGTGCCCCGTCGCCCTGCTCCTCTGCCGTCTTCGTTGCCGGGTCTCCGCTCGGCGTCGCCGTCCAGGCGGCGCAGAAGAGCAGGAGTTTCGCGCTGAAGTTGATCCACAGGAGCAGGGCGACCGGCACACCGAACGCGCCGTACATGCTCTTCCCCGCGACGTCCCTCATATAGCTGCCGAGCAGCAGCTTGAGCAGTTCGAAGCCGACCGCGCCGATCAGCCCCGCGACCACCAGCCGGCGCCGCGGCGGCTGTACGCCCGGAAGCAGTGTCAGCAGGTAGAGCAGCAAGAGGAAGTCGGCGAGCACGCCGACCACCAGGGCGGCCACCTGCAACAGCACACCGCCCCAGCCGTCACCCGAGATGCCGAGCCGGTCGGCGGTCCAGCCGACCGCCGTCGACCCGACCGCGGAGACGGCGAGCGTGACGAGCGCCGCGCCGCCGAGCCCGAGCAGCACCCCGGCGTCCTTGAGCTTGCGCAGGACCGGATTGCCCTCGTCCACGTCGTCCCTGCCCCAGACCGCGCGCAGGCAGTCCCGCATCGAGCCGACCCAGCCGACGCCGGTGAAGAGCAGCAGCGCACCGGCGACCAGACCGACCGTGGCCGCGTGGGCCACCAGATTGTCGATGCCGAGCTGGTCGGAGATGCCGGGGACCTGCTCGGAGAGCTTGTCCTCGATCTTGTCCAGCTGCTCGGAGGAGAGCAGTGCCGCGCCGATCGCCGCGCCGACCGCGATCAGCGGGAAGAGCGCGAGAAAGCTGATGAAGGTGATCGCGGCGGCCAGCCGGGCCCAGTGGGCGCGCTCCAGGGTCTCGTACGAGCGATAGGCGTGCGTCAGCATCAGCCGGGAGACGAGCGGCCCGATGACGGGAAGTTTTTTCAGCCAGTCCATTACCTACGCGTACCCCCCTGGGCGCCGAAAACCGGGCGCCCTCTCCGGATGCAATCGAAAGTTTTGCCCCAATAGGCCGTGACACCCGCTCAATCCCCCATTTCGGTGAGTGGTGTAACAAATCCCTCAAAGGTGTTTTCTCGGGCGATAACGTCACACCATGTCCGTCGACACCGTCTCCATGACCGGCTGGGGCCGCACCGCCCCGACGACCGCACTGCGGTTCCGGCCCCGTACGTACGAGGAGGCGGTGGCCGCGGTGCGCGGCTGCGGGCCCCGCGGCTCCATCGCCCGCGGCCTCGGCCGCGCCTACGGCGACGCGGCGCAGAACGCGGGCGGCTCCGTCCTCGACATGACCGCCCTGAACCGCATCCGCTCCGTCGACACCGCCGGGGGCACGGTGGTCTGCGACGCCGGAGTGAGCCTGCACCGGCTGATGCACGCGCTGTTGCCGCTGGGCTGGTTCGTGCCGGTGACCCCCGCGACCCGTTACGTCACCGTGGGCGGCGCGATCGGCGCCGACATCCACGGCCGCAACCAGCACGTCTCGGGATCCTTCTCCCGGCACGTGCGCTCCCTGGACCTGCTGACCGCCGACGGCGAGGTGCGCACGGTCCGTCCCGGCACCGGCCTCTTCGACGCGACGGCGGGCGGGATGGGCCTCACCGGCGTCATCCTCTCGGCCACCATCGGCCTCCGCCCCGTCACCACCTCGCTGATGTCGGTCACCACCGAACGGGCCACCGACCTCGACGATCTGATGGCCCGTCTCACGGCGGGCAGCAGGCGCTCCACGTACACGGCCGCCTGGATCGATCTTCTGGCGCGCGGGCGGTCAACGGGGCGCGCCGTACTCACCAGGGGAGAGCACGCACCGCTGGACGCACTCCCGGCGCGCGCCCGGCGCACCCCGCTCGCGTTCCGCCCGGTGCACCTGCCCGCCGTGCCCCCGTACGTACCGGAAGGGCTGCTGGGCCGGGCGTCCATCGCCCTGTACAACGAGGTCCGTTACCGCACGGCCCCCCGGCACCGCACCGGCGAGCTCCAGCGGATCTCCACCTTCTTCCACCCCCTGGACGGGGTCCCGCACTGGAACCGCGTCTACGGCCGCAGCGGCTTCGTGCAGTACCAGTTCCTCGTCGGGCACGGCCAGGAGGAGACGCTGCGGCGCATCGTCCGGCGGATCTCCCTGCGCCGCTGCCCCTCGTTCCAGGCCGTGCTCGAACGGTTCGGCGAGGGCGACCCCGGCTGGCTCTCCTTCCCGGTACCCGGCTGGTCCCTCTCCCTGGGGCTGCCCGCGACCCTCCCCGGTCTGGCCGGCTTCCTGGACGAACTCGACGAAGAGGTGGCCTCCGCCGGCGGCCGGGTCTGTCTGGCGAAGGACTCGCGGCTGCGCCCGGAGACGCTCGCGGCGATGTATCCGCGGCTGGACGAATTCCGCGCGCTGCGGGCGGAGGTGGACCCGAACGGAGCGTTCCGGTCGGACCTGTCCCGCCGGCTGGCCCTCTGAACACCCGTCACCCCGGCCCCGGGTTGCTCTGCCCGGGGCCCAGATCCGCCATGACCAGGAGAGTTTCCATGAAGGACGCCTTCGGTGCTCCGCAGTCCCTGCTCGTCCTCGGCGGCACCTCGGAGATCGGACTGGCCACCGCGCGCCGCCTGATCGGCCGCCGCACCCGCACCGTCCGGCTGGCCGGCCGGCCCTCCCCCGCCCTGGAGAAGGCCGCCGATGACCTGCGGGCGCTCGGAGCCGACGTCCGTACGGTCGCCTTCGACGCGCTGGACCCCGAGTCGCACGAGGCGACGCTCGGCGGGCTGTTCGCCGAGGAGGACGTCGACATGGTGCTGATGGCGTTCGGTGTGCTCGGCGAGCAGGGCCGCGACGAGGAGGAGCCCCTCTCCGCGGTCCGGGTCGCCCAGACCAACTACACGGGGGCGGTCTCCGCCGGGCTGGTGTGCGCCGGCGCGCTTCAGGCGCAGGGCCACGGCTCGCTGGTCGTGCTCTCCTCCGTGGCCGGCGAGCGCGCCCGGCGCGCCGACTTCATCTACGGGTCGAGCAAGGCGGGGCTGGACACGTTCGCCCAGGGGCTCGGGGACGCGTTGCAGGGCACGGGGGTGCATGTGATGGTCGTGCGTCCCGGCTTCGTACGGTCGGCGAAGACGGCGGCCATGCCGGAGACACCGCTGGAGACGACCCCGGAAGCGGTCGCGGAGGCCATCGTGACGGGGCTGCGGCGCCGCTCGGAGACGGTGTGGGTGCCCGGGACCCTCCGGGTCGTGATGTCGGCCCTGCGCCACGTACCGCGCCCGCTGTTCCGACGGCTCCCGGTCCAGTAGGTCAACGGTGCCGCCGGCCGTGCCGGATCAGCCGTGCCGGATCAGGTGTGCAGGGAGGGCTGGTCGACGGCGCTGCCGCCCTGTGCGGGCACGGCGGGCGCCCCGCCCCCCGCCCCGAAGGGGAACTCGTTGATCTTGCGCCAGACGCTGTCGGCGCCCTGCTCGTACAGAGCGAAGGAACCGCAGGTCCAGGCCGCCTCGTAGACGGACAGCTCCTCGTAGGCACGGTCCATCGCCTCCTCGGCGATGCCGTGCGCCACGGTCACATGGGGGTGGTACGGGAACTGGAGCTCGCGCACCAGCGGCCCGGAGGCGTCCCTGACCCGCTTCTGCAGCCAGGAGCAGGCGGAGGCGCCCTCGACGACCTGGACGAAGACGACCGGCGAGAGGGGACGGAAGGTCCCCGTTCCGGACAGCCGCATCGGGAAGGGGCGGCCGGCCGCCGCGATCTGCGCGAGGTGCGCCTCGATCGCGGGCAGGTCGGCCGCCTCGGCCTCGGTCGGCGGGAGAAGCGTGACGTGGGTGGGAATGCCATGTGCGGCAGGGTCCCCGAAGCTCGCGCGCCGCTCCTGGAGCAGGCTGCCGTAGGGCTCCGGGACCGCGATCGAAACGCCGAGCGTTACGGTCCCCACGTCGTTCTCCTCAGTCTTCGATGGTCGATTTTCGGTCGTGCAGACGCCAGTGTGCCGCCTGGGACCGCGTTCTCGCCAGGGTCCTTGGACTCAGTGCTTGGCAGGCAGAAGGCCCATACGGTCGTAGGTCTGCGCCAGAGTCTCGGCGGCGACGGCCCTGGCCTTCTCCGCGCCCTTGGCCAGGATCGAGTCCAGCGTCTCCGGGTCGTCCAGATATTCCTGTGTACGGGTGCGGAACGGGGTGACGAATTCCACCATGACCTCCGCGAGGTCGGTCTTCAGCGCACCGTAGCCCTTGCCCTCGTACTTCTGCTCCAGATCCGCGATACCGGTCCCCGTGAGGGTGGAGTAGATGGTCAGGAGGTTACTGACGCCCGGCTTCTTCTCCGCGTCGAAGCGGATGACCGTGTCGGTGTCGGTGACCGCGCTCTTGACCTTCTTGGCCGTGACCTTCGGCTCGTCCAGGAGATTGATGAGGCCCTTCGGCGTGGACGCCGACTTGCTCATCTTGATCGCCGGGTCCTGGAGGTCGTAGATCTTCGCCGTCTCCTTGAGGATGTACGGCGCCGGGATCGTGAACGTCTGTCCGAACCTGCCGTTGAAGCGCTCGGCGAGGTCGCGGGTGAGCTCGATGTGCTGGCGCTGGTCCTCGCCGACCGGTACCTGGTTCGCCTGGTAGAGCAGGATGTCGGCGACCTGGAGGACCGGGTACGTGAAGAGGCCGACGGTCGCGCGGTCGGCGCCCTGCTTGGCGGACTTGTCCTTGAACTGCGTCATGCGGGACGCCTCACCGAAGCCGGTCAGGCAGTTCATGATCCAGCCGAGCTGGGCGTGCTCGGGGACGTGACTCTGGACGAAGAGCGTGCACCGCTCCGGGTCGAGGCCGGCCGCCAGCAGCTGGGCCGCCGCGAGCCGGGTGTTCGAGCGCAGCTCGACGGGGTCCTGCGGAACAGTGATCGCGTGCAGGTCCACGACCATGTAAAAGGCGTCGTGGGACTCCTGCAGCGCCACCCACTGGCGGACCGCACCGAGATAGTTGCCGAGGTGGAACGAGCCTGCGGTGGGCTGGATTCCGGAGAGCACGCGGGGGCGTTCAGAGGCCATAAAACTCATTGTCTCAGGTGCGGAACCGATCTCCGGCAACCGGTGTATGAAAGGTGTGAGGACGCGGGAGGGGGCCCTGCAGCCGGGGCCGGAGAGGGGCCGCACCCTCGACGACAGGTCCGGGGGCGGCACCGTCGGGCAGGCCGGAGGGCAGCCCGGGGGCCGGACCGACGGCGAGGCCGAGGTCATCGCTCGTGTGCGCGCCGGGGAGGCGGAGGCATACGCGCAGCTGGTGCATGCCCACACGGGGGTCGCGCTGCGGGTGGCGGTCGCCTTCGGCGCGGGCGCGGATGCCGAGGATGTGGTGCAGTCCGCCTTCTTCAAGGCGTACCGCGCTCTCGGGCGTTTCCGGGACGGCGCGACGTTTCGTCCATGGTTGTTACGGATCGTCGTGAATGAGACGAGAAACACAGTGCGATCGGCGGGCCGGGCGCGGGCGGTGGCAGGACGCGAGGCCAGGTTCCACGGGACCGATCCGCTGATACCCGAATCGTCGGACCCGGCGGTGGCCGCGCTCGCGGAGGAGCGGCGGAGCCTTCTGGCGGCCGCACTGGACGGGCTGAGTGAGGAACAGCGCCAGGTCGTGACGTACCGCTATCTGCTGGAGATGGACGAGGCGGAGACGGCAGAGGCGCTGGGCTGGCCGAGAGGGACGGTGAAGTCCCGGCTGAACCGCGCCCTGAAGAAGCTGGAGAAGGAGCTGAAGGAGAAGCTGCGCCAGGGGCCTGAGCGGGGCCGGGAACGGGAGCGGGAACACGAGCCGCAGCAGGAACGGGAGCGGGAGGGAGGTGGAGGGCATGGGAGAGCAAGCGGGCGAGGGTGAGCGGGGCCGGGAGGCCGGGGCGGACCCGGACGACGCCCGGGCCGGGCTCCGTGCGGAGCTGCTGGCGCTGGGGCGCGGGCTGGACGTTCCGGCGACCGACGGCCGGACGATGGCCGAGCGGGTGATGGCGCAGCTCGTCGCCGAGGGTGTGCCGGTGCCGGTCCTGGAACCGATACGGCGGGAGGGGCAGCCGGGGGCGCGCCGCGCATTGAAGGTTTCCTCGCCAGGTAACCGACCGACGATACAAAGTGGGCACGACCCCCGCCCACGCCGCACGACGAACGGAGATCCCGTGTCCACCACGGAAACTGCCATCGCCTCCGCCGAGGCGCACAGCGCACACAACTACCACCCGCTGCCCGTCGTCGTAGCCTCCGCGGACGGCGCCTGGATGACCGATATCGAGGGGCGTCGCTACCTCGACATGCTCGCCGGGTATTCGGCACTCAACTTCGGCCACGGCAACCGTCGGCTGATCGACGCCGCCAAGGCCCAGCTGGATCGTGTGACGCTCACGTCGCGCGCCTTCCACCACGACCGCTTCGCCGACTTCTGTACGCAGCTTGCGGAGTTGTGCGGGATGGAGATGGTCCTGCCCATGAACACCGGGGCGGAGGCCGTGGAGACCGCGGTGAAGACCGCCCGCAAGTGGGGCTACCGGGTCAAGGGCGTCCCCGACGGGATGGCGAAGATCATCGTCGCCTCGGACAACTTCCACGGCAGGACGACCACGATCGTCAGCTTCTCCACGGACCACGAGGCACGGGCGGACTTCGGGCCGTACACACCGGGGTTCGAGATCGTGCCGTACGGGGACCTCACCGCACTCAGCGCGGCGATGACCGAGAACACCGTCGCGGTGCTGATGGAACCGATCCAGGGCGAGGCCGGGGTGCTGGTGCCGCCCGCCGGATATCTCCCCGGGGTGCGCGAGCTGACCCGGGAGAGGAACGTGCTGTTCATCGCGGACGAGATCCAGTCGGGCCTGGGCAGGACAGGGAAGACCTTCGCCTGTGAGCACGAGGGCGTGGTGCCCGACATGTATGTGCTCGGCAAGGCACTCGGCGGGGGTGTCGTGCCCGTGTCGGCGGTGGTGTCCTCGGCGGCGGTGCTCGGTGTGTACCGCCCGGGTGAGCACGGCTCGACGTTCGGCGGTAACCCTCTGGCCTGCGCCGTCGCGCTGGAGGTCATCGCGATGCTGCGCACCGGTGAGTTCCAGCAGCGGGCGGCCGAGCTGGGCGACCATCTCCACCACGAACTGGGCCTGCTGGTGGGCCAGGGCTCCGTGGAGGCCGTCCGCGGGCGGGGCCTGTGGGCGGGTGTCGATGTCTCCCCGGCCCGTGGGACGGGGAGGGAGATCTCGGAGAAGCTGATGGATCGCGGTGTGCTGGCCAAGGACACCCATGGTTCGACGATCCGCATCGCCCCGCCGCTCGTGATCAGCAAGGAGGACCTGGACTGGGGCCTCGACCAGTTCCGCGCCGTCCTGCGCGGCTGATCCACGGGCCGGACGAGAGGACGGCCTCCTAGGGCAGTACGCGGCAGAGGGCGTCGAGCGTGCCCGACCAGGCGCTGTCCGGGGGTGATCCGTAGCTGATGACCAGGGCATCGCGCCCCGGTGCCGCCGCCGGGTGCCGGTAGCGCGACACGCCTTCCAGGGCCAGGCCCTGGAAGGCGGCGGCCTGGATCACCGATCGCTCGGTTCCTTCGGGCAGTTCGAGGACGGCGTGCAGACCGGCGGCGATGCCGCTGACCCGGACGTCCGGTGCCCGTTCGGCGAGCGCGGCGACGAGTTGGTCGCGCCGGCGCCGGTAGCGCAGCCGCATGGAGCGGACATGACGGTCGTACGCACCCGAGGTGATGAACTCCGCGAGGGTCAGCTGGTCCAGCGCGCCGGTCGCCCAGTCGGAGACTCCCTTCGCCTCGGTCACTTCCGCCACCAGCCCTTGCGGGAGCACCATCCAGCCCAGTCGCAGCCCCGGGGCCAGGGACTTGCTGGAGGTGCCCAGATAGACGACCCGTTCCGGATCGAGCCCTTGGAGCGCGCCGACCGGCTGCCGGTCGTAGCGGAACTCCCCGTCGTAGTCGTCCTCCAGGATCAGGCCCCCCGAGGACCGCGCCCAGTCGACCGCGGCGGCCCGCCGGTCCGGGTGGAGCGGGACGCCCATCGGGAACTGGTGCGCCGGCGTCATCAGTACCGCGCCCGCTCCCCGCAGTGACCGGAGCTCACCGGTCCGGGACCCGAAGGCGTCCAGGGGCAGGCACACGGTGCGCAGTCCCGCGTCCGTGAGGAGGTTCCAGTGCACATCGAGCCCGTACGACTCGACGGCGACCTCCCTCACCCGGCGCCGGCGCAGCACCTTTCCCATCAGCATCAGAGCGTGGACGAATCCGGAGCAGATCACGATCCGTTCCGGGTCCGCGTGCACGCCGCGGGCCCGCGACAGGTAGTCGGCCAGCGCCGTGCGCAGTTCGACGCGCCCGCGCGGGTCTCCGTATCCGAAGGCTTCGTTGGGTGCGGCGGTCAGTGCGCGGCGGGCCGCCTTGAGCCATTCGGCGCGGGGGAAGGACGCGAGGTCGGGGGTCCCGGGGTTCAGGCTGTAGGTGGGCCGGCCCCGTACCGGCCGGGACAGAGGCGCCTTGGTGGCCGTACGGCGCGGGACGGCCCGCTGGGCGACCCGGGTGCCCGAGCCCTGCCGGGCGGTGAGCCATCCCTCGGCGACGAGTTCGGCGTAGGCGTCGGCGACGGTGTTCCGGGCGATTCCGAGATCGGCGGCGAGCGTCCGGGACGACGGCAGCCGGGTGCCCGGAGTCAGCCGCCCACTGCGCACGGCCTCCCGCAGAGCCTCCATCAGTCCGCTGCGCAGTCCGCCACCGACCGGTTCGATATGCAGGTCGGCCCCGAAAGTGGCCCAGGCATCCGTCATGGAAATGGACCATACCCGTACGCCACCTGACCCGTAGCGTCGTCACCATGACGACCCACGCGCACGATGCGGCCCCCTCCGCCTACGCTCCCGAACACCCCGCCCGCCTGCCCTGGGCCCAGCTCGCCCCCGAGGTCTACAAGGCCATGGTCCGCTTGGACGCCGCCTCCCGTAAGGGACTCGACCCGAAGCTGGTCGAGCTGGTGAAGATCCGGGCGTCCCAGCTCAACCACTGCGCGTTCTGCCTGGACATGCACACCAAGGACGCGCTCGCGGCGGGCGAGTCGGTCGAGCGGATCATTCAGCTCAGCGCCTGGCAGGAGTCGCAGCACTTCTACACGGAGAAGGAGATCGCCGCGCTCGAACTGACCGAGGCCGTGACGGTGCTGACCGACGGTTTCGTGCCGGACGAGGTGTACGCGCGGTCCGCGAAGCACTTCGAGGAGGCGGAGCTCGCCCAGCTCATCGCCGCCATCACGGTGATCAACGCCTGGAACAGGTTCGGTGTGGCCGCCCGGCTGACGCCCGGTCACTACACCCCCGGCGACATCAAGCACTGACCACGACCCGGCCTCACGACCGCACCGCCTCCGCGCCGCACACCACCGCGCCGGAGCATCCCGCCGGCCCGCCCCTCCACCGGGAGTCCCCTCATGTCCACGCCCGATCCGGTCACCGTCTTCCGCGAGCTGCACCAGGGGCGCGCACCCGGTGACCCGTTGGTCCTGCCCGGCCCCTGGGACGCGGCGAGTGCCCGCGCCTTCGAGGAGGCCGGCTTCCCGGCGCTCGCGACACCGAGCGCCGCCGTCGCGGCCTCGCTGGGCTACGAGGACGGCCGGACACCCGCCGCCGAGATGTTCGCGGCGGTGGCCAGGATCGCGCGGTCGGTGTCCGTTCCCGTGTCCGCGGACATCGAGGCCGGTTACGGGCTGGCCCCGGAAGAGCTCGTGGAACGCCTCCTCGAAGCGGGCGTCGTGGGCTGCAATCTGGAGGACTCCGTGGACGGCGTCCTCGTGGACCCGCAGCTGCAGGCCGACCGGCTGGCCGAGGTGCGGTCCTTCGCCGGCGGCCGGCTCTTCGTCAACGCCCGCGTCGATACGTACCTCCGCGGCGTGCCCGACCCGGAGACCGGGACGATCGCCCGGGCGCGTCTCTACGCGGCGGCAGGTGCGGACTGCGCCTACCCGATCACCGCACCCCCGGCCGACCTCCCCCGGCTGGCCGCGGCGATCCCGGTCCCGCTCAACATCAACGGCTCCCCGCACGACCCGGCGGCCCTGCGCCGCCTCGGTGAACTGGGCGCGTCGAGGGTCACCTTCGGCCCCCTGATGCAGCGCCGGGCCATGGCTGCCGTCCACGAGACGGCCGAAGCGCTGCGCAGCGGCAGCCTCTGACGCACAGTCCGCACCGTCCGCACAGTCCGCACGACGAAGCGCCCCCGGCAGCGTGTGCTGCCGGGGGCGCTTCGTCGAAAGGGAGGGCCGGTCAGATGAGACCGAGCTCGCGCACCGCGTCGCGCTCCTCGGTGAGCTCCTGCACCGACGCGTCGATGCGCGCACGGGAGAACTCGTTGATGTCCAGGCCCTGGACGATCTCGTACACGCCGTTCTTCGTGGTGACCGGGAACGACGAGATGATGCCCTCGGGCACACCGTAGGAGCCGTCCGACGGAATACCCATCGAGGTCCAGTCGCCCGCGGCGGTGCCGTTGACCCACGTGTGCACGTGGTCGATGGCGGCGTTGGCGGCCGAGGCGGCCGAGGACGCGCCACGGGCCTCGATGATCGCCGCGCCGCGCTTGGCGACGGTCGGGATGAAGGTGTCGGCCAGCCACGCCTCGTCGTTGACGAGCTCGGCGGCGTTCTTGCCGGCGATCTCCGCGTGGAAGATGTCCGGGTACTGGGTCGCCGAGTGGTTGCCCCAGATCGTCAGCTTCTTGATGTCGGAGACGGCGGCACCGGTCTTGGCGGCCAGCTGCGAGATCGCGCGGTTGTGGTCCAGACGGGTCATCGCGGTGAAGCGCTCCGCCGGTACGTCCGGGGCGGCGGCCTGCGCGATGAGCGCGTTGGTGTTGGCCGGGTTGCCGACGACGAGGACCTTGATGTCGTCCGCGGCGTTGTCGTTGATGGCCTTGCCCTGCGGCTTGAAGATGCCACCGTTGGCGGAGAGCAGGTCGCCGCGCTCCATGCCCTTCGTGCGCGGGCGGGCACCGACGAGCAGCGCGACGTTCGCACCGGCGAAGCCGACGTTGGGGTCGTCCGTGATCTCGATGTTCCGCAGCAGCGGGAAGGCGCAGTCGTCGAGCTCCATCGCGGTGCCCTCGGCGGCCTTGAGGCCCTGCGGAATCTCGAGGAGTCGCAGGTTGACCGGCACGTCCGGGCCGAGCAGGTGGCCGGAGGCGATGCGGAAGAGCAGCGCGTAGCCGATCTGGCCGGCTGCGCCGGTCACGGTGACATTCACGGGAGTGCGGGTCATGGCGATCTCCGTTAGACAGCTGGCGGTGGGGGTCCCTGCCCCTGGTGCTGGATACCTCTGAATCTTGACGTGAAGAGATATCCAGCGGTCAGGCTATCGGACCCGGGACACCCCGGCCGCCCGCCCCCCTGTGGGACAGCGCACAACACGCCCCTGCCGGGGCATCACCGGGGTGTCGTGCAGCCCTTCGTTCCGGAGGCGAGGGTGGCGCAGGCCGTGGCATCGGCGGACTTCTTCACCGCGACCATCGGGGTGTACGCGTCCGTGTCCGCCTCCGCGCCCACCGTGCCGTCCTGCCCGTCCGCGCCCGCGCTGATCCGCACGGTGTCGCCCGGGGCCGCCTTGGTGATCCGGGCCCACGAAGCCGCGCAGGTCTTGCTGTACCTGACCTCGACGAGGCTGCCGCCGACCGTGGCGGTGGAGACCGTACGGGCGAGCTCGCCCCCGCAGCCCATGGCCTCCGGGTCCTGTCCCGTGCAGTCGGCGCCCGCGCACTCGACGCCCGCGGGAAGGACCGGGGCCTTCGTCGTCGGCGAGGCGGAGGGCTTCGCCTCCGGCCCGCCTTCGTCGCCTCCGGGATCGGCCAGCAGGACCGCGCCGACGATCACCAGCAGAGCCCCGGCCAGGCCCACCAGGAGCATCGTGAGCCTGCGGCGGCTGCCGGGCCCACCCGAGCCCGGGCCCGCCGGACCGAAGCCGTCGGCCGGGCCGTGCTGCGGCACTCCGGGCGTCGGTCCCGAGGACCGGCGCGGGGCCGTGGGTATCGGACCGCGCTGGGCCGGCACGGACGGCAGGCGCGTCCCGTCGAGCGCCTCGCCCTCGCGGCCGGCGCCGGATCCCGGGGCGGTGGACACGCCCGTACCGGCGCGGACGCCCCTGCCACCGGCGGCAGGAGGGGTGCCGGCCTCACCGAGCGCGGCACGCGCCTGGGAGATCCGGATGGCCTCCATCGTCATGTCGTGGCGCATCTCGGCGCGGCTCCAGGCACGCTCCGCCAGCTCCCACATGGTCGTCAGGTGACTCTGGTTGGTGCCCGTCACCTCGGCCAGCGCGACGATCGCCCCTCTGGGCGCGAGCAGCCGGCCGTTGAGATAGCGCTCCCAGGACGTCTTGCTGTAACCGGTGCGGTCGGCCAGCGCGGCGAGGCTCAGCCCGCTGCGGTCGACGAGCCTGCGCAGCTGTCCCGCGAACTCCTTGACCTGCGGGTCGAGTTCCTCCGGTAGTGCCTTCCAACGAGGCATTGCTCCCCCTTGTGTTCCCCCGAACGTGCCTGATGGTGCCCCGCTCAGTGACGCCGGTCCCGATGCCCCCTGCCCAGATCCGGTGGTCCTCGTTCTGGACTACCCATGAGGATGCGCGATGCCAGGGGGTCAGTTCCTGGCGAGGGAGCGCACGGGAGCATTCGGTACGTCAGCGCGCTCCGCGAGCGCCCCTGGCCGGATGCCGTGACAGTCTGCCACCGTTGCGCGGCGATCACACCGTGGCGGAATGGTCACTTCCGTGCCACAGGCACCAAGCATCCCTTGTACCCCCAGGGCATGTCCATGACCCTGGATGCAGGACGGGGCAAGGCCGCTCAAGTCACCACATTCCGGAGCCGCTTGCTACGGAGCCCCGTCCTGGGGTGTCCGTCCCTTCTCGGGGGAGGGGACGGACACCGCCGCAGTACGGACCTAGCGAATGGTGAAGTGGACTACGTCCTCGAGGATCGGGACGTCCAGCCACGGCTTCGGCTGCACCATCAGCGCGAGCAGCACGATGAGCGTGCCCATCAGTCCGTACGTGACCAGGTCGGTGAACCGGGACCGCACGGCGAGCATGCCGACCGACGGGACGACCCAGCGCAGCACGGCTCCCGTGACGAGGGCGATCCCGATCAGCATCGTGCCGATCCGGAACGCCTGGTCGAAGGGATCGGTGGCGACGATCAGCAGCCCCGCCGCGGCCGTGCAGAGCACCGTGAGCAGGGGCCACTGGCGGGCGGGGGCGGGCGCGTCGCCCGGCGCCGCCCGTCCGCCGCCCTCGGGCCGCGCGGTGTCACGGGTCAGCGAGGGGAAACGCCGGGAGCGCGGAGCGACGGCCTCACCGGCCGTACCCGATGCATCGTCCTCGACGGCGCCCGGCTCGACGGCCGCCGTGGAACCGGCAGCCGTGGAACCAGCGGGCGCCGAAGCACCCGCCGTCGAACCTTCCGGCGTCGAACCGTCCGCCTCCGGGCCCGGCTCCTCCGCCGGACCGCCTGCGTCCGGGGCAGGAGTCACCGGCGCCTCCCGGTCCACGGAATCCGGGTCGACGGAGTCCTGGCCGGCCGGACTCGTACCAGCACCCATGACGTTCCTTCCGGGATCGGGTCAGCCGGAGACGGCAGCGGCGTCGGCGGCGGCACGCTCGGCCGCCTCGACCACGTTGACCAGTAGCTGGGCGCGGGTCATCGGGCCGACGCCACCGGGGTTCGGGGCGACCCAGGCCGCCACCTCGGCGACACCCGGGTGCACGTCGCCGACGATCTTGCCGTTCTCGTCGCGGCTGACGCCGACGTCGAGCACGGCCACGCCCGGCTTCACGTCCTCGGGCTTGATGAGGTGGGGCACCCCTGCGGCGGCGACGATGATGTCGGCCTGCTTGAGGTGGGAGGCGAGGTCACGGGTGCCGGTGTGGCACTGGGTGACCGTGGCGTTCTCGGACTTGCGGGTCAACAGCAGCGGGATCGAGCGGCCGATGGTGACACCGCGCCCGACGACCACGACGTGCGCACCGTTGATCTCGACACCGTGGGCGCGCAGCAGCTGGACGACACCCTGCGGGGTGCAGGGCAGCGGACCGGTCTCGTTCAGCACGAGCCTGCCCAGGTTCATCGGGTGCAGGCCGTCGGCGTCCTTGGCCGGATCCATGAGCTCCAGGACACGGTTGGTGTCGATGCCCTTGGGGAGGGGAAGCTGCACGATGTAACCCGTGCACTCGGGGTTGTCGTTGAGCTCGCGTACGACCTCCTCGATGTCCTCCTGGGTGGCGGTGTCGGGAAGTTCGCGCTGAATGGAAGCAATACCGACCTGGGCGCAGTCACGGTGCTTGCCGTTCACGTACCACCGGCTGCCCGGGTCGTCCCCGACCAGCAGGGTCCCCAGGCCCGGGGTGACGCCCTGCGCCTTGAGGGCCGCCACGCGGACGGTCAGATCGGATTTGATCGCAGCTGCGGTGGCCTTGCCATCGAGAATCTGGGCAGTCATGGCCCCATCCTCGCGGATGACCCCGCCCGCATACCAATTCTGGGTGCCGGGGATGGACGCGAGATTGCACTTGCACAACACATTCCGCAACCGGCTGGACAAAAACCCGCTGTCAAGACGACGATGAGGCGCGCATACCGCGGACAGTGTCGGGGGGACAGACCGTTCAATTTGCGCGCAATTCCTCCGCCCGGACCGCGTCGTCCCCGCAATATCCAACGGAGGAATCTCGCCATGAGCTTCGGCGACCCGAACAACCCCTACGGCCAGCAGCAGCAGGGCGGGCAGCCGGGTTACGGCTACCCCCAGCAGGCCCCCCAGGGCGTGCCGCCGCAGGGCCAGCAGCCCGGCTACGGCTACCCTGCCGCCCCGCCCGTCCAGGCCGGTTACGGCTTCCCCGGTGCACCCACCGAGATGCCGGGCGGTGTGAAGGCCGCCCGCGTCATGCTCTACGTGATCGCCGGCTTCCAACTGATCGGCACGATCCTCTTCATCCTCTCGGCGGTCGCCGTGAACGCGGCGAAGAACGACGCGGCGGTCAAGGACGACGTCCAGTTCCAGCAGCTCGCCGACTACTCGGGCGGCGCCCTGTGGGGCCTCGCCCTCGTCGTGCTCCTCTGGGGCGTCTTCGGTGCCTTCCTCGCCGCCAAGTTCGGCAAGGGCGGTAACGGAATCCGTATCGCCACCCTCGTGTTCGGCGCGATCACCGCTCTGCTCGGTATCTACCCGTTCATCGTGGTCGGTCTCGTCCACACCGTCCTCGCCGTGCTGGTCATCGTCTTCGTGGCGAAGGCCGACGGTGGCGCGTGGTTCAACCGTCAGCAGCAGCCGCAGTACTGACCGGCCGGGGCCGGCTCTCCGCCGGCCCGACCGCTCGTACGCGCACGAAGGCCGTAACCCCGCTCACCGCGGGCTTACGGCCTTCGGCCTTTCCAGGGGGTCCGGCCCCGCCCGCTCAGCGGCCCGAGCCGGCCGGGGCGGGCGAGGTCCGCTCCAGCACCACGAACGACCCGGCCCGGTGCTTGAGCCGGTAGCGGGCCTCCGGGTGGAGCTGCTCCGCGTACGCCACGGGGTCCTGGATCGGCCGCGACCAGCTGAAGTCCAGGTTCACGGCGACGATGTCCGGCGCGGTGCCCGGGGCCCCGCCGATCCAGTAGACCGTGCGGTCACCGGTCAGGTGCGCCATGAGCGTGATGTCGGTCTCGACGCGCGCCCCCGCGGGGATGGCCTCCAGCGCCTCCTCGGCCGCGTGGGTGCGGGCGTCGGTGCGGTAGGTCTCCGGCCGCAGCAGGTCGCGCAGGGGCAGGTGCTGGGTGAGCGCCACGGCGACCGCGGTGGCGACGGGCACGGCGACCTTCGCGTACGAGACGAGCCAGGGCCGTGACGAGGTGCGGCTGCGGCGTACCCCGTCGGCCATGGCGAGGAAGAGCACCGGCATCAGGATGGCGCTGTAGTGCCAGACCATGCCCCAGTGGTTGGAGTCCTGGGACAGCAGCCGCCAGCCGAGCGTGGGCACCACGAGAAGGATCAGGGGCGAGCGCAGCGCCATGAACGCGGTGATGCCGACCAGGAAGACCAGCATCTCCAGCTTGACGGCGGAATCGAGGATCCCGAGGACCGAGTCGAACAGGGCGACGTCCTGCTCGCCGTTCTTGTCGATCTTCTTCCAGTAGTCGTACGTCCCCTGACTGCTGGCCGCCGGTATGAGGACCAGCACGGTGAGGACGAAGGCCACCACTCCGAAGGCGGCCAGCAGCGCGCCCTGGAGGCGGCGGCCGTAGAGGAAGAGCAGGAATCCGACGACCGCGACGGTGGCTCCCAGGTCCTCCTTGACCAGCACCAGGGGCAGCGACCAGAGGACCGCGGCGGTCCAGCGGCGGGTGAGCAGCGCCCGGCAGACGAGCGCGAGGAGGGGCACCGCGAAGGCGATCTCGTGGAAGTCGGACTTCACCGCTTCCTGGAGTCCCCAGGACAGCCCGTACGCGACGGTGGCGCAGAGCCCCGAACGGCCGCCGAGGAGCTGCTGGGTGGTGCGGCCCACGACGACGGCCGAGACGGCGAACAGCGCGGCCTGGGCGAACAGCAGGGCCAGGGCCGACGGCCAGATCCAGTAGAGCGGCACGAGGAGCGCCACGACCGGGCTGAAGTGGTCGCCGAGGATCAGATAGCCGGGTCCCTTGATGTCCACGACGGGGGCGTGCAGTCCGGCGTAGGCGCGGACCTCCTGCTCGAATATCCCGAGGTCCCAGGAGGGCGAGTCGAAGCTCCTGTACTGGAGGTACGAGTACAGGAAGTACAGCGCGCACAGGACGGCCGCCGCGATCAGATAGGGGCGCATCGGGACGCGGTTCCCGGGCGTCCCGGTGTCGGCTGCCGGCGCGGGCGCCGGAGGGCCGACGTCCGTTTCGGACCGGTCCGGTTCCCTCTTGTTCAGTTCGAGCACAACGCCCCCGCAACGGAATCTCTGGCCGTTTATTAGAACAGAGAGACGAGGCGGGGCAGCACCCCGGACGCGGCGCAGGCCGCACCCCGGTGTCGGGATACGGCCTGCGCGGTGCCGGATACGGAACGGCAGATGATGCCGGATTCGGCTCAGTGGAAGAAGTGGCGCGTACCGGTGAAGTACATGGTCACGCCCGCCTTCTTCGCGGCCTCGATGACCAGCTCGTCGCGGACGGACCCGCCCGGCTGGACGACCGCCTTGACGCCGGCCGCGGTCAGGATCTCCAGGCCGTCGGGGAACGGGAAGAACGCGTCGGACGCGGCGTACGCACCCTGTGCGCGCTCCTTGCCCGCCCGCTCGACGGCGAGCTTCGCGGAGTCCACACGGTTGACCTGGCCCATGCCGACGCCGACCGAGGCGCCGTCCTTGGCGAGCAGGATCGCGTTGGACTTCACCGCGCGGCACGCCTTCCAGGCGAACGAGAGCTCGGCGAGCTCGTCGGCGGAAAGGGCCTCACCGGTGGCGAGGGTCCAGTTCGCCGGGTCGTCGCCCTCGGCCTGGAGGCGGTCGGTGACCTGGAGCAGCGCACCGCCGTCGATCGGCTTGACCTCGACCCGGGCGGACGGGGCGTCCGGGCAGCGCAGCACGCGGATGTTCTTCTTGCGGGCGAGCACCTCGACCGCGCCGTCCTCGTAGGCGGGGGCGACGATGACCTCGGTGAAGATCTCCGCGACCTGCTCGGCCAGGGCGACGGTCACCGGGCGGTTGACGGCGATGACCCCGCCGAAGGCGGACAGCGGGTCACAGGCGTGGGCGCTGCGGTGCGCGGCGGCGACGTCGTCGGCGATCGCGATGCCGCACGGGTTGGCGTGCTTGATGATCGCGACACACGGCTCGGCGTGGTCGTACGCGGCCCGGCGCGCGGCGTCGGTGTCCGTGAAGTTGTTGTACGACATCTCCTTGCCGTGCAGCTGCTCCGCCTCGGCGAGGCCGCCGGCGCCCGAGGTGTAGAGGGCGGCGGGCTGGTGCGGGTTCTCGCCGTACCGCAGGACGTTGCCGCGCTCGTACGTCGTACCGAAGAAGTCGGGGAAGCCCGAGTCGTCGGCGGCGGCGTAGTCGGCCGCGAACCAGGACGCCACGGCCACGTCGTACGCGGCGGTGTGCTGGAACGCCTCGGCGGCGAGGCGCTTGCGCGCGGTCAGGTCGAAGCCGCCCGCCTTGACCGCGGCGAGGACGTCGGCGTAACGCTCCGGGCTCGTCACGACGGCCACGGACGGGTGGTTCTTGGCCGCGGCGCGGACCATCGAGGGGCCACCGATGTCGATCTGCTCCACGCACTCGTCGTCGGAGGCGCCGGAGGCGACGGTCTCCTTGAACGGGTACAGGTTGACGACCACGAGGTCGAAGGGCTCGACCCCGAGCTCGGCGAGCTGCTCGCGGTGGGCGTCCAGGCGCAGGTCGGCGAGGATGCCGGCGTGCACACGGGGGTGCAGCGTCTTGACCCGGCCGTCGAGGCACTCGGGGAAGCCGGTGAGCTCCTCGACCTTGGTGACCGGCACACCGGCGGCGGCGATCTTCCCGGCGGTGGAGCCGGTGGAGACGAGCTCGACACCCGCTTCGTGCAGACCGCGCGCGAGGTCTTCGAGCCCCGTCTTGTCGTAGACACTGACCAGGGCGCGGCGGATGGGCTTATTCACCGACATGACCGAGATGAACCTTTCGTCCCTCAATGCGATAGCCGTCGCGGGCGAGCCGCCCCACGGCCTCGACGAGCAGCTTGCGCTCGACTTCCTTGATGCGTTCATGGAGAGCGGCTTCGCCCTCCGGGGTGTCCTCTTCGGTCACCTCGACCACGCCCTGCGCGATGATCGGACCGGTGTCGACGCCGTCGTCGACGAAGTGGACGGTGCACCCGGTGACCTTCACGCCGTACGCGAGAGCGTCGCGCACTCCGTGGGCACCGGGAAAGCTGGGGAGCAGGGCGGGGTGGGTGTTGACGACCCGGCCGCCGAACTCGGCGAGGAACCGCTTGCCCACGATCTTCATGAAGCCCGCCGAGACGACGAGGTCCGGCCGGTGCTCCGCGGTGGCCGCGGTGAGCGCCGCGTCCCATTCCTCACGGGTGGCGTGGTCGCGGACCCGGCACACGAAGGTCGGGAGTCCGGCACGCTCGGCGCGCTCCAGTCCGACGGTGCCGGAGCGGTCCGCGCCGACCGCGACGACCTGGGCCCCGTAGCCGCCGGGGTCGTCGCCGATGGCGTCGAGCAGGGCTTGGAGGTTCGTACCGGATCCGGAGACCAGCACGACCAGGCGGGCCGGAGCGGCGGAGGGGGGCGGGGAGGCCACAGCTGGGCCCTTTCTCGCGTGGTAACGCAGGTGCGAAGTGCTTGCGGTGCTACTTGTACGGTCGTACGAAAGAATCTCGCCCCTTGATACGGGGAACTCTACGAACCGGCCGACCGTCAGCAACGATACCGGCACACCCAGCGGCCCCCACGGGACGGGGGCGTGGCCGGGGGGTAGCGTCTGGGGACAGCGAACCGTCCACCGGGCGGGAAACGACGAGATGGGGAAGACGTTCACCACATGCCGGACCGACGCCGCCGCACCGCCTTCCGCCTCCCGCTGCCCGAGCGGGCCCCGATGATGCTGCGGGAACGCCAGTCCTCCTCGCCGGGCTCGTCCTCGGACTCCTCCGGCTCCAACGGGTCGAAGCCGCAGGAGGACAATCCCTTCGCGGCTCCCCCCGAGAACCGGCCCGACCAGCCCTGGCAGCCGCGCCACCCCGCGCGGACCGGGGACGGCAACGGGAACAACGGCGACGACAGGCCAGGTGACGACTCCGGCAACGGCTCGTCCGGCGACCGCCCGGCCTGGGGCAGCCAGTGGAGCAACAAGCAGCCCGGCCGGCAGAGCGGCGGCTTCGGCAGCCGCCCCGGCAGCAACGGCCCCGGCGGCCAGGGACAGGGCGGCCCGGACGGCGGTGCGGGCGGCGGCATGCGCTGGGACCCGACCGACCCCGCCCAGCGGCGCGCCCGCTACGCCGTACTGGGCGGCATGTGGGCCTTCTTCTTCGCCCTCTTCGACTTCCCGGAGATCGCGCTGCTCCTCGGCGCACTCTCGGTGTACTGGTCGGTCAGCGCGCTGCGCGCCAAGCCGAAGGCGCCGACGACCTCCACCCACGCCACCGCGGACGACGTCGCGGGGACCTCGCGCCCCTCGGTCACCGGAGCCCCGGCCGGCGCGGCACCGGGAGACGGGCCCGCCCCCGGCGCGGCCCGCGTCGGCTACGGCAGGCCGCAGACGACGGCGGCGGTCAGCGGTCTCGTCATGGCCCTGCTCGCCCTGTCGATCGTCGCGACGACGTTCACCGTGCAGCTGGTCTACCGCGACTACTACACCTGCGTGAACGACGCGCTGACCAAGTCCGGCGCGCTGGCCTGCAACGATCTGCTGCCCGAGCCGCTGGAACCCTTCTTCGGCGTCAAGAAGTAACCCGCCTCGGAGCCGGGTCCCGACAGGACCCGGCTCTCAGGAAGCAGTTCCCCGGCCGGACTCCGGAGGCTCCGACGCCTCCGGGGCCCGGCCGTCGCGTGTGCCCTCCGCGACCGGAGCGTCGGCCGCCGGGGCGCCGGGGGCCGGGAACTCCGCCATCAGCCCGCCGGATCCCTTCTTGAGCGAGGCCCAGCGGGCCTCCCTGGCCGTCTTCTCGTGCCACGGGTCGGTCGGCAGGAAGTCGTACGGCTCGAACGCCGCGCCCTCCTCGTCCGCCCGTCCCGCGCCGCCGGACGCCGGGTGCGTGACGGGCGGGGGCGCCGGCGCCTGCCCGGCCGCACCGTCCGCACTCCCGCGGCGCCACCACCGCCCCGCACCGCCCTTCTCCGGCTCGCCGCTCCGGCCCGTCTCCCCCGCGACCGCGCCCTTCCCGCTCGTCGGCTCCGGGGCTTCCTCTTCGGCCGTACCGCTCGCGTCCTGCCCGGCGCCCGGCTCCGTACGGTCCCGCCGCCACGCCCAGCCGCGCTCCCGCAGCCGCCACGACCTCAGCAGGAGCGCCACCGGCACGCCGAGCAGGGCCGTCCAGGCGAGTGCGGCAGGGCCCACCAGCCACCACACCGGACCGAACTCCGTCAGCGCACCCGTCCCGAGCGGCCCGCCGGACGCCGCGGCCAGCAACCCCGTACCGATGCCGCAGCCCACCGCGGCCAGCACCGTCACCAGCACCGTCTCGCGCACGCTCCAGACCTCGCTCCGTCCCGCCTGGACGGGAGCCGCCCTCCCCGCGGTGAACCAGCCGACCGCCAGACCGGCCACGAGGGGCACCGCCAGGGCGGCCCAGTCGGCGGCCGTCGCCGGGCCCGGCGACGGCACGGCCGCGAGCAGGGGGAACTCCGGAAGCGCCGGACGCCCCTCGACGGCGTACGGAGTGACCGTGGCCCCCGTACCGAGGGCGAAGCCGGGCCCCAGGCCGTACGCCGCACCCCACATCGCCGCATTCGGTACGAGGGCCAGGGCCAGCAGCAACAGGGCGAGCCGCCCCGACCAGTCGCCGGAGAGCGCCAGGAACGAATCCCGGGCGGCCCCGACGTGCCACACCAGCGCCACCGCGACCAGCAGCGCCCCGCCGCCGAGCAGCACCGCCACCCCGGCAGCCGCGGACCGGACGGCTGCCTCGGCCCGGGTACGGAACAGCGTCCGCGCGATCCCTTCCTGGAGCCTCAGCGGCGCCCAGGACGGCAGTGGACCCATGGGCCGCCCCGAGGCCGTCCACACCCCGGCAGCCGCCGAACCGGCCACCACCAGGGCCAGCGGGAAGGCGAGCGAGAGGCGGTCGGCAGGCATCGGCCCGCCCCGCACGTAGGCGGCGACACCGGCGGCGACCAGCAGATATCCCGCCGTCACGGCGCAGAACACCCCAGCAGCCGAGGGCACGGGGCGCCCCTCGTCGGGCTCCAGGGCGTCACGGGTCGCCCGGTGCGTCAGCCACACCGGGCCGACGACGAGCAGCAGCGGGACCGTCGCGACGGGGGCCGGGATCCCGCTGAGGGTGTCGGTCCTGACCAGCTCGGCGCCGTGCGCCAGCAGCCAGAGTCCGGCCGCGACATGGAGGGCGCCGCCCGGACCGCTGTCCGGGTACGGGGAGCTGATCCACAGCACCATGACGAGCACGGCGAGCGAGCCGAGCCCGAGCCCGGCGGCGATCGCTCCGCGCAGGAAGGAGGAAGCCAGCACGGCGGTCCGGCTCCGCTCGGCCGACAACATGGGGCTGCGCTCGGTCACTTGGGTCACGCCCGCCATGCTCCCAACGACACGCGCTTATTTCGCGTAACAGGCGAACGGCCGCTGTGTCGCTCAATATACGTTTATGTACTTTTTCACCCAGTGCAGCGCTCCCGAGGCCGCCTCATGACTCAGAGCACGTCGGAGTCCACCGCAGCGGCCCCGTTGCCCTCCCCCAAGGAGCGGCGCAGGCTGCGAGAAGCACAGTCACTGAGTGAAGAGCAGGTGGCGACCGCTGTCGGCGTCACCCGTGCCACCGTCCGCTCCTGGGAGACGGGGCGCAGCAGCCCCAAAGGGCGCAGACGCGAGGCGTACGCCAGGCTGATCGGCTCCGCGGAGGAGCCACGGCCGCCGGAGCGGACGACCGAACCGGCCGAACGAACCGGAACACCACCACCGAACACCCGGCCGGAGTCCGCCGCACCGCGCGAGACCGGGCCGCCCACCCCGTCGACCGTGCCCCGCACCCCGGTGCGGGGCACACCGCAGCCCTCCGTCGAAGCCCCCGGGAGCACCCCCATGTCCCCGACCGAGCCCGACACCGGCACGGACGCCGAGAACTCCGCCGAGGCCGATCCCCCCGAAGCGCGGGAGACCCCTGAGGCCCCTGACGCGCCTGACGTCACCGAAGTCCCGGAAGTCCCTGCCGATGTCCCCCGCACCGCCGACACCGCCGATGCGACGGACGCCACGGACGCCGCCGACGCCGCCGGCATCTCCGGCATCTCGGCCGAAGAGGCGTTCGACGCCCTGTACACGCACGCCGCACCGGGCCTGGTCCGCCAGACCTATCTGCTGACCGGCCGGCGCAGGCTGTCCCGGGAGTCCGTCGAGCACGCGTTCCAGCTGGCCTGGCAGCGCTGGCCCGAGGTCGCCGTGGACCGCGACCCGGCGGGCTGGGTACGGGCCGCCGCGTACGAGTACGCGATGTCGCCCTGGCACCAGCTGCGCCGCGCCCACCGGCACCCGGACGCGCCGCCGACCGAACCGAAGCGCCGCGCCCTGTTCGACGCGCTGCTCGATCTGCCCCCGTCGTACCGCCGCACCCTGCTGCTCTACGACGGTGTGGGCCTGGACCTGCCCGAGACCGCCGCCGAGACCGAGGCGAGCACCCCCGCGGCGGCCGGCCGGCTGATGACCGCGAGGGCCGCGGTCGCCGAGCGGCTCCCCGAACTGGCGGACCTCTCCTCCCCCGTCGAGCAGTCGGCGCTGCTGCACGACCGGCTCGGTGCGCTCGCCCTCGCCGAACACGTGCCCGCGCCGTCCCCGGCCGGCATCGTCCGCTCGGGGAGCGAGCGCAAGGCGAGGCTCTGGACCCGGGCGGCCATCGCCTTCGCGGCGCTGCTCGTGGGCGTCACGGCCCTCACGCTGCACACCGCCCCCACCCACTACGAGCAGCCGCTGGCCCCCGCCGAACGGGTCGGCGGAGTGCCTCCGCGAGGCGGACCTCAGAAGCTCACCCCGCAGGACCTGAAGCTCCAGAAGGCGCTCCGCGGCGAGCTCGCGCACGGCCCGGAGCGGCTGGTCCCGCAGATTCGCTGACGGCGTTCCCCACGGAGCGCGCACGAAAACGGCGCGGGCCCGCACCCTTCGATCAGGGTGCGGGCCCGCGCCGTCCGTGCGGTGACGCGGTGACGCGGCGGCTGCCGCCGCGTCGCCGCGATCAGGCGCCGAGGATCTCGCGCGCCAGCTTGGCGGTCTCGGTCGGCGTCTTGCCGACCTTCACGCCGGCGGCCTCGAGGGCCTCCTTCTTCGCCTGGGCGGTACCGGAGGAGCCGGAGACGATGGCGCCGGCGTGGCCCATGGTCTTGCCCTCGGGGGCGGTGAAGCCCGCGACGTAACCGACGACCGGCTTCGTGACGTTCTTCGCGATGAAGTCGGCGGCACGCTCCTCGGCGTCGCCACCGATCTCGCCGATCATCACGATGAGGTCGGTCTCGGGGTCGGCCTCGAACGCCGCGAGGGCGTCGATGTGCGTCGTACCGATGACCGGGTCGCCACCGATGCCGACGGCGGACGAGAAGCCGATGTCACGGAGCTCGTACATCATCTGGTAGGTCAGCGTGCCGGACTTGGACACGAGACCGATGCGGCCGGGCTTCGTGATGTCGCCCGGGATGATGCCGGCGTTGGACTGGCCGGGGGTGATCAGGCCGGGGCAGTTCGGACCGATGATCCGGGTCTTGTTGCCCTTCGAACCGGCGTACGCCCAGAAGGCGGCCGAGTCGTGGACGGCGATGCCCTCGGTGATGACGACGGCCAGCGGGATCTCGGCGTCGATCGCCTCGACGACGGCGGCCTTCGCGAACGCCGGCGGCACGAAGAGAACGGACACGTCGGCGCCCGTCTTCTCCATCGCTTCCTTGACGGAACCGAAGACCGGAACCTCGGTGCCGTCGAAGTCGACGGACGTACCGGCCTTGCGCGGGTTCACGCCACCGACGATGTTGGTGCCGTCAGCCAGCATGAGCTTGGTGTGCTTCATGCCCGTGGCGCCGGTCATCCCCTGGACGATGACCTTGCTGTCCTTGGTGAGGAAGATAGCCATGGTGTTGGAGTCCCTCGTCCCTTACTTCGCAGCCGCGGCGAGCTCGGCGGCCTTGTCGGCCGCGCCGTCCATGGTGTCCACGCGCTGCACGAGCGGGTGGTTGGCGTCGGAAAGGATCTTGCGACCCAGCTCCGCGTTGTTGCCGTCGAGGCGCACGACCAGCGGCTTCTCGACCTTCTCGCCCTTGGACTCAAGCAGCGCCAGCGCCTGGACGATGCCGTTGGCGACCTCGTCACAAGCGGTGATGCCACCGAAGACGTTGACGAAGACGGACTTGACGTCCGGGTCGCCGAGGATGATCTCCAGGCCGTTCGCCATGACCTCTGCGGAGGCGCCGCCACCGATGTCGAGGAAGTTGGCGGGCTTCACGTTGCCGTGGTTCTCACCGGCGTACGCGACGACGTCCAGGGTCGACATGACCAGACCGGCACCGTTACCGATGATGCCGACCTCGCCGTCGAGCTTGACGTAGTTGAGGTTCTTGGCCTTGGCGGCAGCCTCGAGCGGGTTGGCTGCGGCCTTGTCCTCGAGGGCCTCGTGGCCGGGCTGGCGGAAGTCGGCGTTCTCGTCGAGAGAGACCTTTCCGTCCAGGGCCAGGATCCGGCCGTCCTTGGTCTTCACCAGCGGGTTGACCTCGACGAGGAGGGCGTCCTCCGCGACGAAGGTGTCCCACAGGGTCACCATGGCCTCGGCGACACCCTCGGCCACGTCGGCCGGGAACTTCGCCTGGGCCACGATCTCGCGGGCCTTGACGATGTCAACGCCGTCCACGGCGTTGACCGGGACCTTCGCGAGGGCCTCGGGGGTCTTCTCCGCGACCTCCTCGATGTCCATGCCGCCCTGCACCGAGGCCATGGCCAGGAAGGTGCGGTTGGTGCGGTCGAGGAGGTACGAGACGTAGTACTCCGCCTCGATCTCCGGGGAGAGCTCGGCGATCATCACCTTGTGGACCGTGTGGCCCTTGATGTCCATGCCGAGGATGTCGGTCGCACGGGCGACCGCCTCGTCGGGGTTGGCGGCCAGCTTGACGCCGCCGGCCTTGCCTCGGCCACCGACCTTCACCTGCGCCTTGACGACGGACTTGCCGCCCAGCCGCTCGGTCGCCTCGCGGGCTGCCTCAGGCGTGTCAATGACTTCACCGGCCAGCACCGGTACACCGTGCTTGGCGAAGAGGTCCCTCGCCTGGTACTCGAACAGGTCCACGCGCGTCCGTCCCTTTTAGTGGTCTCGCGGTTCGTTCTTCTGCGTGGGCAGTGCCGCGAAGGGCAACGTGACTGCGCTGTCACCAGGGAGGCGCACACGGTGTCCGGGTACGCGGCATGTCCATCCCGCAGGTTATCTCCGCGCTCCTCCGGACCCTAAATCGCAGATCACACCTGGGCGGTGATTACTGTCACAGATCGCCCCGGATACCGGGTCGTGGTGGACAGAACGGCAGGTGGCGGCCTCTGCCGGAACGACGGCGGCGCCGGGCGGTTCCCTGCCCCCGACCGTGTGAACGGAGGGGACGGGGAACCGCCCGGCGCCTGTGCCGGCACCGGACCACGGGTGCGGCCCGCGGGTCAGATCCGGCCGGCCGGGTACTCCGGAGCGGTGAACGGGACCGTCGCCACGGTCACGAAGTCGGCCCGGTCACGACGTCGCCACGGTCACGACGTCGCCCCGGTCACGAAGGCGGGAGCGACCGAGGTCAGACCGGCTGCTCCGTACGCGGCGTTCGCCACCGCGGGACGCGCGCTGTCGCCCGCCGTGCCCACCAGCCCGTCGGCGAACGGCCGGGTCTGGCCGCCCACGCCCTGCGCCAGCGGCTGCACCTGGGCGGTGACCCCCTGCGCGAACGGGGCGACGGCGCCCTGCGTCACGCCCTGCGCCAGCGGCTGGACGTCCGCGACGACACCCTCGGCGAAGGGCTGGACGGCACCGGAGACGCCGTACGCGAGCGGCTGGACCTCGGTGGCCACGCCCTGCGCGAAGGGGGCGACGGTCTCGCCCACGACACCGTCGGCGAACGGGCCGACCTCGCCGACGACGCCCTCGACGAGCCCGCCGAGGTCGCCGAGCGCCTGACCGACGACGGGCAGCAGCGCGGAGACGGCCTGGCCGACGACGGGCGGCAGCACGGCGTCGGAGGTCTGGCCGACCGCCGGTCCGGCCTGGGCCACTGCCGTGCGGGTCGTGCCCCGGGCGGCGTCCTGGGTGGCGCTCAGGACGGCGGGGGTCGCCTCCTGCGCGTAGCCCGGGATCTGCTCGATGGGGCCGAAGAGGTAGTCGATCTCCGCCTCGGGGACTGCGGGGACGTCGTACGAGGGCTGGGCCCAGACCGGGAGGGCCCAGGCGGGAAGGCCCTGCGCGCCCGGGAGGTCCTTGCCGGCGTCCACGTCCTGGACGTCCAGGGCGTTCGGGACGGTCAGGAGGTCCTGCGCGGCCGGGACGCCGGTCCGGGCACGGGCGTGCTCGACGGTGCCCGTGGCCTTGCCGGTCACCGCGCCGGCGGCCTGCCGGGTCTTCCCGGCCACCGGGGCGGCCTCGTCGGTCACGGCGCTCTTCACTGCCGCCGTGCTGGTCCCGACGGCTTCCCCGACCTCGGTGGTCGTCGACCGGACGGTGTCCGTGACGGCCTCGATGCCGTCGACCCCGTTCACCGCGTCGGTTGCTTCGGCGCCGAGATCCGGGGTGGACAGCGGTACGGAAACCGGGAGTTCGTCCGCGGCGGCCGCAGCGGTACCGAGCGCCCACATTCCGGTGGCGGTGGCGGCGACGGCTATGGAACGGCGGATGTTCTTGTGCATGTGGATGTCAGATCCTTCGGATTCGATCGGCGGTCCGGAACGTTCCGGACGGCGGGCAGACCTGTTCCGCCCCCGCGCGGCAGGTCGAGGCGGGGAACGGCCTGCCCTAGCCGGGGAATGCGAGGATCTGGCCCGATCGGTCGCGGACCGGCGCGGTGGTCGCCGGGAGGCCGGCGCCGCTCGTCAGTCCGAAGGAGGGCCCGTGCGCCACCGGTGCGGCCTGCTGATCGGCGCCGCGCGGTTGGTGGGTCTCGGCCGCCGGCGTACGGCCGAAGCCTCCGCAGGGGTCGAGGGGCGAACGGCCCTCGGCCCGCCGGAACTCCGGCGCGGCAGCCCGGTCCGTGCCGTCGCCGGCCACGACCGCGCCGAGCGGGGTGGCACGGAGGCCCGTCACGGAGGTGTCCGCAGCGGGAAGGCCGCTGTCCTGTGCTGCGACACCGGGGTGGACGGAATCCGCGGCGCCGTCCGCCGGGGCGGTGGGCAGCGGGTCCGTGGCTCCCGGCAGCGACGGCACGGGCGGTGCGGACGGCAACAGGTGCGGCAGCGGCGGGAGGGCGCCCGCGACGGAGCCGAGGACACGGGTGAGCTCGTGGACGGTGTCCTGGGCGGAGTGCGTGACCACGTCCTCCGCAGGCCGGGCAACGTCGTCCCGCACGGTCCGGACGACTGCGCTCGGCAGCCGCTGCGGTTCCCGCTCCCACTCCCGGCGTACGTCCCGAACCGGCACGGCGTTCGACGGAGTTACGGACCCGGCGGTAGGCGTCGCCGCCTGCCGGTCCGCGGCTTCCTCCGGCTGCTCGGCCGACGGGGGTACGGACTCCTCGGCGTGGTCCACCAGCCGGTCGGCTGTCGCCTCCGCCTCCGACGTCATCGCCGTCCCGGCGTCGGTGAGCTCCGGAGTGAGCCGTTGCGTCGCGTGCGCCTCGCCCCCGAAGAGCAGACCGAGTGCCAGCAGGGCCCCGAGGAACAGCACCACCTGCAGCACGCGCCGGCCGGCCGTCCCGCGCACAGGGCGCAGGCCGTCAGCCGCACGGGCAACAGCAGTGGTCATGTCGGGGTGAGCCTTCCCAAGGGGCACGGGGCCGCGGAATGCGGTCCTCCGCAGGCGACGGGGGCGATGCTTGCACGACCCTCAGGGGGTCGCGCAAGTCCCGTGTTACTGATGGGTCTCCTTGTCCGGAATGGGCAGGGGGCGCTTCTCGATCGCCGCCGCCATGATGTCGGGGAAGAGATCGGGGGTGCAGGCGAAGGCAGGCGCACCCAGGGCGCCGAGTGCGGCGGCGTGCTCACGGTCGTAGGCGGGCGCTCCTTCGTCGGAGAGCGCGAGCAGCGTCACGAACTCCACACCGGACGCCTTCATCGCGGCGACGCGCTTGAGCATCTCGTCGCGGATGCCGCCCTCGTAGAGGTCGCTGATGAGGACGACCACGGTGTCGGCGGGCCGGGTGATCTTCGACTGGCAGTAGGCCAGCGCCCGGTTGATGTCCGTGCCACCGCCGAGCTGGGTACCGAAGAGCACGTCGACCGGGTCGTCGAGCTGGTCGGTGAGGTCGACGACGGCGGTGTCGAAGACGACGAGGCGGGTCGCCAGGGTGCGCATGGAGGCGAGCACCGCGCCGAACACCGAGGCGTAGACGACGGAAGCGGCCATGGAACCCGACTGGTCGATGCAGAGGATGACGTCCTTCTTCACGGCGCGGGCCGCGCGCCCGTACCCGATGAGCCGTTCGGGAATGACCGTGCCTGCTCCGTCCTTTCCGGGGACGGGCAGGTAGTTCTTGAGGTTCGCCCGGATGGTGCGGTCCCAGTCGATGTCCCGGTGACGCGGCCGGTTGATTTTCGCCGAGCGGTCCAGGGCGCCGGTCAGAGTCGCCTTGGTACGGGTGGAGAGCCGCTTCTCCAGGTCGTCGACGACCTTGCGCACGACGGCTCTTGCCGTCTCCTTCGTCGTCTCCGGCATCGCCTTGTTGAGGGAGAGCAGCGTGCCGACGAGGTGGACGTCGGCCTCGACGGCTTCCAGCATCTCCGGCTCCAGCAGCAGCGCGGACAGCCCGAGCCGGTCGATCGCGTCACGCTGCATGACCTGGACGACGGAGCTGGGGAAGTACGTGCGGATGTCGCCGAGCCAGCGGGCGACGGACGGGGCGGACGCGCCGAGTCCCCCCGAACGCTCCGAGCCTCCCCGGCCGCCGGGCTTGCCCCCGCCTCCGTACAGCGCGGCCAGGGCGCCGTCCATCGCGACGTCACGGCCGGTGAGGGTGCAGCCGGTGCTCTCCGCGCTGTCCCCGCCCAGCACCATCCGCCAGCGCCGCAGCCGTTCGTCGTGGGCGGACGCCCCCGTCGCCGCCTCCTTCTCCTCCGGGTTCTCCGGTTCCGTCGTCGTCACGGTCCGCGTGGTCATGCCGTCGCCCCCAGCGGTTGTTCGGTGTGGTCGTTGCGTGGAGCGGGCCCGGGGTCGAGGCCGAGCAGCAGCCGGAGCACCGGCACCACCGCGTCCGCCCGCGCCTCGTCGAGTCCCGGTCCGAAGCCGGACGGGGAGGCTTCCGCACTCCCGTGCTGCGGTCCCCCGGGAGCCGGGCCGCGGCGGACGAGCTCGCCCAGGGTGCGCCGTACACCCGGTTCGTAGGCGGAGAAGGTGCGCCGCAGCAGGGGCAGCACATCCGTGAACGCCGAGGCCCGTACGCCGGTCAGCCAGGTGTCGATCAGGCTCAGCAGACGCTCGTCGTGGACGAGCAGCATGCCGCCGCCCCCGGCCCCTCCGACGAAGCCCTCGATCCAGGCCGCGGCATCGGCCGGAGGGGTGCCCGGCGAGAGCGCGAGGCCCATCAGCCGCGCCGCCTCGTCCTGGGTGAGCTGTCCTTCGTCGAGCAGGAGCCGGGTGGCGCGGCCCCGGATGACTCCCGCGACGGTGTCCCTGGCTGCCAGCTTGCGCAGCACGGCCGCCCACCGTTCGCGCAGACCGTCCGCCGGGACGGCTCCGGCGAGCAGCCCGATGGCGGTGTGCACTCCGTCGACACGGCGGCGCAGCTCCGCCGCCCCGTCCGCGTCGAGGCCGGTGCAGGCCGGCGGCAGTCCGACGCAGATCCGCTCGGCGAGCCCGACGGCGACCGCTCCGAGCGAGGCCGTGTCCGTGGCCCGCACGTCCCCGTACCGCAGGGAGCGGGCCAGGGCGGGCAGCGCCTCGGCCAGATGACCGACGCCGGCGTCCAGGGCGGCCCGGTCGGCGAGGGCGTTCATCACCACGGGAAGCGCCTCGGCCAGCTCGGCGAGGAGGCAGCGCTCGGCGAGTGCGGTGACATCGGCGAGCGCGGTCGCCGAAACGGCCTCCGACTCGGCCTTCGCCGTCGCGGCGGCGAGCACGGTGGTGCCCCATACGCCGGCCTCCGCGACCCGCACGTGCAGTTCGGGTTCCCAGCGCAGCCGCCAGGTCTCCCGGAACGTGCCCGTACTCCCCCGGCCCGCGGCGCGGTCGCCCCAGCCGACGTCGAGGAGGCGGAGCCGGTGCAGGAGTCTGCTGCGGGCCGCGTCGGTGTCCTTGCGGAGGTCGAGCTCCAGCTCCCGCTCGCCCGCCTCGGGCTTCAGCCGGAGTGTGCGCTGCTGCCGGTTCAGATCACGCTGGAGGGGCACGGCGGGAGCTCCGTCCGGCACCTCACCGAGCGTCTCGCCGACGACGAGCCGGTCGCGCACGAGCGCCAGGGGCACGTCGGAGCCCTCGCACATCACGGCGCGGATCGCGTCGGTGGTCTCGGTCAGTCCGGGGAGCGGGCGGCCCCGCACGGCCGCGAGGGCGCCGGCGAGCCGCACGGCTTCGATGACATGGGCGGAGGAGATGAACCGGTCCTCGTCGCGCAGGAGTCCGGCGACCTTCGTCATCCACCGTTCGACCGGGCGGTCGGGGGCGCCGAAGAGGTGCCCGTACCAGCCGGGTGAGTCGACCCCCGCCCCGTACCCGCTGTGCCGGCCGAGCCTGCGGTGCGTCCAGGGCACCCAGGTCAGCTCGGTCCTGACCTTCGGGACGCCCTTGAGGAGGGCCTTGTCGGCGGCGAGCGTCGTCCTCGCGGCGAGAGCGGGGACATGCCAGGCGCCGCAGACGACGGCGATCTCGTCGCCGAACTCCTTGCGCGCCGCCCGCAGTTGGATGCGCATGTACGCCTCGCGGACCGCGTCCCTCGGGTGGCCGCCGTCCCCGTACACCTCGCGCAGGGCCGTCATCGCCTCGGCGAGGACGGCGAAGGGTGCCAGCGGGTCGCCCGCCCCGCCGTCGGGGGAGCGGTGCTCGACGACGTCTTCCCACCAGCGCTCCGGGTCGTCGTAGCCCGCGGTCTCGGCGAGCACGCCGATCGGGTCGACGGCCGGCGAGGCCGGCGGTTCCTCGGCCGCCCCGGCCTCCGTGAGGGCCAGGGAGTGCGTGGCGGGGAGGTCGATGAAGCGCGCGGGGACGTCGTGCGCGAGGGCCCAGCGGATCGCCACCCACTCGGGCGAGAACTCGGCCATCGGCCAGAACGCGGCCCGTCCCGGGTCGTCCACGGCGTGGGCGAGCAGCGCGACCGGCGGCTTCATCTGCTCGTCGGCCGCGAGCGGCAGCAGTGCGTCGCCCTCGGGCGGGCCCTCGATGAGAACGACCCGCGGGCGGGCGGCCTCCAGCGCGGCCAGTACGGCGCGGGCGGACCCCGGGCCGTGGTGGCGCACTCCCAGCAGCAGCGGCCCGGTGGACGCGGTGGTCCCCGTCATGCCGAGACCTCACGGCAGGCGCGGTAGAAGTCCTTCCAGCCGTCCCGCTCCCGGACGACCGTCTCCAGATACTCCTGCCAGACCACCCGGTCGGCCGCCGGGTCACGGACGACCGCGCCGAGGATTCCGGCCGCCACGTCGCCCGGGCGAAGGATGCCGTCCCCGAAGTGGGCGGCGAGCGCAAGTCCGTTGGTCACCACGGAGATGGCCTCCGCCGTGGAGAGCGTGCCGGACGGCGACTTGAGTTTGGTGCGGCCGTCGGTGGTGATGCCGTTGCGCAGTTCGCGGAAGACGGTGACCACGCGGCGGATCTCCGCGAGGCCGTCCGGGGCGGCGGGCAGATCGAGTGAGCTCCCGATCTGGTCGACGCGACGGGACACGATGTCCACCTCGTCCTCGGGGGTGGCCGGAAGCGGGAGGACGACGGTGTTGAAGCGGCGGCGCAGCGCGCTGGAGAGTTCGTTGACCCCGCGGTCGCGGTCGTTGGCCGTGGCGATGAGGTTGAAGCCGCGGACGGCCTGGACCTCCTGCCCCAACTCCGGCACCGGGAGCGTCTTCTCGGACAGGATCGTGATGAGCGCGTCCTGCACATCGGCGGGGATACGGGTCAGCTCCTCGACCCGGGCGGTCATGCCCTCGGACATGGCCCGCATGACGGGGCTGGGGACCAGCGCGTCACGGCTGGGGCCGTGCGCGAGCAGCTGCGCGTAGTTCCAGCCGTAGCGGACGGCTTCCTCGGGAGTGCCCGCCGTGCCCTGGACGAGCAGGGTCGAGTCGCCGCTCACGGCGGCGGCGAGGTGCTCGGAGACCCAGGTCTTCGCGGTGCCGGGCACGCCGAGCAGCAGCAGCGCCCGGTCGGTGGCGAGTGTGGTCACGGCGACTTCGACGAGGCGGCGCGGACCCACGTACTTCGGCGTGATCACGGTGCCGTCGGGCAGTATGCCGCCGAGGAGATAGGTGGACACGGCCCACGGCGAGAGCCGCCAACGGGCGGGCCTCGGACGGTCGTCGGCGGCGGCGAGTGCCTTCAGCTCGTCGGCGAAGGCGTCCTCGGCATGCGGTCGCAGAGCCTCGTTCGCGACGGCCTCGGTGGTTGCGGACACGGTCATGGATCCCCCTCCAGATCGTTCGACCCGATGTGGTTTCCACCGTGCACCATGCCACTGACAGTCGGCATCGGAGGCGGTCCCTCCCCAGGTCGGAAGCCTGGCCGGAGGCCGTTGTCAGTGGTGCGCCCTACCGTCGTTCCCATGCTGCTATCTCACGGGGGAGAACCCTCGCGCACCGCTGACCCGGTGGCGCGCTGGACGGTGGAGCAGGTACAGGCCCTGGCTCCTGACGAAGCATCACGCAAGGCGGGTCACAAGCTGGGTTCGGCGGGCCCGTGGTCCGGGACGGGCCACGATCACGCGGGGGCGGTGTGGGGACTGTGCAAGGGCAGCGGCAGCAAGCCGTACCGGACGGTGATCGACACGGCGGGCCCCGCCTACAAGTGCAGTTGCCCCAGCCGCAAGTTCCCCTGCAAGCACGCTCTGGGACTGCTGCTGCTCCGCGCCTCCGACAGTGTGGCGGTGGGACCGGGCGAAGCGCCGGACTGGGCGCGGGAATGGCTGGACGGCCGCCGCAAGCGGGCGGCGGAGCAGCATCGGTCCGCCGCGGACGGGGCTCCCGCCTCCGGACCTGCCGATCCGGAGGCGGCGCGACGGCGCGCCGAGCGCCGGGCCGCACGCGTCACCGGAGGCGCGGAGGAGCTGGAGCAGCGCCTCGCCGACCTGCTGCGTGGTGGACTCGCCGCGGCCGACCAGGCGGGATACGGGCTGTGGGAGGAGACCGCGGCCCGCATGGTCGATGCCCAGGCGCCCGGACTCGCCGCGCGCGTGCGGGAGTTGGGGGCGATACCCGCCTCCGGTCCCGGCTGGCCGGTGCGGCTGCTGGAGGAGTGCGCGTTGCTCCACCTGCTGGACACCGCCTGGCTGGGCGTCGACCGGCTGCCGGCCCCCCTGGCCGCGACCGTCCGTACGCGGGTGGGGCTGGCGGCCGTCGCCGACGGCGCCCCCGTCCGTGACCACTGGCTGGTCCTCGCGCAGTACGACACCCCGGACGGCAAAATCGTCACCCGTCGTATCTGGCTCCACGGCAGGGAGTCGGGGCGCACGGCGCTGCTGCTCTCCTTCGGGGCGGCAGGACGGTCCCCCGGCCATGCGCTGCCGGTGGGCCTGACGATCGATGCCGAACTCACTCCGTACGCGGGCGCCGGACAGCCACGGGCGGACCTGGGGCGGCAGTTCGATACGCCCGCCACGACGGGGACACCGCCGGCCGGAGGGCCGACGGCCGCGGCGGTCGCGGCCTACGGCAACGCCTTGCGGGACGATCCCTGGCTGGAGTCCTGGCCGGTCGCGCTCCGCGATGTCGTACCCACGCCGTCCGAGGGCGGGTGGCAACTGGCCGACGCGGAGGGCACATCGGCGCTGCCGGTCGCCCCGCAGGCACTGTCCCGGCCGGGACTGTGGAAGCTCGTCGCGCTGTCGGGCGGCGGCCCCGTCACGGTCTTCGGCGAATGCGGCCACCGGGGCTTCGACCCGCTCGCGGCCTGGACGACGGGCCCGGACGGCACCGGCGACGGACTGCCCGTTCCGCTCATCTGACGCGTGCCGCCCTCCATCCCTGGACCTGTGAACCGGACATCCGGCTCCGGACTCCCTGACACCCGGACGGGACCGATGACTTCCACCCCTGCGAACACCGCCACCACCACGGACACGACCACGCCCATGCCGTGGGAGGAGCTCGTCACTTCGGCGCTGCTCGGCACCGACCGCCGCCCGCCGGCCGCGGGGCCGGGAGGCGCCGCGGGCCCGGTCGCCCTGCTGGACGCGGCGGCGCTCCACACCGTGCGCCGCAGAGCCGGGCTGCTGCCGGCAGCCGCGGCCGGACGGCCGGAGCCCGCGCCCGCCGATCCACGCCCACCGCTCCCCGCCGCCGCCCGGCGCAGACTCGCCCAGCTGCTCGCCGACCGCTCCGCACCCTCCGGGGGCGGTGGACGGCGCGGTACGGCTCCCGATCTCACGGAGCTCCTTCCGCAGTGGCTGGCCACGGCCGGCCGGCACGGGTTCCGGGCGCCGGCCGTCCTGCTGCCCGCCCTGCTGGACGCCGCGCGGGCGCGCACGGACCTCCGTCCGCACGTCCTGGCCTTCGCGGGTCCGCTCGGGCTGTGGCTCGCCGGAATGAACCCGGAGTGGAAGTTCGCGCTGCGCGCCGCCGCCGGCAGCTCGCTTCCGTCCCCGACGACGGATCCGGAAGGGGTACGGCGCCTGTGGGAAGAGGGCCTGTTCGCCGAACGGGTCGCGCTCCTCGGAGCCGTACGGAGACGGGAGCCGGCCGCCGCACTCGCCCTGCTCTCCACCACCTGGTCCAGCGAGCGGGCCGAGGACCGGCTGATGTTCCTCGACTCGCTGCGGACCGCGCTCTCCGGCGCGGACGAGGCGTTCCTGGAGCAGGCGCTGACCGACCGCAGCCGCAATGTCCGCGCGACGGCGGCCGAGCTGCTGTCCACCCTGCCGCATTCGGCCCTCGCCGAGCGCATGGCCGCCCGCGCCGTGTCCTGCGTGAATCCCGACCGTACGGGCGCGGTGGCGTCCATCGCGGTGGAGGCCCCGCACGAGTGCGACGCCTCGATGCAGCGGGACGGTGTGGTGGCGGCGCCGCCCTCGGGGCGGGGAGAACGGTCCTGGTGGCTCGGCCAACTGGTGGAGGCCACCCCGCTGGCCACCTGGCGGACGCAGTTCGGCGGGCGCACCGCGCAGGAGATCGTCGGGCTTCCGGTCGCCGACGGCTGGACCGAGGAACTGCACGCCGCGTGGTGCCGGGCGGCGGTGCGGCAACGGGATCCGGAGTGGGCCCGCGCCCTCCTCGGCACCCCCGCGACGCCTCCGGCGAACGGCCCGGGCACGGCCTCGCTGGCGGAGCGGTCGAAGCTCCTCGCCACCTTGCCGGGCGAGGAACGGGCCGTATGGGTGGCCGACTTCGTCGCCGCGCACGGATTGTCGGAGGCGTTCCAGCTGCTCGGCGTCTGTGCGGTGCCCTGGGCGGAGCCGCTGGGCCGCTCGGTCGTCGACGCCCTGGACATCGCTCGGGACGCCGGGAGTTACCCGTGGAGTTTCAGCGGCGTGATGGGCCTGGCCGAACGGTGTCTGAACCCGGCCGAGGCGGACCGGCTCGAAGTCCTCACGACCACCCCGGACGAACCGGAAGGCGCCTCACCGGGTGCGGGGGGCTACTGGTCGGAGGCGTTCCAGCGTCTGGTCTCCACCTTGCGCCTGCGGGCGGCCATGGACCGGGAGCTGACTCCGGGCGCGGCATAGTCCGGGGTGACGCAGACCGGGGGGAGACGCGATCCGGGCGGCCCGGACCTGGGCAGCCCGGACCCACGGGCGCAGCCCGGCGGACGCGGCCGACGGACGCGACCGGTCGCCGGCCGTGGCTGACACGCCCGCCGTGACCGGTCCGTCGGCCGTGACCCGACGGGTCAGGCGCCCGCCGTCTGGCGGACGTTGGCGTTCACCCAGTCGACGATCGACGTCGTCGTCGCACCCGGGGTGAAGATCTCCGCGACACCCTGGTCCTTCAGCGGCGCGATGTCCGCCTCCGGAATGATGCCGCCGCCGAACACCTTGATGTCCTCGGCCTCGCGGTCCTTCAGCAGCTCGATCACCTTCGCGAAGAGCGTGTTGTGCGCACCGGAGAGGATCGAGAGGCCGATGGCGTCTGCATCCTCCTGGATCGCCGTGTCGACGATCTGCTCGGGCGTCTGGTGGAGGCCGGTGTAGATGACCTCCATCCCTGCGTCCCGCAGCGCCCGCGCGATCACCTTGGCTCCACGGTCGTGGCCGTCGAGTCCCGGCTTGGCCACCACCACACGGATCGGACCGGTCACACCCATCACTGCCTCCACATGGATCTCCCGCGCCTGAAGGGCCGGGGATGTGAACGAACGTTATCTACAGCATCCCGCAAGCCGCCGTTTCGCGGTGGACGGGGAGGGGGAAATCACACATGGGACATGTTCGCTACGCGTCGTTCCCGGACCATGTGGCCCACCCGCCGCACGGGGACGGTCGCAAAGGGAGCCGCTGCGAGGTCGCCGTACCACCGCGCCGTCAGCCGCACGGCACGGTGGTACGGCTCATCGGCCGATCGCCCACCGATCGCCGTCGGCCTCGCACCGACATCCCATGAGGACATACGGGACCCGGAGCCGCCGTCCCGCATGTCATTGCAGGAGGTCGGCCATGCAGGTCCTGTCCTTCTTTTCCCCACTGCTGCGCACACCGCGCACGCTCTCTGCCCGGCTGTCATCGACGCTGGTCAAAGCCACCGCGCTGGAGCTCGTGATCCTCGCCGGGCACATCCTCATCTACCCCTCGGGGATCACTCCGGAGCGCCGGGACACACCGCCCGCCCCGGACCGGGAAACGGACCCGGCCGACCCAGGCCGCCCCGGCACCGGACCGGCCGGACCCACCGCCCTGCCCGTCGGCGGGGGCGCGGGCCGCCCGCCCGTCGTCCTGCTGCACGGGTTCATCGACAACCGCTCGGTGTTCGTCCTGCTGCGGCGCTCACTCACCCGGCACGGCTGGCGCCATCTGGAGTCGCTCAACTACTCCCCGCTGACCTGCGACGTCCGTACGGCCGCCGAGCTGCTCGGCCGGCACGTCGAGGAGATCTGCGCCCGCACGGGACACCCCCGCATCGACATCGTCGGACACAGCCTCGGCGGGCTGATCGCCCGCTACTACGTGCAGCGACTCGGCGGCGACCAGCGGGTACGCACCCTGATCACGCTCGGCACCCCGCACAACGGCACCTCCGTCGCTCCGCCGGCGAGCGCTCATCCCATCGTGCGGCAGATGCGCAGCGGATCCGCCCTCATCGCGGAACTGCGCAGCCCCGCTCCCGGCTGCCGGACCCGGTTCGTCAACTTCTGGAGCGAACTGGACCGAGTGATGGTGCCGGTCGAGACGGCCTGCATGGACCACCCCGACCTGGACGTGCTGAACGTACGGGTGACCGGAATCGGTCATCTCGCCCTGCCCGTGCACCCGGCGGTCGCCGCCGGGGTCCGGGAGGCGCTGGAGTCCCAGGAAGCGGGCATCGGCAGGCCAGGGACCGCCTCCGTGGCCTGAATCCGCCCACGAAGGGCCTGTACCCGGGCACGGGAACGACCCCCACCCGGGCCCGTGAATAGAACACATTTCGAACGTAGGGCCAAGGCTCCGCCTGCTGTCCACCGAAAGACGGCCGATTGCCCGTTTCCTGAGCGGCCGTGACCCGGCGAAGATTGTCGTCGTCACGTACCGCCGGGTACAGTCGCGGCCACTGCTTTCCCCTGGGATCCCCCACGGACCCCGGAACAGGTCCTGCTGCCGAGGCGAGAGAGAAGTTGGTGAACGACCAGCACCCCCACGCCGGGTACGTCGACTACGACAGCCACCCCACCGGCAGCTTCGACACCGATCCGCTCTTCGGTGCTCTCCCCGGTCATCACGACGGCAGTTACGACAGCACTCACACGGGCGGCTACGAGACCGGCGGCGGCTACGGAAGCGGCTACGACACCGCTCAGAGCGCCCCGTACGGCTACGACACCGGCTATCAGGCCGCCGGGCAGAGCCACAGCGGAACGTACGACTCCAGCCAGTGGGACACGGGCGCGCACCAGACCGCCTCGTACGACGCCTACGCCGCCCGCCCGCACGAGCCGCAGCAGTACGACACCACCGGCACCTGGGTGCCGGACGCCGGGATTCCCGCGCAGACCGCGACCGCGGACGGCACCGGGCAGTGGGACACCTCGGGATGGATCCAGTCCGCCCCGACCGACCAGTGGGCGACGACCGACACCGGCGCCTTCCCCACCGCCCCCTTCGCTGCCACCGGCTACGAGACCGGCACGTACGCCACCACGGGATTCATGAACGCGGGCGCGGACACCGGCGCCTACGACGCCACCGCCTGGAACTCCGGCGCCACGCCCGGGAACGCGCCGTACGAGACCGAACAGGTGTCGTACCCCTCGTACGAACAGCAGCGTGCCGAACACCAGCCGGCCGAGCAGCAGGTTTCCTACGAGCCTTACGGAACAACCGAGTTCGGCGCCTCGGACGTGGACGCCGACAGTCACGCCGGCCCCGAGGGCCACGCGCACGACGAGGACGAGCACGACGCCGGGACGCACGAGTCCGCGGCCGGGCACGGGAGCGACGAGCCCGACCTCGTGACCGCCGCCCCGCACTCCTCCGTCTCCCCCCGCCCGGCGGGCGGCCGGACGCCCCGCGCCGGAGCGGGCAACCGCAGCCGACGCCGTAGCCCCGCCAAGCGATCCGCGCTCCTGACCGTCGCCGTTCCCTCGGCCTGCGTCATGAGCGTCGCGGGCATCGCGGCCGCCTCGGTCAGCGGCATCACCGGCGAGGACAAGAAGGACGAGACCACCTCGATGGCGGCGGCCGACCCCGGCACCGTCAAGCCGGTCGCGGCCAACAACGAGCTGGACACCCAGCTCGCCAACCTCAGCGCCGACGCCGACGACTTCGCCGACCGCGCGAGCCGCACCCAGGAGCGCATCGACCTGCGGGAGCGCCAGGCCGAGGAGAAGAAGAAGCGCGAGCAGGAGGCCGCACGCAAGGAGGCGCTGCGCCCCAAGTTCTCCCTGCCGGTCGCGCAGCACGGTCTCAGCGCGTACTACGGCCAGGCGGGCGTCAACTGGATGTCCGTGCACACGGGCATCGACTTCCCCGTCTCGTACGGGACCCCGGTGATGGCCGCCACCGACGGAACCGTACGCACCCAGCTGGACAGCGCCTACGGGAACATGGTCATCGTGACGGCGCCCGACGGGACCGAGACCTGGTACTGCCACCTCAGCAGCACCCGGATCCGCTCGGGCTCCGTGCAGGCGGGCGACACCATCGCGTACTCCGGGAACTCGGGCAACTCCACCGGTCCGCACCTGCACTTCGAGGTCCGGCCCGGCGGCGGCTCCGCGATCGACCCGATGCCGTGGCTCCGGAGCCACGGCCTCAACCCGAACTGATCACCACGTCGCAGATGGCTGTGGCCCCGTCCTGAGGGACGGGGCACAGCCATCTGTGCAACGACAGGCCCTAGGGTCTTTCGTTTGGATCTGGGCGGATGAGGGAGCGGGGTCTGGTGGGGGCAGCTGCAAGGCGGAGGGGGGAGTCGACGCGGAGCGTCGGCGACCGACGACAACGCCGCAGATGCGCGCGCCAGGGCACGCGAGCCCGGCATGATCCAAACGAGCGGCCCTAGAGCTTCTCGACCGGTGCGTACCGCAGCAGGAGCTTCTTCGGCCGCTCGTCCCCGAAGTCGACCGTGGCCTTCGCCTGGTCCCCGAAGCCCTCGACCGCCGTCACCGTGCCCAGACCGAACTGGTCGTGCGTGACCCGGTCTCCCACCACCAGCGTGACCACCGGCTTGTCCGAGGTGCGGCGGGTCGCGAAACCCGAAGGCCCGGACTTCGCGCGCGAGGACGACAGCGAGGAGGTGATCCCCGACGTCGGTCCGGCCGGAGCGGCCATCGGGCCCTTGCGCTTCCACTCCAGATGCTGGTCCGGGATCTCCTCCAGGAACCGCGAGGGCGGGTTGTACGAGGGCTGGCCCCACGCACTGCGCATCGCGGCCCGGGTCAGATACAGCCGCTCCCGGGCGCGGGTGATGCCGACATAGGCGAGCCGCCGCTCCTCCTCCAGCTCCTTCGCCTGTCCCAGCGCCCGCATGTGCGGGAAGACGCCGTCCTCCATGCCGGTCAGGAAGACGACCGGGAACTCCAGCCCCTTGGCCGTGTGCAGGGTCATCAGCGTGATGACGCCGGAGCCCTCTTCGTCCTCGTCGGGGATCTGGTCGGAGTCGGCGACGAGCGCCACCTTCTCCAGGAACTCGGCGAGGGTGCCCGCACCCTCCTCCTCCGCGCGCTCCTGCTCGAATTCGAGGGCGACGGCCGCCAGTTCCTGGAGGTTCTCGATCCGGGTCTCGTCCTGCGGGTCGGTCGACGCCTGGAGCTCGGCGAGGTAGCCGGTGCGCTCCATGACCGCTTCCAGGACGACCGCCGGGCCCGCCCCGGACTCGACGATCGTGCGCAGCTCCTCCATCAGCGTGTTGAAGCGCTTGACGGCGTTCGACGAGCGGGCCGCCATGCCGTACGCCTCGTCGACGCGGCGCAGGGCCTGCGGGAAGGAGATCTTCTCGCGCATCGACAGGGCGTCGATCATCGCTTCGGCGCGGTCGCCGATGCCGCGCTTCGGCACGTTCAGAATGCGGCGCAGCGGGACGGTGTCCTCGGGGTTGGCGAGCACCCGGAGATAGGCCAGGACGTCGCGGACCTCCTTGCGCTCGTAGAAGCGCACCCCGCCGACGACCTTGTACGGCAGGCCGACCCGGATGAAGATCTCTTCGAAGACACGGGACTGCGCGTTCGTACGGTAGAAGACGGCGACGTCGCCCGCCTTCGCGTCGCCGGCGTCCGTGAGCCGGTCGATCTCGTCGGCGATGAACTGCGCCTCGTCGTGCTCGGTGTCCGCAACGTATCCCGTGATCCGGGCGCCGGTGCCAGCGTTCGTCCAGAGGTTCTTGGGACGGCGGCTCTCGTTGCGCTCGATGACCGCGTTGGCCGCGGAGAGGATCGTCTGCGTGGAGCGGTAGTTCTGCTCCAGCATGATCGTGGTCGCGTCCGGATAGTCCTCCTCGAACTGGAGGATGTTGCGGATGGTCGCGCCCCGGAAGGCGTAGATCGACTGGTCCGCGTCACCGACGACGCACAGCTCCGCGGGGGCGTCGGCCTCGCCGGCCGGGCCCACCAGCTCGCGTACGAGCGTGTACTGCGCGTGGTTGGTGTCCTGGTACTCGTCGACCAGGACGTGCCGGAAGCGGCGGCGGTAGTGCTCCGCGACATCGGGGAACGCCTGGAGCAGGTGCACCGTCGTCATGATGATGTCGTCGAAGTCCAGGGCGTTGGCCTCACGCAGCCGCGCCTGGTACATCGCGTACGCCTGGGCGAGGGTCTTCTCGAAGCCGTCCGCGGCCTGCCCGGCGAAGGTCTCCTCGTCGATCAGCTCGTTCTTCAGGTTCGAGACCTTGGCCGTGAACGACTTCGGCGGGTAGCGCTTCGGGTCGAGGTCCAGATCGCGGCAGACGAGCGCCATCAGCCGCTTGGAGTCCGCGGCGTCGTAGATCGAGAACGACGAGGTGAAGCCGAGCCGCTTGGACTCGCGGCGCAGGATGCGTACGCACGCGCTGTGGAAGGTCATGACCCACATGGCGTTGGCGCGCGGTCCGACGAGCTGCTCGACCCGCTCCTTCATCTCGCCCGCGGCCTTGTTGGTGAAGGTGATGGCGAGGATCTGGCCCGGGTGCACCCCGCGCTCGGCCAGCAGATGGGCGATCCGGTGGGTGAGCACGCGGGTCTTGCCCGATCCGGCGCCGGCGACGATGAGCAGCGGCGAACCGGCGTGCACGACGGCGGCGCGCTGTTCGGTGTTCAGCCCGTCGAGCAGCGCGGCGGCATCGATGACCGGACGGGGGGCGCCGTCGCGGTAGTACCCCTCGCGGGGCGGCGGGGGCGCGTCGAAGACGCCCTCGAAGAGACCCTCCGGCACCGCTTCGGGTGCGTGGTCCTCGGGGGGCGGCGGGGGCCCTTCCTCCGAGTTCTGGAGGCCGGTCAGGAAGCTGTCGTCAAAGAGGCTGCTCATCGCTTGACGAGTCTAGGCGGCCCCACTGACACCCCGGGGCCGCATTCCGCAGGACGGCCCGCGGACATGCGCGTACGGAGACGGTTCGGCCACACCGGGTGAGGGAAAGGGGAGCCCCTCCGGGTCCGTACGTATCGATTTCCCCAAGGTCACGAAAACGTATCGGGCATATCGAACATCAACCTTCACAGGGACACCACGGGTTGGCTAGCGTGCTCCGTCGGGCGGCCCGTACCCCCTTGAGGCGAACCACGCCGAGCGGGCACCCACGCCGAATCCGGGCTGCCCCAGGGCCGTTCGGAACCGGGGACCCACAAGCAGCACCGGGGTGAATCGGTCCGCGACCCCCACTTGGACCGTAGGGCAGCCTTCCGTTCCGCCCGAACCCGACAGCTAACCCGGTAGGCGGTCCACGGAAGGAGATGCCGGCCTTGGCGTCGCATCGCAAACCGCGCACCCGCTTGCGCACCACCACCCCCGGAGTCGGGCTCACGACGGCCGCACTGGCCTCTGTGACTCTGCTCTCCACGCAGACCGCGACGGCCGCGCCCGCGGCACCCCGGCCCAGCATCGAGGACGTACAGAAGAAGGTCGACGACCTCTACCGGCAGGCGGGCACCGCGACCCAGCAGTACAACAAGGCGAAGTCCGCCTCCACCGAGCAGCGCGCCAAGGTCGACGGACTCCTGGACGCCGCGGCGAAGCGGGCCGACAAGCTGAACGAGACGCGCCGCGAACTGGGTCAGCTCGCGGCGGCGCAGTACCGGAGCGGTTCGGTCGCCCCGACGGCCACGTTCTTCCTTGCGGACGACCCGCAGTCGTACTTCGACCAGGACCAGCTGATGGCGCGGATGACCAGCCAGCAGCAGAAGACCGTCGCCGACTTCCGTACGCAGCAGAACCAGGCGGCGAAGAAGCGTGCCGAGGCCACGAAGAGCCTGGAGACGCTCACCGAGGCGCAGACCACGCTGCGCAGCAGCAAGCAGCAGGTGCAGGACAAGCTGGCCGAGGCGCGCACCCTGCTGTCGGAGCTGACCGCCGAGGAGAAGGCGCGGCTCGCGGAGCTGGAGCGCAAGAAGGAGGCGGAGGCCAAGCGCAAGGCCGAGGAGCTGGCACGCCAGCAGGCCGCCGCCGCGGAGGCCGAGCGCCAGGCCCAGGAAGAGGCGGCGGCGAAGGAAGCCGCCGAGGACGCCGCGCAGGAGGCCGAGCAGCCCGGCACCGGCACGGACACCGGCAGCGGCTCGGACGCGGACAGCAGCTACGCGGCGAAGGCCGAGAAGGTCCTCGCCTTCGCGCGGGACCAGATCGGCAAGCCGTACGTCTGGGGGGCGACGGGCCCCTCCTCGTACGACTGCTCGGGGCTGACGCAGGCGGCCTGGAAGGCGGCGGGCGTCGACCTGCCGCGTACCACCTGGGACCAGGTCGAGGTCGGCACACGGGTGGCGACGGCCGATCTGCAGCCGGGCGACCTGGTCTTCTTCTACGACGACATCAGCCACGTCGGCATCTACAAGGGCGACGGCATGATGATCCACGCGCCGAAGCCGGGTGCGAACGTGCGTGAGGAATCGATCTACTACATGCCGATCTACGGCAGCGTGCGGCCGGCGTAGGGCCTTCCGTTCGGATCGGGCCGGATCGGCCGGCCGGGCACGACGGTCCCGGTCACCGGACGGGCTTCAGGGCCCGTCCGGCTCCGGGCCCGGCCGGGCCCTCACGTCGTGTCACGTCCAGAGCGTGGCGATGAAGATGTTGGCGACCGTCAGACCGCCGACCGCGGCGAACGCGCCCTTGCCGACCTTCTCCTCGTCCCGCTTGACGTAGACGAGCCCGAGGATCACGACCAGGATCAGCAGCTTGACGCCGATCTTGACGTTGTTCACGGTCTGGTCGTCGGCCTGGTTGAGGCCGACCAGCGCGACTCCCGTGACCAGCATGGTCAGTGCGCCGTGCAGCATGGCCGGTACGAAGCGGGCCGTGCCGGCGCCCATCGCCTTCATCTGGGTCAGGAAACCGCCCAGCAGCGCGGCGATACCGATGATGTGCAGGGCGACGAAGACATTGATGAGTACGTCCATGGCTCCGCAGCCTAGCCGGGCCCTTATCACCGCTCGGCGGTCAGGTACCACTACCTCGTGACTTCGCTCGCGCCTGCGCGAATTGCCTGACTCTGACGCTATTTTTCCGGTCATGCCGAGGTAGCGAAACGCCACATCAAGGCAATAGCTGTCATGCCGTCTCTTTCCCGTGTCGTGGGTTTAGCGTCCTTCCCCAGACGACCGACTTCCACCGCCGCCCCGTACCGGACGGCACCCGGTCGTCTGCCGGGAGATCCGGTGACGGGCCACTTCCCCCTGTGGTGTCCCGTCACCGGCCCTCCCGGGCCCGCCGGTAGCTCCCGACGGGCAGCCGAACAGGAAGGATGCCGCCCTCGTGGCAGCACACCGGAAAGCAGCTCACCGGAAGCCCGGGCGACGCCCGTTCACCGGCCCCGCTGCCCGCACCGCCGCGACCCTGGCCTTCGCCGGGGCCGCGACCGCCACCGCCTTCGACGGCGCGGCACTCGCCGAACCGCAGCTCACGCAGGCCCAGGTCAAGGCGAAGATCGACCGGCTGTACCACGACGCCGAGGTCGCCACCGAGCAGTACAACGGCACGAAGGAGAAGGCCACCGCCGCCGCCCGGTCCGTGGACGCGCTGCGCGACGAGGCCGCCCGCAGGACCGAACGCCTCAACTCCGCACGCGACACCCTGGGTTCGCTCGCCACCGCCCAGTACCGCTCCGGTGGCCTCGACCCCGCCGTGCAGCTCGCGCTGTCCTCCGACCCCGACCAGTATCTGCAACGCGCCTCCTACCTCGACCGGGCGGGCGACCGCCAGGCCGGGGTCCTCAACGGGATCCGCCGGCAGGTCACCGGGGTCGCCCAGCTCCGCGCACGGGCCGCGGGCGAACTCGCGACGCTCACCGCGCGGCGGGCGGAGCTGACGAAGCACAAGGCGACGGTGCGCGCCAAACTGGCCGACGCCCGGCGCCTGCTGGACACCCTGACCGACGGCCAGCGCGCCGACTACGAGCGCTCGGCCGACGCGGGGCACGGCGGCGCGGCCGTCCGCGCCGACCGCAGCACCCGGCGCGGCGCCGTCGACGCCCCCAACGCCCGTGCCGCGCAAGCCGTGGACTTCGCGTACGGGGCGCTCGGCAAGCCGTACGTCTGGGGCGCCACCGGCCCCTCCTCCTTCGACTGCTCCGGCCTCACCCAGGCCGCCTGGAGCTCCGCGGGCGTCTCCCTGCCCCGCACCACGTACACCCAGATCAACGCCGGTCAGCGGGTGTCCCGCTCCGAACTGGCCCCGGGGGACCTGGTGTTCTTCTACTCGGGCATCAGCCATGTCGGGCTGTACATCGGCGGCGGCCAGATGATCCACGCACCGCGGCCGGGCACCCCCGTGCGTATCGCGCCGATCGACCAGATGCCCTTCGCGGGAGCCACCCGGGTGGCATAGGCTCCCGGCGCCGCCCCGAGCGGACGGGGCGGCATCCGGAGAGGGGCATCCACCACATGGCCATGGACACCGACGTCCAGTCGTACGCGCGCACCCTGACCCTGCGCTCCCCCGACCACTACCGGGTCGGCCCCTTCACCGTGCGCCACAACCCGGGCTGGGAGCTGAAGTACGCCAACTACGCCATCCCCGACCGGGGCGCCGAACCGGCAGCACTCGACGTGGTCGACCTGATCGCCGCGTTCCGCGAGCGCGGCCGGATCCCGCGTCTGGAGTACCTGCCGGCCTGGGCCCCCGCCGTCGAACCGGCGCTGCTGGCAGCCGGTTTCACCGTGGAGAACCGGGCCCCGCTGCTGGCCTGCTCACCCGGCGACCTGCTGGCGCCGAAGCCGGTGGACGGGCTCCGGATCGCCGTGCCGGTCACCGACGCGGAGTTCGCCGACGCCGCACGCGTCCAGCACCAGGGCTTCGGCGGTGAGGGCGAACCCGAAGAGGGAACCACCGACTGGCTGCGCACGGCGGCGGCCGGGGGCGGAGTGGCCGCCCTGGCCGTCGTGGACGGCTCCCCCGCCGGAGCGGGCGGCTGCTCGATCGCGGTCGACGGCCTCAGCGAACTCGCCGGGGTGGCGGTCGCCGCGGGCTTCCGCCGCCGCGGCGTCGGCGCCGCGCTCTCCGCGTGGCTGACGGAAACGTCCTTCGCCCAGGGCTGCCGGACGGTGTGGCTGGAACCGGGCGGCCCCGAGGCGGAGCGGATCTACGCGGGCATCGGCTACCGCAGGATCGGCGAGAAGCTGAACATCTCGCTCGACCCCGCCTGAGGAACCCCGCCCGACGACGCCACGCCCGACGAACGCCGCCCGAGGAGCACCACGCGCCGAGCCCCGCGGGGCTCAGACCAGCCTGCGCGCCGTCGCCCACCGGGTCAGCTCGTGGCGGTTGGACAGCTGGAGCTTCCTGAGCACCGCCGAGACGTGCGACTCGACCGTCTTCACCGAGATGAAGAGCTGCTTGGCGATCTCCTTGTACGCGTACCCCCGGGCGATCAGCCGCAGCACCTCGCGCTCGCGCTGGGTCAGCCGGTCCAGGTCCTCGTCGACCGGCGGCGCGTCGGTCGACGCGAAGGCGTCGAGCACGAAGCCGGCCAGCCGGGGCGAGAAGACGGCGTCGCCGTCCTGCACCCGGAAGACCGAGTCGACCAGGTCGGTACCGGTGATCGTCTTGGTGACGTAACCACGCGCGCCGCCACGGATGACACCGATGACGTCCTCGGCGGCGTCCGACACGGACAGCGCCAGGAAGCGCACGGGGTTCTCGGCCGTGCCCATCATCGGGGCGCAGCGCCGCAGCACCTCGACTCCACCGCCGCCCGGCAGGTGGACGTCGAGGAGGACGACCTCGGGACGGGTCGCGGTGATGACCGTGACGGCCTGGTCGACGTCGGCGGCCTCGCCGACCACCTCGACCCCGGTCTCCTCGGTACGGCCGATCTCGGCCTGGACCCCGGTACGGAACATCCGGTGGTCGTCGACGAGCACGACCCGTACCCGCCGCTCCGGGCCCCCGGTGGCTTCGGTGTTCTCGGTCATTCGCCCGCCCTTTCCATCTCCAGCTCGACTTCCGTGCCCCCACCGGGCACCGAACGCAGCCGGGCCGTACCGCCGTTGCGCTGCATCCGGCCGATGATTGATTCTCGTACGCCCATCCTGTCGCCCGGGACCGAATCCAGGTCGAATCCCGGACCGCGGTCCTTCACGGAGACGAAGACGGTGCGGCCCTCGACCTCCGCGTACACCTGGACCGCTCCGCCCTCGCCACCGTACTTGGCGGCGTTCACCATCGCCTCGCGTGCGGCCTGCATCTGGGCGGCCAGCTTCTCGTCGAGGGGGCAGTCGCCGACGACGACGACCTCCAGGGGAACACCGTGCTTGTCCTCGACCTCGGCTGCGGCGCGCTTGACCGCCTCGGCGAGGCTCGACGGTTCGTCGTCCTCGTCCTTGCCGGTGCCCTCGGGGTTGTACAGCCAGTTGCGCAGCTCGCGCTCCTGGGCGCGGGCCAGCCGTCGGACCTCGCCGCCGTCGTCCGCGTTGCGCTGGATCAGCGTGAGGGTGTGCAGGACCGAGTCGTGCACATGCGCCGCCACCTCGGCACGCTCCTGGGCGCGGATGCGCATGAGCCGCTCCTCGGAGAGGTCCTGCGTCATGCGTACGAGGTAGGGACCGGCCAGCAGGGCGATGCCCGTGAGCACGGCGATGGCCGCGGTCAGGACGTTGCCGAGCTGCGCCGCCGAGCCGCGCACCACGATGAAGACGGCGAGGCCGAGGCCGACCAGGGCCACACCGGCGAGACCGCGGGCCAGTTGCAGCACCCGGCGTCTGCGGCCGACCTCCATCCAGCGGGCGCGCCGTGCGTTGTCGGCCTGGCGCCAGACCAGCACGGAGCCCGCGCCGATCAGCAGGGTCGGCCAGATGTAGCGGTCGGCCTTGCTGCCCATGTCGACGTTGCCGACGAAGATCATGGCGCCGACGAGCAGCGCGACGAGTGCGAAGAACTGCCCCTTGTCCGGCTTGCGGAGCCTGCGCCGGCCGTCCGGCGCGGTCTCGAAGACGGAGCGCGGCGCGTCCACCCCACCGACGCCGAGCGGGACGACGATCCAGAACACCGCGTACAGCAGGGCGCCCAGGCCGTCCGCGAAGAACAGCCCGAGGAACAGGAACCGCACCCAGGCGACCGGCAGCCCGAGGTGCCCCGCCAGCCCGCGCGCGACGCCGCCGAGCAGCCGTCCGTCGGCGCTGCGGTACAGCTTGCGTACGGGCGGCTCCTCCGGATCGGAGGCGAGGGAGCTTGCGGCTCGGGTCGTGGCGGCTGGCATACGACGATCGTCACACGGACGCGCCGGTGGTGGCATCAGGGTCGGCCCCTACTCGACCCTGACCCGCGCACGGGAGCGCCCCACGGCCCGCAGGGGTAATATCAGGGACCGTCCAGGGTCGGGGCGGGTGCCACGGGGCCGTACGGACCGTCACCATGGGGACATGACCGCTACCCAGGACGCCTCCCCCGGCGTCACGCCGCCCCCCGAGCCGAAACCGCAGCTGCACCGCAGCTCGCGGCAGAAAGTGGTGGCCGGGGTGTGCGGCGGGCTCGGCCGGTACTGCGACGTCGACCCGGTGATCTTCCGGATCGTGCTCGGCGTCCTCTCGGTGACCGGCGGCATCGGACTGATCTTCTACGGCTTCGCCTGGCTGCTGCTCCCCCTGGACGGCGAGGACGAGAACGAGGCACGCAAACTGCTCTCCGGCCGGGTCGAGGGCGCGTCGCTGGTCGCGCTGGTGCTCGCCCTGGTCGGCTGCGGCCTGTTCCTCTCGATGCTGCACAACCGGGGGATGCTGGCCTTCGCCGCGATGCTGTCGCTCGCCGTCATCGGCTCCACGGTCTGGGCGCAGCACCGCAGGACGGCCGTACCCGACACCCCGCTGGACACCTCGTCGCCGCAGACGGCCGGGGGCGCGCCGGGCCACGGGGCACCCCCGGAGGTGAAGGCCCCTCCGACGCCGGGAAGCCCCTCCTGGTGGCGCGATCCGATCGTCAAGGACGGCACGTCGGGCCCGATCGGGCCCGGTTATCTGTGGGGACCGCAGGACGCGGCGCTCGTCCCCCGGGCACCGGGTGCGCGTACGGCCACGGCTGATGCCCCGTACAGCGCGCCCTACCGCCCTCCGGGGACGCGCGGACCGCGCTCGATCGGCGGCCTGGTCTTCCTCCTCGCGCTGATCGCGGGGGGTGTCGGCACGGGGCTGACCTGGGACACCCAGCCACTCGGCACGAGCCTGCAGGCCGGGCTCGCCGCCGCGCTCGCGGTCTTCGGTCTCGGACTGGTGGTCAGCTCGTTCCTGGGGCGGACCGGCTTCGGCACGCTCTTCCTGGCGATGGTCACGGCCGGGCTGCTGGCCGGCTCGGCGGCCGTACCGAAGGACATCGGCACCGACTGGGTCCGCAAGGAGTGGAACCCGGCCTCGGTGGCGGCGGTCCAGCCGCGGTACGAGCTGGGCACCGGCGTCGCCCGGCTCGACCTGTCCGGGGTACCGGTCCCCGCCGGCGCCACCGTCCGTACGGAACTGGAGGTCGGCGCGGGCCGCGCGGTCGTCGTCGTACCCCGGAACGTGACGGTGGAGGTGGACGCCGAGGCGGGTCTCGGGGACATCCAGCTGCCGGCCCAGAAGCCCGAGGACGTGGACGTGGGCCCGGACCGGACGAGCAGGGAGACCCTCGCGCCGCCCGGGGGCGCCAAGCCGGCCGGCACGGTCGAGCTGAGACTGGAAGTCGGCGTCGGACAAGTGGAGGTCATCCGTGCTGCGTCATGAGTTCCGGCCGGGCCGCGCGGTGGCGGGCGTCGTGATGCTCGCCCTGGCCGCCGGTTACGCGGCGGACGCGGCGGGCGAGTGGGACGCCCCCTGGACGTTCTTCTTCCCGGTGTTCTTCGGCGGCCTCGGGCTGGCCGCCACGGCCACCTGGGTGAGCTACAGGTTGCGCCGCCGCCGTGCCGCGAGGAAGGCGTCCGCGGAGAAGAAGGCGGCACCCGCCAGCACCAGCGGCAGCCAGGACATGAGGTAGATCAGGTCGTTGCCGTAGTAGTACGGCTCGGTCTGCCAGCTCACGGTCAGCCACAGGCTGAGCGAGATCATCGCTCCGCCGAACGCGGCGAGCCGGGCGAACAGCCCGATGAGGGTGCCGAGCCCGACGGCGAGCTCACCGATCGCGATGGCGTAGCCGAAGCCGACGGGGCTCTTCAGCGCGAGGTCGACGAGGGCCGGGATCGCGGAGGAGTCCCGCACGGCGTTCATCATCTCGCCGATGGAGCCGGCGCCCTCGGCGGACATGAAGCCGCTGTCGGTCAGCTTGTCCAGACCGGCGTAGATGAAGGTGACACCGAGGAAGATCCGCAACGGCAGCAGCGCGTACTGCCGGGCGCGGTCCTTGAGGCTGCTCGGTTCGCTCAGTCCGTAGGTGTTTCCGTAGCCGTTCATGGCTGACCCGCCTTCCATTGACCCGTCACCAGACGATACGTACGCGGGGATCGTGCTGCTCACCGGGTGTGGGCCGGTCAGCAGCCGGCCGTGGCCCTGGGCACCCTCGCCCACGTCTCGGCCACCGTCGTGGCCACGTCGGACACCTCCAGGCCCAGGGCCCGCAGGCGGTCGGCGACGACCGTGACGGTGGTGGAGAGCCGGTGGGCGCAGAGCAGGAGGTGTTCGAGGCTCACGGGCTCGTCGAGGGGGAGCCACTCGCCGTTCGGCGCGGCGTCCTCGCGCAACAGGAGCAGTTCGCCGGGAGTGGGCTGCTCGTGGGGATGGTCGTCGGGCACGATGTCGGCGCCGGCGGCCCGGAGATGTCGGGCGACGTCGTACGGGGATCGGCGGGTGAGCCGCGAGACGATCCGGACGTAGGCGGGACGGACGGAGAGGTCGTCGCGGATGCCGCCCTTGGGACCACTGGACGCGGCCAGGTAGCCGCCGTCCAGTATGTCGCCCAGCCAGGCTTCCTCACGGAAGCCGTCATCAGCGAACCTCAGGGTCTCGACGGTGACGCCGAGTGCCTCCAGCCGGGAACGGGCCTCGTCGACCGTCATCCCGGCCGCGTCCGCGGCGGGAACGACATGCAGGAAGGAGGCGCTGTCGAGCGGGCCCAGCCAGGTGCTGTGCCGGTCTCCGTCCTGCTTCAACAGGATCTGGTCGGTGTCCTGCACCTGCGGCAGGGCTTCGGCCCAGGCTTCGGGCATCCGCAGCCGTCTGGCCCGCATCGCCTCCACGGTGGCGTCCAGCTCCCACCCCAGCTCGGCGGACACCTGGAGCACATGGCCGAACGGGACCTCGTCGTCCTCGTCCTCCTGGCTGTACTGGATCCACTGGCCGGCCAGAATGCGTTCCGTCCGCTCGTCGAACAGGTCCAGAGGCAACTCGGGCAGCTCGGCCAGCGTCATGCCACGGGCGAGCAGCCGGTCCCGCACCTCGGTGACGGTCCAGCCGAGACGGCCGGCCATGATCGTCAGATGGGCGACCGGCACCGGTGCGCGGGGGTCGAGACCGTGGCGGTGGCTGCTGTGCGAGCTGTGGGCATCGGCCAGCAGGACGAGGTCGTCGCCGTCGAGGGCGTCCGGCAGCTCGCCGGACGGCACCTCGACCCCTACGGAGCGCAGCCGCCGGGCGACCTCGGGAAGGGGCATATGGGCCTCGCGCCCCAGAGCGTGCAGGTCGAGGAGGGTCGCCGGCTTCCGCAGATCGAGCCGCTGACCTCCCGCGGCCGGGAGGACGAGCAACTCCAGGTCGGCCTCCGAAGGCCCGGCTCCCTCGGGAATCTCGGGGATCTCGGCGTCCACGGTGGATCCGAACGCCTCCAGCAGCCGGACCGCCCGGTCCATCGTGCAGCCCTTCACCTGGACCATGCGGTGAACGTCCGCGAGGGAGGCCACCGTGCGGCGTTCCTCCGGGACGGGCCTGGTCAGCCGCCAGCCGTCGCTGAGTCCGCTCAGTTCGCCCTGGCCCGGCAGCGAGTAGCCGTGCTCCGAGAGAATCCTCAGCACCTCGGGGACGGACAGCCCCCGGGCTTCCGCCAGATCGGCGACGTGTTCGTGATCGGTGCTCTGTACCAGGAGCCAGGGAGCCCGGCGCGGGTTCCGCTCCTCGAACGCGCGGATCAGTCCGCCCTCGACCGAGTCCGGTCGCAGGAGCGAGGAGCAGCGCGAGGTGTCGTAGCCGAGGTCCTGGAGGATTTCCATCACCTCGCCCAGGGCCTGCACGTCGAAGTCCCCGCACGCGCTCAGCAGCTGACGCGGGCCCACGGGGTCCCCCGGCCGGATGGACGGTCGCAGACCGTCGGCGTCCGCGCTGGTCAACCGGGTCAGATCGGTAGGGCTGAGTGCGGTCGCCCGGTCCGTCAGCGGCAGCCGCAGTCCGAGTTCGGCAAGACGGGCGGCTGCCCACGCGGGCGACTCGTGCTGTTCCTCGGCCCGCCGGTACAGAAGTCCGGGCGCGACCCAGCCGTCCCAGGTGGCGAACGTTCCGTGCGTGCCCTTCCAGCTGTGCCCGAGGAGCACGGAGTCCGAGGGCGCGGCCGGCCGCAGACACACGGTGGCGAGATCCTCCGGGCACACGTCCCCCAGGACCGCGGCGACCCCGTCCGGGAAGTGAGCGGCGTAGCGCCAGAGCGCCAGGTGTCCGGGCAGATGCGAGGCCAGATCCCGCGACCGGTACTCGGACCTCGGCCGTGCGCGCGGCCAGTCCGCCACCCACAGCGCCCGCACCTCCCGGTCCCCGACCAGATAGCCCGTCCGGGAGAGATCGGCGACCCCGTCGCGGTAGGTGAGTTTCGCGCCGACCCTGACCAGCCCGGCGACGATCGCGTCGGCGATCCGCGGCTCGGCGGTCGCGATGTCCTCCAGCCACGCTTCCGTGAGCAGCTCGCTCGCGCTCAACACCTCCGCCGCGTCCCTCTTGGCGAGCAGCGCGAAGACCGTGGGGGCGACTTCGTCGAGGATTTCGGACCGGTTCACGGAGAGCCGTGGCAGGGCCTTCTTCCCCGCCGACCTGATCACCGGCCCCCGGAGATTGACGACGGCGCCGCGCACCACCATCGCTCCCGCCCTGCTCCGCCCCTCCGTGCCCTCGCCCCGGAACCACTGTCCCTTCACCGAGATGCCGTCGACCAGCAGCGCCCCGCCGCGCTCGCACCAGAACACCATGCCGCCGTCCACCGGCACGACGGTGCCTTCGGCCCCGATGACCGGGTCCGCCCCGGTGTCGGGCTTGCTGCCGTACTCCTCCGGTACCCAGGTCTCCGCATCGGTGCCGACATGGTCCGCCACCGTGTGGAACCGGGCCACGCCCAGCACCGACCGCAGCACCTTGACGCACGAGAAGTTCTTCAGGTCCTCACGGAGGTAGAGGCGGATACGGGTGCCGCAGTCGTCCCCGATGAACGTCATGTCCTCCTGGTGCTGGGCCACCTGGAAGAGGTGCTCGGGACCGTCGATCGTGACGCGCAGCGCCGTGCTCTCCGGGGTGCCGTCACGCTGGAACTTGCGCGTGACCACCTCGATCTCGTCGGCGATCATGAAGTAGCTCAGGACGCCGATGCCGAAACGGCTGATCTGCTGGAAGGGGATGGCGCGCTTCTGCCATTCGAGCATCTCCTCCTGGAACGAGGTCAGGTGGGAGAGCCGGACACCGCCCTGGGCGAAGGAGTGGAGCAGTTCCCCGCGGCCCATGCCCGAGCCGTTGTCGACGCAGTCGACGTACCAGCGGCCCCGGGTGCGGTCGAGCTGCTGCGTGAACTCGATGGCGCCCCGCCACTCCGGAGTGTTCCCGTGCTTCAGCAGGGCCATCTCCCGGGCCTGGCGCACCTGGCAGGCGTCCATCGCGTTCTGGTAGAGCTCACGGATGGCGAGATGGCGGTCGCCGTACAGCGCTTCGCCGGTGAGCAGGTCCCGTACGCGGGTGGCGTCGAGTCCGAACCGGGTGGCGACCGGGTAGAACCGCGGCTCCCCGGTCTCCGGGTCCGTCTCCGGCTTCACCTGGACGTCGGAGGCCCGGCTCGGCAGATCGGCGAGGCCCGGAATCCGCAGGTTGCTGCAGAGCAGTCCGTCCAGGGCCTGTACCTGCTCCTGGAGGGCGACCATCAGCGCCTGGTGGCCGCATTCGGCCGCCAGCGTCAGGGTGCCCCTGCTCTCGTCCGGCAGGGACCACCGGGCTCCGTCGACGGAGAGCCGTACGCGGACCAGGCCGATGGGCTCCCGTCCCCCCATGTGCTCGACCAGGACCGAGGGGAGTTCGCTGCGGTCGAGCGCCATCAGACGGGCCACGCAGAGCATCAGGCCGACCCGCTGGTAGTTGGGTTCGCCCTTGCGGGCCTGCGCGGCCAGGACGGGCGGCTCGGCCAGCACACCGCCGCCGTGCCGCATGGCCCGGAACAGCCAGGACACGACCGGCGGGCTGCACTCGTCGTCCAGCTCGTCGGTGCCGTCGAGCACCGTACGGAGGAAGTTGACGAGTTCGCTGAGGTGGTCGTGCGCGTTGCCCGGGTCGCAGCGGGTCTGGTGCAGCACCCAGGACCCCGCCACCCTGCGGTCCCTGGGCGGGCTGCCGGGCCCCGCCCCGGGATCTGTCTGGCGCTGGAGCCGCGGGTACTGGTCCCACTCCGTCCGTAGATCCCGGTGGTCGGCCCGCGCCGCCAGCCGGACCCGGAACCCGAAGTACAGCGCCGGTGCCACCGCGAGCAGTGCCGCCTCGGCCGGGGTGAACGCGGCGACTTCCGCGCGGTCCACCAGCTCCGCCAGGCGCTCCGAGGTCCGCAGGTCCGATTCCCAGTCGAGCCACGGGTCGTCCCGCAGTCCCTCCCGCTCGGAGGCCAGCTCGCGGTCGAGCGTGCGGACCACGGTCTCCGCCTGCGCCCGCCACTCCTTGGCCTCCAGCGAGTCGGTGACCTTGGCCCACACCGGGTGCTCGCGCACCAGCCGTACCCGCCGCCCCTCGGTGGACCGTTCGGGCAGGACGACGAATCGGGGGCCGGTGTCCCCGCCGAGCCGGGGTACCTGCGGGGGCGGCGGATTCGACTGCCGGGTGCGGAGGTCGGCCATCGCGGTTTCCAGCAGGGTGCAGAACCGGTCGGCGAGGAGTTCGCCCTGGGCGTCGGCGAGCACCTCCCGCATGGCCTGGGTGAAGAGGCTGAAGCGGGCCCCGTCCGGGCCCGCGACGGCTG